>JBDHDM010000020.1:0-21251 GCA_039591515.1 Gemmatimonadota bacterium | reverse complement strand
TCCTCGGGCAAAGACGTGGGAATCGCACGCACGTGCGCGCGCACGGAGATGCCCACCTCCGCCTCCAGATCCGCCTCGGCTCGGAGGCGCTCGTCGTCGTCCGCTGCAGCATCCACGAACGTCGCGACCGTGAGCTCCGAGCCCCACGCAGACGTCAGCCGGGTCGCCACGAGCAGGGCGAGCTCTCCGTGCGCACTCCGATCGACGAGCGCGAGGATCCGCCGAGAAGGAGTCGGACCGTCCTCCCGGAACAGGACGAGGTGCGGAACGCGCCGACCTCCGATTACGTGTCCACTTCGTTCGACGAGGAATCGCTCACCCTCACAGGGCACGGCCGGGTCTCGAGAGAAGTCGTTCGCGATGCATGTGTCCATGGTATGTATAGATATTATGGCATTATATTGTGTTATGTAGATGTTTTGTTTAATATCTGTGCTTCAAGTGGAAAGCCGCTGACAAACCGAGGCGAGTTCGACCCGAACCGCCGCTGGACAAGAGCACCCATGCCGAACACGGAGACTCTCCTCGCGCTCGCCGAGATCTGCGCCTCGTTCGTGGGGTTCGCTGCTCTCGTGAGCGTCTTGCGACGGGGGAGCGACCGGGTCGCGGACGCGCTCCACGACCTGCTCAGACTGCGTCTGGTGATTTCGAGCAGCGTGGCCGGTGTCGCAGCCGCTTTGATTCCCCTCGGTGTTGCGGGATACGGCATGGAGCCGGAGCTCGCCTGGCGGATCTCCGCCGTCGCCTTCCTCGTGCTCGACAACGGGATCATCGCGTCCTTCATCCGCGCGTACCGGCCCGTCGAGGGCACGTTCGAGCCGGACCGCCTCGCCGTCTGGGTCTTCATGTCCCTCGAGGTGATCGAGCAGCTCAGCCTTGTCGCCGTGCTGCTCGGGTTCTCGTTCGGCAACGGGGGTGCCCTCTACGTCACGGCCCTCATCGCCAACATATGCCAGGCGGGCTTCATCTTCGTGCGCTTCGTGGGGTCGACCTTCCACCACGACAACCACCTGGTGGCGAGCTGGCCCGGTGGGCCCGATGCCTGATTCCGAACGGCGACGGCTGAGCTCGCTCCCGGTCCTCCTGCTTCCGGTCGCCGGCCTTGCGTGGGCGGGCGGGCAGGGAGGCGCCACGATCAGCGGCGTGCCCGTCTTTTGGATGTGCGTGGTCGTGGCCCTCGGCATCCAATGGGTCGCTTTCCTGCCCGCCTGGCAGATGCGTACGGAGCGCTTCTTCGACCTGACGGGCAGCCTGACGTACCTCTCGGTCACGGCACTCGCCATCGCGCTCGCGCCACCGCCCGACGACCGCTCGCTTCTTCTGGCCGCGCTCGTCGGGGTGTGGGCGGTCCGTTTGGGAAGCTTCCTCTTCCGTCGGATCCGCGCCCAGGGCCCGGACCGACGCTTCGACGGCGTGCGGGATTCATTCGTCCGGTTCTTCGTCGCGTGGACCCTTCAGGGCCTTTGGGTCTGCTTCACGCTGGCCGCGGCGCTGGCCGCCATCACCTCGAGCCGCTCGGTCCCCCTCGGTCCCGCCGCCTGGTTGGGCCTCGCGCTCTGGGCCTCGGGGTTCGGCATCGAGGTTGTCTCCGATGGTCAGAAGCGCGCTTTCCGCAGCCGCCCAGAGAACCAGGCCCGCTTCATCTCGACCGGTCTGTGGGCGTGGTCCCGCCACCCGAACTACTTCGGTGAGATCGTGCTGTGGACCGGCATCGCGATCATGGCCGCGCCCGCCCTGACGGGATGGCGGCTCATGACCCTGGTCTCACCCGTCTTTGTCGCGCTGCTCATCACGCGAGCCAGCGGCATCCCACTGCTCGAGCGCCAGGCAGACGAGAGGTGGGGTGGAGACCCCGCGTACGAGACCTACAAGGCCGCCACGCCCGTCCTCGTCCCTCGAAGGCCCACCTGAATACGAAGCCCGACCCGTGAGAACGCTGCCATTCTTCATCGCCCTGACCTCGATCGGGGTCACGATCCTCCCCGCAGACGTCGCCGCGCAGGCCCCCCGCATCGAGCTCGAAGTGGAGGGGGGACCCGCCTGGCAGAGCTACAACGACGTCGAGATCCCCAACGACGGCACCGCAACGCGCTTCTCCCTCTCCGACCTTGTGGGCACCGGGCCGTGGCCATCCGGCCGTGCCTACCTCACCTGGAACGTCTCGGAGCGCCACGGCCTCCGGCTGCTCTGGGCACCGTTCTCTTTGACGGAGACGGGCGTACCAGGCAGCGCGCTGAGCTTCGCGGGTCAGGACTACAGCGCCGGCCAGCCCCTCGAGGCCACGTACACGTTCAACTCATGGCGTCTCACGTACCGCTGGCGCTTCCACGCTGGTGAACGTACCAGGGCCTGGCTCGGCATCACCGCGAAAGTGCGCGACGCCTCCATCGCTCTGGCGCAAGGCACGACGACCAGCAAGAAGGACGACTTGGGCTTCGTGCCCCTGCTCCACCTGGCCGGCGACTGGCAGCCGGGCGCCCGTTGGCACGTGCTCCTCGACGCGGACGGGCTGGCCGGGGGGCCGGGCCGGGCGATCGACGCATCGCTCAAGGCCGGGTACGACCTCAGCCAGCGGTGGTCGATCCGCGCGGGATACCGCACGGTCGAAGGCGGCGCCGACGTAGAGTCCGTCTACAACTTCGCGTGGCTACACTACGCCACACTCTCCGCCGTCTTCCGGTGGTAGCCCCGACCGCCCCGGTCGGGAAGCGCTCTGCGGGTCTGCCCTAGACCCTCCCCAGCCCCAGCTCCTCTTGTGCGCGATCGACCCCCGATTCCATGCGCGGACGTCGGCGAGCGTAGCGGCTCCCGCGTCGGCGTGGTTCCTGGACCAGGATCACATCGAGATTCATCTCCGCGGGTGCGAGGTCCCGCAGCCTGGCCGCAGTCACGACGGCCCGGGCGTCCGCACGGATCGCGCCGTGCAGCCGAATGCGGAGCACGGCGTCCCTCGGCGCCTCGTACACGGCGTCTCGAATCAGCCGCTCGACGGCCTGGGCGCCGAGGCGGTCGGCGGACAGTGCGCGCTCGATCATCGGGCGAGCGGGTAGGCGCTCGAAGCTCCAACTCCGCATCCGGCCGCCTCGCCTGCCCTCGTCGGCCGAAAGCTCCAAAAGGAGGTAGCCCTTCGGCTCGCCGAGCTCCGCGAAGGCTGTGCGTTCCACGGATCCGGGATAAAGCACCGGCGCGGCCATCGGTCGACCCGATATGTCGGTGGTCAGGACCTGGTGACGGTGCACGTGCCCCGTCACGACGGCGGCCAAGCCCGCCGGAACGTCGGCGCCCCGCACGACATCCGGCGCGTGGCGGAACGTGTAGTCCGCCGGACCCACCGTCGCACCTTCCACGCAGTGGTGCATGCAAAGGACGGTGATGTCGGAGTCGAGAAATGCGAGTTCCATCTCCCGGAGCAACGCGGGGAATCGCGAACGGACGTCCTTTCGCTGGTAGGGGAAGCCAGCGAGGGTCAACCGAGTCCCGCGAATCGTGAGCCTGAAGGTGCGCGGCGCGTCGAAGACGTGGACTCGCTCGTGGCTCGCGAGGTGTGCATGCGGGATTCTCGACCGCTCGTGGTTGCCGGGCACGACGAACACCGGGATTCCCGTCTCGGCGATGCGCTTCAGCGGCTCGAAGGCCTCGTAAACCAGTTCTCGAGAGACCCGAGGCAGGTGGAAGACGTCACCCGCGTGAACGACCAGATCGACATCACCGGACAGCGCCGGCCGGAGCGCCCGCTGGTAGTTCGCCCAGAAGTCGAGGCCCCGCCTCCTGCGACGAACCCTGGGTCGCGCCGGCAGGTCGAAGCCGAGGTGCGTGTCGGACAGGACGAGCGCTCGAATCGACATCCGTCAAGCTAGGATGTTCGGTCTTTGTTCGGTAGTGGGGCCGTTCGGGAAGGGAAGTGGTCGGAGCGGTCCGTACCCCGCGCGGTCCGACATCGTCCTTTTCCTTCCCCATTCCTTCCCTAGCCGATCGACCTCCGGATGCGCTGTAACGCGTCCTCCAGGTGAATCCGTGTCATGCGATCGTCCACGCCCGCTGCGAGCGCCTCCTCGATCTCTCTTTGGAGAAGCCCGAGCTGATCCCGGATCAACGGACGAATGTCGGATTGCGCGATGTGGAGATCGGCGTTGAGCGGGGGATCGTCGTTCCTGCCGACCCTCAGGTTCCCCGAGGCCGGCGGCCGCCAATGCTCCGACTCGGCATCGTGCAGCAGGTGGTGCGCCTGTGCCAAATACGCGCGCTGCTGATTCCGTCGATAGGTATCGATCGGAGCGCCCGAGCCGACCTCCCGCCACACCATCTCGCGAGCGTCGTCCAACATCTCGCTCGGCGTGTACGTCTCCGGACCGAGAAAGGCCTCGTGCTCGATGAGCCGGGCCAGCCGAGCATGGTTCAGGAGGCGCTGTACCGCGAGCTCCTGATACGCTCTGGTCCGCTCCACCGCTCCAGCGTGCTCGAGTCGCCTCAAGAGATCGACGTTCAGCGCCCAGTGAGGCGTCTGCAAGACGTGCTCATCGATGAAGAGCATCGCCTTTCGCTGATACTCGGGCTCGATCGGTGTGTAGACCCAGCCCTCCTCTCCGTACCGCTTCGGGTGGGTCCACGAGCCGCCCACCGCGGCCGCGGCATGCTCCGCGTAGCGGTTCCACTGCGTGAGAGCCTGCAGATAGTGATTCTCCAGCTCGTAGTAGTCCTCGCCCTCGTCGAGCACCCACGCCATGAGGCTGTCGGTCATCACGCGCAGGTTGGCCATGCCGAGCGCCGCGGCCTCGACCGGATCGTCGCTGATGCCCTCGGTCATGCGGTACGGGTCCCACTCCACGTCCATGCCGAAGAGGGCCGACCCGAACCGGAACCACGGCTTGTCGGAGCGCTCGACGATCCATTGGTTGAGCGTCTCGAACTCGTCCTCCGGCGTCTCCGCACCGAGGATCGGCCGGTACCCCCACCGGATCGCCCACGCGTCCCAGACGCCCATGCGGCGTTCGGGCGGCACGTGATCACCCGGCTGAGCGGCATAGTTGAAGCGGGTGCGCCCCACCGAGGACGCCGAGTGCCCCATCCGGCGCACGAAGTCCGGATCGCGAATCGAGTCCACGGGAAAGACGAAGTTGGCCCGCTGATTGTGCGGCAGACCCACGGAGTGCGCCGTCTCGTGGGAGATCACGTACCTGATCGCCTCCCCCATGAGGTCCTCGGGCAAGTCGTCGTTCCGGTAGCGGAGATCGTCGGCGGCCGTCGCCACCTGGCTCAGCAGCTGCCAGCGCATCCGCTCGTTGACCCCCTGATAAAGGTTCGTGTGCGCACGGATCACCTCGCCCGACCTGGGGTCGACCACGTCGCCGCCCGAGTTCGCCGACCGGGTGGGCGAGGGCACATACCGGAGCACGGAGTACCGGGCATCGAGAAGGCTGAACTCCGGATCCTCTTCCTCGGTCGGAGCCCTGCGCACCTCGATCGCGTTCCGGAACCCTGCCTCCTCGAAGCCGTCGTTCCACTCCAGGATGCCCGCCTCGACGTACGGGAGAATCTCCTCGGGCGTCGCGGGATCGATGTACCACACCCACCGGTTCACCGGATCAACGAGCTCCCCGCGCAGGAAAGCCGCCGTGTCCGAAGGCTCGAGCCGGTATCGCACGGCGTACCGCTCCGGCCGCACACCGTCGAAATCCCGGGAGTAGTTGGTCCGCTGGATCGAGATGAAGCCGACGCGCTCATCCCAGAGTCGTGGCATCATGGGCTCCTCGGGAAGAAGCACCATGGAGTGATTCACCTCGAACGACAGCGCGCCTCCACGTGCCGCGGAGGGCGCCTGGGCCGCATCGTAGGTCTGAACGACCCGCACCTCCACGTTGATCGGGAAGCTCTTCGACCACTCGAGCCAGCTCCGGTCCCGATCGTAGCTCCGCACACCCATGCGCTGGCGTTGGCTGGCGGGCAACGTGAACGCGGGCGTGTCTCTCGTGTAGAGGTCGGTCACGTCGATCACGCTCGTACCCTGGCCCCGGGCCTGAATCTCGAAGGACATGAGAATCGGGGCGAAGCTCTGGTTCTCGACGGCGATGTTCACGTTGTCCTCGGGCACTGCAGTGTTCGAGTGTGACACCGCTCTGAGGAAGACCCGTTCGCCCCTGCGCTCCCACCGCACGACGACGTTGGGCGCGAGATTCGATCCGACGTTCGTCTGGCCCTGCTGAACGCGGTGCAGGCGGCTCATGATGACCATGTCCCGCGACAGCACTTCGTCGGGTATCTCGAAGAGGAGCTGATCGCCGACCCGGTGGACGTCGAAGAGCCCTTCGTCGGTCTCCGCCGACCCGGTCACGACCTCGTCGTAGGCGCGGATCTGAGCCGAGATGCCGGGCCGCAAGCCCGGGGACAGAGCCAGCAGAATCGAGGCCAGCGCGAGGGTACGGAAGCGGGCGAGAGACGACGTGGTGCGCATCGCAGGATCCCCAGTGAGGATGGAACGGGTAGCGAGACCGTAGCGCTCGGATCCGGCGGCGCCAAGGACGAACGAGGGCCGCAAGGTCTCTGGAGTCGGTCGAGCCGAGAGTACACACCCCCCCTTTCCCACTAACATCGAAATACATATAAGTAATCCGATGTGGTCATCGGGGCGCCGGCCTCGTGGGCGCCCTCTGTAGGGAGGATCGCGGGGATGGAGCAGCCTGAAGAGCTCGATCGGTATCTTCCACTGAAGCCGCAGGACCTGCACATCCTGCTGGTGCTCGGCGGAGGCGTCGCGCACGGGTACGGCATCATGAAGGCCGTCGAGGACCAGACGGAGGGCCGCGTGGTGCTCGAGGTCGGATCGCTCTATCGCCTACTGGGGCGGCTCCTCGACGAGGGACTCATCGATCAGGCCGACCCGCCCGCCGATGAGACGGACGCGCGGCGGCGGTACTACGAGATCACCCGGCTCGGGCGTGCCGTCGCCCAGGTCGAGACCCGGCGCCTCGCGGCTCTGGTCGCCTCTCCCGCCGCACGCCATCTGATGGAGGAGCGGAGATGAGCGCAGGCGAGAGCGGTTTCCTGAACGTCCTTCTTCGCCTCCTCCCATCCGGCTTCCGCGAACGGTTCGCGACGGAGATCTCCGCGACGTTCGAGGCGCGCCGAGCCGATGCGAGGCGGCGAGGCACGCTCGCCGTGGCCTCACTTTGGATCCGCACCGTAATCGACCTCCTCGGCACCGCCGTCGTGGAATGGGCGAAGGCGCTGCGCCCGTTCGACGCGCGGGACGACGTGCGACTCGCGGTACGCAACCTCCTTCGCGCTCCGGTCTTCACACTCATCGCCGGCACGACGATCGCGCTCGGAATCGGAGCCAACACCGCCGTCTTCAGCGTCGTCCGGGCCGTCCTGCTACAGCCGCTCCCCGTGGATGCGCCCGAGGAGCTCGTGCGAATCTGGTCGCGCAACGACCCGACAGGTGTCAGCCGCTCTTTCGTCAGCCCCACGAACTTCTTGGAGATGCGGCGCGAGGCGAGGACGTTCGCGGACATCGGAGCATGGGTGGACAGCGAGAGCACGATCCTGCTCGGCGAGGAGGAGACGCCTACGCGCGCCACCCTCCTGGCGGTCACGTGGAGCCTGCCCGAGGTGCTCGGGGTCGAGCCGCTATTGGGGCGAAGCTTCGTCGCCTCGGACGAGGACCCGAACGCGCCGGGCGGTGTCCTGCTGCCCTACGGCACCTGGCAGCGCATCTACGGTGGGAATCCCGACGTCCTGAGCCAACCGTTTCGGTTCCTGGGCGCCGACGCGCCGATCCTCGGCGTGCTGCCGCCTGGCCTGGAGTGGGTGCTGCCTCCCGCGGATGTGATCGTGCTCCTCGGCGGTCTGGAGCAGAACCCCGCGCGGGACGATCGATGGCTGAGCGCGATCGCTCGGCTCGCGCCGGGGGTCGACAAGGACACCGGAGAAGCCGAGATGGCAGCGCTCGCCGGGGCCTTTGCCACGTCGAATCCCCAAGCGAACCAGGGCTGGACCTACCGCGTCGATTCCCTCGACGAGGTCGTGCTCGGTGAGACGCGCCCGGCCCTCCTGATCCTGCTCGCAGCGGCCGGGCTGGTGCTCCTGATCGCGTGCGCCAACGTCGCGAACCTCCTGCTCGGTCGGGCCGAGGGGCGGGAGCGAGACATCGCGCTCCGTACGGCCCTCGGGGCCGGGCGTCGCCGTATCGCCCGCCTCCTGATCACGGAGAGCCTTCTCCTGGCCTCCGTGGGTGCGCTCGCGGGACTACTTCTCGCCGTGGGAGCACTCGACTTCCTCACCGGCCTCGGATCGGCCGAGGTGCCACGCCTCGACGAGGTGGCGCTCGATGGGTCGGTCCTCGCCTTCACGGCGCTCGTCACGGTCGTGACGGGGCTCGTGTTCGGCCTCGCCCCTGCGGTGCGCCTCATGTACGTGCGGCCCAGGGCGATTCTCAGGGACGGTGGCCGCGGCTCGTCTGGCGGCAAGACACGGGAGCGCGTACGCAGCGGCTTCGTCGTGGCCCAGCTCGCCCTGTCGGTCCTGCTGGTGATCTCCGCCGGACTGCTGGTCCGCAACTTCGTGGCTGTCCTGCAAACCGATCCGGGCTTCGAGCGCACCAACCTCGTCACGGCCGAGCTCACGCTGAACACGGCGCCTTACCCCACTTACGACGAGGTACGGGCTCTCTACGTGCAGCTCGCGGACCGTGCGCGCGACATTCCCCAGGTTCGCAGCATCGGGCTCTCCACGAGCGTCCCGTTCGGTACCAACCACGACTACCCCGTCGCGATGCAGGTGCTCGGCCAACCGGTGTCGGATCCGAGTCAGCGCCCTCGGGCCATCAACCGCATGGTCGACGAGGGATTCGTCGAGACCCTCGGGATCACGCTGACGGCCGGCCGGAACTTCACCGCCCTCGACGACGAAGACAGCGAAGGTGTGGTCATCGTGAACGAGGCGGCCGCACGCCTCTTCTGGGGACGTGCCGACCCCGTCGGTGAATCGTTTACGAATGCGGCAGGCCCGTTCGGGCCTCTCGGCGAGACGCAGAAGGACGAGGTGCGTGTCGTCGGCGTCGTTCGCGACGTCCGGTACGACGGGCTCACCGCCCCGCCCGAGCCGACCGTGTACTTCCCCTTCCGGCAGGCTCCCTTCCGTCGGATGAACGTGACGCTTCGTACCGACGGGAATCCCGACGGTGTGCTCGGCGCGTTGCGAGGAGAGCTGAAGGCCCTCGATCCCTCGCTGCCAATCTCCGGCGTCGCGACGTTCGAGGAGCTCGTCGACCGGTCGATTGCGCAGGAACGTCTCACCTCCACGCTTCTGGGCGTCTTCGCCCTGCTCGCCCTCGCGCTCGCATCGGTCGGGATCTACGGCGTGCTCAGCCACACGGTCGTGCGGCGGATGAACGAGATCGGCATTCGGCGGGCGCTCGGGGCCGACTCCGGAGGCGTCGCCCGGTTGGTGATGGGGAAGACACTCCGGCTGACCTCGTTGGGCATCGGCATCGGGATCGCGGCCGCGATCCTCGCCGGCCAGCTGCTGACCAGCCAGCTGCACGCGGTCGGTCCGCGCGACCCCTGGGTCTTCGGTGGCGTGACGGTCGTGCTCGCGGCCGTCTCCCTCGTGGCCAGCGTGGCACCGCTCGTCAAGGCGCTCGCGATCGATCCGGCGGTGGCTCTGCGGAGGGACTGAGGGTCGTGAACGGCTTGTCCAACCGGTGATCGCCCGGCTTTCGGCGCGTCGTTGACCCCGGGGCCACGGAGCATCATCAGCCTGTTTCGATGTCCAGGTCGCGCATGCGGCGCCACAGCGTCGTCCGGCTCATACCGAGGATCTCGGCCGCCCGGGTCCGCGAGCCTCCGGCCGACGCGAGCGCCGTTCGGATCGCCTGCCGCTCGTCTTCGGATGGCTGGGCTCGGTATCTCGTCGACAGGTCGGGCGCATCGTCCGCGGCCTTGCGCCGAACCGACTCCGGTAAGTGCTGTGCCTCCACGCGTGGGCCGGCGGCGCGAATCGCGGCGCTCTCCACCACACCGAAGACCTCACGCACGTTGCCCGGCCATTCGTGTGCGCGTAGCAAGCGCATCGCGAGGGGCGACACGGACGTGGGTGCGCCCGGTGTGCGTTCCCGCACGCGGGCCAAAGCCGCCTCCACGATGAGCGGGATGTCTCCTCGGCGCTCGCGGAGGGCCGGCACCTCGATGCGGAAGACGTTCAGGCGATAGAACAGATCGTCGCGAAACCGGCCGGCGCGCATCTCGGACTCGAGGTTTCGGTGCGTCGCGGCCACGATGCGCACATCCACGGAGCGAGGGCTGTTGGCCCCAACGGGCAGCACCTCCCGCTCCTCCAGCACGCGCAAGAGGCGTTGCTGCAGACGCAGGCTCATGTCCCCCACCTCGTCGAGCAGAAGTGTGCCACCCTCCGCGGCCTCGAAGAGCCCCACACGCGACGCGACCGCGCCAGTGAACGCGCCTCTCACGTGGCCGAACAGCTCACTCTCCAGAATCCCGTCGGCGAGCGCCGAACAGTTCACGGCGACGAACGGCCCGCCAGCCCGACCCGAAAGCTCGTGCACCGCACGGGCCAGAAGCTCCTTACCGGTACCGGTCTCACCGGTGATGAGCACCGTCGTGTCCGTGGGCGCCACCTGCCGCACCGATTCGAAGAGAGCCCGCATCGCCGCGGAGTGCCCCACGATGCCCGCCAAGGCCCCTTCTTTGATCCGCCGCTCCGTTGGCCTCCGCTCGAGCAGCTCCGAGACCTTCGCCGAGAGGATGTCCGGGTCGATCGGCTTGCTCAAGAAGTGGTCGGCCCCCAGGTGGAGCGCTTTCACCGCCGTGTCGATCGTCCCGAATCCGGAGATCATGAGGATCGGAAGCTCGAGGCCACGAGTGCGAAGGACCTCGACCGCCGTCAGCCCGTCCATGCCGGGCATGCGCACGTCCAAAAGCATGAGATCGAACGAGGCCGCTTCGAGCTTCGCGACCGCCTCCTCCACATCGGCTGCGACGTCCACCTCGTGTCCTTCGTGACGCAGAAGCTCCGCGGTCGAAAGCCGGAACGTCCGGTCGTCATCAACCACCAGCAGTCGCGCGGGGGCCCTCACGTCTCACGCTCCTCCGGGGCGGGGCCTGCCGTCTCGTCCGCCGCCGGCACCTCGACCGTGAAGCGGGCCCCGCCTCGCCCGGGCCGGTTCGCTCCTTCGATACGCCCGCCGTACCGCCGCGCCAGGCCCTCCGCCACGAACAGCCCGAGTCCGATCCCTGTCACGGCACCCTTGGTGGTGAAGAACGGATCGAAAATGCGGTCGAGCTCATCTTCGGAGATCCCGGGACCTTCGTCGAGCACGTCGATCCGCACGGTGTGGCTCCGTCGCGAGACGACGATGTCGACCGTGGCTTCGGCCCCGCCGGCCTCCCCGGCATTCGTGACGAGGTTGAACAGGATCTGCTTCAGCGGGTCCGCCGGTATGGCCGCGCGGAGTGTCCCGTCGTCGGTTGCCCCGACGCGCACCGCGATCGGGTGTCCGCCCACGCCGGCGAGCGTCGCCACCTGGCCGGCTACGTCCGCGGCGTCGCAGACGCGGCCTCCCGCTTCGCCCGGACGGTGGAGATCCAGGAGGTTCTCGGCGAGCTCGTGCATGCGCAGAAGCTCGTCGATCGCCATGTCCGCGAAGCGGGAGCCCTCGCTGGCTTCAGGAAGGCCGCGGCGCACGATTTCGAGGCAGTTCCGGACGTTCGCCACCGGATTGCGAATCTCGTGCGCGAGCTCGGCCGCCATGCGTGCGCTTGAAGCAAGGCGATCCTGGCGAATGAGCTCGGCCTGCAGGGTGGTCAGTCGCTGCTGTCGTTCCTCGAGCGCCTCATTGGCCTCTCCGAGCTCCGTGAGTCGATGCCTCAGAGCGTCCCTCATCGCTCGGAACGCAGCGCCTAAACGCTCGACCTCCTCCACCTGGGAGTCCGGTACGGGCGCACTGAAGTCGCCGGCGCTCATACGATCGGCTGCGACCGCGAGTCCGCGCACGGGCCGGAGCATCAGGACGGCAACCACGGCGCCCACGCCAAGCGCGAGCAAGAGTGTGACCATTCCCGCCACGGCGTAGCTACGCCTTACGCCGGGCAGCGCGGCCAACTCCTCCGACACCGATCGAGAGAAGACCACCCGGCCGGCGCCAGGCAGCTCACCCTGAGCGACCCAGTACTCCTCTTCGCCCAGAAGCAGCGCATCGACGTCCGGGGTCTCCGGAGTTCCCTCACCAAGCGAGGTTGCGCGACCGAGCTCGAGCGCCACCGTGACGTCGAGCGTGGTGGCCACGACCGTGTCATCCGGGCCCAGCACGGTCACGTCCGAGCGGGCCAGGCCCGCGAGCGTGCCCGCCAGCTCCTCGCCAACGGTGGTCATCGATCCGGCGGCACCGGACCATGCGCCGTCACGACCGATCGCTGCCAGCCCGACGGCTCGCGGAGCACCGGCGTACCACACGTACTGCGCCCACCCGCCAGCGCGCCGAAGCTCGGCCAGGCCCTCGGGACCCGGCGAAGGCCCGACGATCGCCTCTCCTTCGGGGGAGATCACCACGGGGTCCTCCCCGTAGGTTGCTGCCGCTGCGCGCGCCAGCTGCTCCACCACATCCCGACGCCCCTGCAGCATGGCGACCTCGAGCCCCTCCGTGCTCGCCACGGTCATCGCGTGCATGGACAGCGCCTCGATCTGTGCGCTGTTACGGTCCTTGAGGATCATCGGAGCACGGCCCAGGTCCTCGACGGCGACCCGTCGCATCTCGTTCGTGACTCGCCGGTCGAGGCCGATGCCGGCAGGAACGAGCGCCACCGCGACGGCGGCCGCCAGGAGGAGCACGACGGCTCCGAGCAGAGGCACGCGCATGAGGACAATCACATCAGTAAGCTACGTTCGTCCCGGACGAGCGCGATGGCCCCCGGCTCGGAATCCCTTCGGCCCCGCGCCGACCCTCGCCAGCCGGGTCGGCGCGGGACGATCCCCTACGGAGAAGTACGACCGGGCCCGAGCAGCGGGCAAAGGAGGAAGACGTCCCCTTCGTTTTGGTAGCCGTCCCCGTTCGCGTCGATCCACCAACGTCCGCCGACGTAGCCGCGGTCACCCGGTCCGAACTCGGTGACCCCGTTTTCGAGAAGCTGGAATGGTCCCCTCATGGGGAGCACGGACGCCGAGACGAAGGTGTCGTAGTACAGGCCTTGGCTCGACACGTAGACCACTCCCAAGGAGCCGGCGCGTCCGCCCCTGGCCGTCTTGGACAGCTGTGGCGCGATGTCAGGGGCGTCCGGACTGGTCGGCGTCGTCGCCTCCGGATCGCAGGCCGCCATCGCCACGACCGGGATGAGGAGTAGTAGCGTCTTCAGTTTCATAGGTCCCCCTACTGCGAGAGTGAGCGAATCATGGACTCATGTACGCAAGGCCAGGACCTGGAATGCCATGGGGCGCACCTGACGCCGCAGACTGGTGGGGGACAGGGCGTTACGACTCACAGGGGGACGCTTCGCGACCGATCGGCGGCGTTTCACTCGACCGATGGAAACGTTCCACCCGGCGGAGATGAAACAGTGAGCCGGAGCGGAGACGGGCCAGCAAGCCTGCCGAAAGTCGGACTCGGAGTGGCCTCAGGGCATCCGGGCTTCCTGGAACGAAAGCTCTCGTCGGTACGCCGGTCCCGACCGTTTGACACCCTCGCGGACCCGCTCGACCTTGCCCGTTCCCTGCGCGTCCGCTTCCAAGAACCGGAGGACGACAATGTCCGCCGCACGTCCCCGCAGCCGCCCCCTGGGCCTCTCCGTGTTCCTCACTCTGGCCCTCTCCACCGCTGCCGTGACGGTGCCGACGCCCGCCGCGTCGCAGGAAGCCGAAGCCGCGGTGGTCAATCAGTCCGACAACCCCATCCTCCGACCGTTCCGTTGGCGGTCGATCGGACCGATCGGTCAGGGAGGGCGCGTCGATGACCTGGCTGTTCATCCGGGCGACCCGCACACCTTCTACGTCGGGTTCGCGACCGGAGGGCTGTGGAAGACCACGAACAACGGTACGACGTTCGAGCCCATTTTCGACGAGTACGAAACGCACTCCATCGGTGCGCTCGCGCTCGCGCCGTCCGATCCCGAGGTCCTGTACGTGGGCACGGGCGAGGCCAACAACCGGCAGAGCTCGACGTACGGGGTCGGTATGTACAAGAGCACCGACGGTGGCGAGACGTTCCAGCACATCGGGCTGCGTGAGACCCAGTCCATCGCGCGCGTGATCGTGCACCCGACGGACGCGAATACGGTGTGGGTCGCGGCGGTCGGACCACTTTTCGGCCCCAACGAAGAGCGGGGCGTCTTCAAGTCCACGAACGGTGGTGAGACCTGGGAACACGTTCTCCGTTTCAATGAACACACCGGCGCAACGGACCTGATCATCGATCCGTCGAACCCGGAGCGCATGTTCGCCGCTACATACCAGCGGCGGCGCACGGCTTGTTGCTTCGTCGGAGGGGGACAGGGAAGCGCCATCTGGTCGACGGACGACGGCGGAGCGACCTGGTCGCGCATCGAGGGCCGCGGTCTGCCGAACGGCACGATGGGGCGCATCGCCCTGGCGACGACACCGGCTGACCCCGACGTCATCTACGCACAGATCGAGGTCGCGGCCGACCGCGAGCGCCCGCTCTCGGACGAGGACCGTGCGGCGTGGGAGGCGCTGGCAGAAGACGGTGAGCTTCCGCCCGACCCGCAGTGGAGCGGCGTCTGGCGTTCGATGGACGGTGGGGAGAGCTGGCAGTTCCGCAGCAACGAGAACGGCCGACCCATGTACTTCAGTCAGATTCGTGTCTCACCCACGGATGTCGACCTCGTGTACACCGTGGACCAGCGAGTCCAGAAGTCGCGCGATGGGGGGCAGACCTGGGAGACTCTGGACGGGTACGGCCACGTCGACCAACACGCGATGTGGATCAACCCGGACGATCACGACCACATCCTCATCGGAAACGACGGCGGGGTCGACATCACGTACGACCAGGGTGAGACGTGGGAGTCGTTCCGCAACTGGGCCGTAGGGCAGCCCTATCATGCATCCGTCGACATGCAGCGGCCCTACTACGTCTGCACCGGTCTGCAGGACAACGGAAGCTGGTGCGGACCCAGCTCGAACCGGGGTAGCCCCATCCTTCCAACCGACTGGTTCCGCGCCGGAGGCGGGGACGGCTTCTACACGCAGGTCGACCCGACGGACCCCGACATCATCTACTCCGAATCTCAGAACGGAAACGTCCGGCGGATGAACCTGGCCACCGGCGAGCAGGTGAGCATCCGGCCGCGCGCACCCGGCGGTGGTGGCCGGGGCGGCGGCGAGCCGAACATCCTGCCGACCCCTCCGGAGGGCACGGAGATCCGGTGGAACTGGAACACTCCCATGCTCCTGTCGCCTCATAATCCGACGACGGTCTACGTGGCGGGTAACCGCTTCTTCATCTCGCGCGACCGTGGTGAGACGTGGTCCATGACCGGGGACCTGACCAAGAACGTGAATCGGGACGAGATCGTCGTCATGGGCGTTCCCAACGCCATGCCTCGATGCCGCCAGCTCGATCGCGGGGAGATCTGCTCGAACTCCCGCAACGACGGTGTGTCGAATTGGAGCACGGCGGTAACGATCGCAGAATCACCCGTCGTTCCCGGTGTCCTGTGGATGGGTACCGACGACGGCAACATCCAGGTGAGCCGCGACGGGGGAGCGACGTGGTCGGAGGTGAGCCAGAACCTCCCCGGGGGAACGACGCAGTACTACGTGTCCCGCGTAGAGGCGTCCTGGTTCGACGCAGGCACCGCGTACGCGTCCCTCGACGGAACGCTCTCCGACGACATGGCACCCTACGTCTACCTGACGCGGGATTACGGAGAGACCTGGGAAGCCATCACCTCGAATCTTCCCGAGCTCGGCAACGTGAACACCGTGCGCCAGGATCCCAAAAACCCGGACATCCTGTACGTCGGCACCGAGCTCGGCTTCTTCGTGTCGGGAGACGAGGGTCAGGAGTGGCACCGGTTCATGAACGGCCTCCCGGTCGTGCGCATCGACGACGTCGTGGTACACCCTCGCGACAACGACCTCGTACTCGCGACACACGGCCGCTCCGTGTACGTCATGGACGACATCACCGCGCTCCAGCAGACTACGGCCGACGTGCTCGCGAGTGAGGCTCACCTCTTCGAGCCCCGAGAGGCGGTCCGGTGGACGCTCGACCGGAGAAGGCAACGCTCCGTAACCGGCGACAAGAACTGGACGGGTGACAGCGCCCCACCGGGAACGGCGATCAGCTACTGGCTGTCCGACGGACAGAACGATGTCTCGATCGTCATCTCGGACGTCGTAACAGGTGAGCCGTTGCGGACACTCGAGGGCACGGGCTCGCCGGGCATCAACCGGGTCCAGTGGAACCTCCGCGGAGAGCCCGAAGAGCGTGAAGGTGGAGGAGGTGGTGGTGGTGGCTTCGGCGGCGGCAACCAGGGCCCCCTGGCCGAGCCGGGCGTCTATCGGGTTACGCTGACCGCGGGTGGCGAGGAGCGAACCACGACAGTGCGGGTGCTCGAGGACATCTGGTTGGGGAGGTGAGGCGCCCCTCCTGAAGGTCACTCCAGGAGGAGCCGAGGCTCCCCGAAACGACGCGCTGGGCGCACCGGCTCGCATCGCGATGACCGCCGTCGGGTTCCTGGTGAATCCCATCGCGGGCATGGGAGGGCGAGTCGGACTCAAGGGTACGGACGGGGTCGTGGATCAAGCGATCGCCAAGGGCGCTCGCCCATCGTCCCACTTCAGGGCGGAGGAGACGCTACGAGCCCTCCGACGCAGGTACGAGCTGACGGGAACAGAGCCCGACGTACGATGGCTCACCTGCTCGGGTGCCATGGGTGCAGACGTGCTCGCCTCTGCGGGCTTCGGAAGTGTCGAGGTCGTACACGAATCGCCGAACCAATGCGGTGCCGCCGATACCAAGAAGGCCGTTGGGCGGTTCGCAGCCCTGGGAGCCAGGATCGTGCTCTTCTGCGGCGGCGACGGGACAGCCCGGGACATCTGTAACGTCGTGGGAACCGACATCCCCATCCTGGGAATCCCTTCGGGCGTGAAGATGTACTCGGGGGTCTTCGGTGCGAATCCCACCCGGACGGCCGACATCCTCTTCGAATACCTCCACGGCCAACTCGAGCTGGCGTCGGTGGAGATTCTCGATCTGGACGAGGAGGAATACCGCCGAGGTGAATGGGTCGTGAGGCTCTATCATGAGGCCCGCACGCCGTACGAGCCGACCTTCACCCAGGCAGGGAAGATGATGTTGGTCGAGGCTGGAGACGCCCAGGTGAAGGCGGAGATCGCCAACCATCTACGGGGTCAGCTCGAGGCTCAACCGGACACGCTCGTCCTGCTCGGTCCGGGGAGCACCGTACAATCCGTCGCCGATTCGTTGGGCCTCGAGAAGACGTTGCTCGGCATCGACGCAGTCGTCGACGGCCGGATCGTCGACGAGGATCTCGATGAAGGACGGATCCTGGCGCTGCTGGATTCACATCCCCGTCACTTGCTGATCCTCAGTCCGATCGGTGCGCAGGGCTTCGTACTGGGTCGTGGCAACCTGCAGCTGAGCCCAGACGTCATCCGAAGAATCGGGAACGACCGGATCTGCATCGTGGCGACGCCTGCCAAGCTCGCCCGAACGCCCGTGCTTCGATTCGACACGGGGGACTCGGGCCTGGACGCCGAACTGGCCGCAAGTGGGTACGTTCCGGTGGTGGTCGGCGATCGACGTCGGCGGATGGTGAAGGTCGTGCTCTGATCGAGCAGGGAGGTGCATCAAGATGAGCTATGTGCCACACACGCCGATTGAACGAGCCGAGATGTGTGAGGCAGTCGGTGTCTCGGAGATGGAGGAGCTCTTCGACGACGTGCCGGACGCTGTACGGTTCCCGGACCTGAATCTCCCGCAGGCGACGACCGAGCTGGAGCTCGCCGTCGAAGTGGGTCGCCTCGCAGCGAACAACACCCCGGTCGAGAAGGGGGCCACGTTCCTGGGGGCGGGAACCTACAACCACTTCATCCCGTCGACCGTCGACTCGGTGCTTCGACGTGGTGAGTTCTTCACTGCATACACGCCCTATCAGCCCGAGCTGAGCCAGGGAATGCTGCAGGCGATGTTCGAGTACCAAAGCATGGTCTGCCAGCTGACCGACATGGAGGTCAGCAACGCGAGCCATTACGATGGCTCCACGGCCCTGGCCGAGGCGGTGCTCCTGGCTTTGGATGTCACGAAGGGGCGCGACAAAGTGGTCTTCTCGCCTTATGTGCATCCGCAATACCGAGCCGTCGTACGGACGTACCTTCGGGGCACGGACGCTGCCCTCGTGGGCTGCGACGAGGGGCGATCCGAGATGGACCAGCTCGCGTCCGCCCTCGACGACCGGACGGCGGCGTTGGTCATCCAGAGCCCGAACTTCCTCGGGCACTTCGAAGAGGTCGAGGGACTCGCCGAAGCGGTTCACGAGGTCGGAGGTCTGCTGATCGTCGTCGCCGACCCGATCTCACTCGGGCTTTTTCGCTCTCCCGGATCGTACGGGGCCGACGTGGTGGTGGCGGACGGCCAACCTCTGGGAGTACCGCCGTCCTTCGGCGGGCCCCATCTCGGGATCTTCGCGACCCGCCGTTCCTACGTCCGCAGACTCCCGGGTCGCCTCGTCGGTGAGACTTTGGACCGTAGCGGAAGGCGCGGCTACGTCCTGACGCTCTCCACGCGCGAACAACACATCCGGCGTGCGAGAGCCACCAGCAACATCTGCACGAACTCGGGACTCACGGCACTCGCGGCGGCGGTGTACCTCGCGACGATGGGCAAGGCAGGACTTCGGCGAGCGGCCGAGCTCTGCTACCAGAGGAGTCACTACGCAGCGAAGCGTATCGGTGCCCTCGAGGGCTTCGAGGTGAACCCGCATGCACCCGACCAGCCCTTCTTCAAGGAGTTCGTGGTGCAACTGCCGGCGCCGGTCGAGCACGTGAACCGCGTCCTGCTCGAGGAGCACGGGATCTTGGGTGGCTACGACCTCGGCCAGGACTATGCGCACCTCGGACAGCACATGCTCGTTGCCGTAACCGAGATGAATACGCGCGCCGATATCGATCGCCTTGTCGACGCCCTGGAAGTCCTGCGGCCCGGGGCAAACGGATGAGCGAGCCCACGCTGTACGAGTTGAGCGTGGCCGGTCGGCGCGGCGGCCTGGAGCTGCCGAGGGCCGACGTGCCCGAGACAGAGTTGCCCCGTGAGCTCATCCGGCCCGACAACGGGCTGCCGGAGCTCTCCCAGCTCGACGTCGTCCGCCACTTTCAGCGCTTGTCACAGAAGAACTTCGGAGTCGACAGCGGCTTCTACCCCTTGGGATCCTGCACCATGAAGTACAACCCGAGGGTGAACGAGGAGATCGCTCGGCTGCCGGCTTTCGCCCATAGCCATCCCCTGCAACATCCCAGCACCGTGCAGGGCAACCTCGCCCTCATCCACGAGCTCCAGGAGTGGATCCGGGAGATCGGCGGATTCGCCGGCGTATCTCTTCAGCCCGCAGCGGGCGCCCACGGGGAGCTGGCCGGACTCCTGATGATGCGCGCGTATCACGAAGCACGGGGTGAGTCGGGTCGCGATCAGGTGCTCATCCCCGACACGGCCCACGGCACTAATCCGGCCTCCGCGACGATGGCGGGCCTCTCCGTGTTGGAGATTCCCTCCGACGACAGGGGCAACATCGACCTGGAAGCGCTGCGCGCCGCGTGCGACGAAACCACCCTCGGGTTGATGCTCACCAACCCCAACACCCTTGGTCTGTTCGAGGAGAGGATCGAGGAAGTGGTGGGATTGGTCCATGGTTGTGGGGGGCTGGTATACGGTGACGGCGCCAACATGAACGCCCTGGCCGGCGTGGCGCGGCCCGGCGATCTCGGCATCGACGTGATGCACTTCAACCTCCACAAGACATTCGCGACGCCACACGGCGGGGGCGGCCCGGGCTCGGGCGCGGTCGGAGCCTCAGAAGCGCTGGTCGACTACTTGCCGGGGCCGATCGTCGAGGTGGTCGAAGAGTCGGAGCGAGGTCACCGCGTGTTCGCGCTCGGCTCGCCCCAGGCGTCCATCGGTAGGATGTGCACGTTCCTCGGCAACTTCGGGATGTTCGTGCGGGCCCATTCCTATATCCGGATGCACGGCTCCCAGGGCCTGAGATCGAACTCGATGCACGCCGTTTTGAATGCCAACTACCTCCGCGTCCAGTTGCGCGACACGTTCGCCGTGCCTTTCGATCGGATGAGCATGCACGAGTTCGTGTGCCAGGGCACGGTCGAAGGAAGTGATGCCAAGGCAACTGATGTCGCCAAGCGGCTCATGGACCACGGTTTCCATCCGCCGACCGTCTACTTCCCGCTCATCGTGCCCGAGGCGCTGATGATCGAGCCGACCGAGACAGAGCCCAAGCCGGTGCTGGATGCGTTCATCGCAGCGATGCGGGACATCGCCGACGAGGCGGTCCGAGATGTCGAGACGCTGAGAAACGCGCCTCAAGCCACGCCCGTGAGTCGACTGGACGAGGGCAAAGCGGCCAGGGAGCTCGTCCTTTGCGATCGGGCGACGTCGGCGTCATGAGCGAGGGCGTATGTACCAGCTCGACATCCGCAGGCTGGAGGCTACCGTGAGCTCGATGACGTCTCCGGGGTTCGCGATGATCACGTCGGTGACGTAGTCGTACCTGTCGGGGGCTCCGATTGGATGAACCCGCAGCCGGTACTCACCCGGCGGGGACCCCAGCCCCCGGGGAAGGTCCAGCGTCTCGGAGCCCACCCCGGTGACCGTGCCGAGGCGATGCCACGTCGCGTCCCGGCTCACATAGACGACGACGTCGAGGAAGTTCTGGTTCGTCACGTTGACCGAGAGGTCGGCCTCCCGCTCCCCTCGAACACCGGGGAAGTCGGGTGCCGCGCGGTCGGCGCAGCCCGACCCGCCGACCGCAGTCGAAGCGAGGAGCGCGAGCACTCGCGTCACCCCGATCCCGCTTCTCGGGCTGCCCAGGCCCAGGCGGGGCTTCCAGTCGTTGAGCCGCGGCGATGACCAAGGTGGTCGGCGCTCGCCCGGTTCGCGGAGGGCGGGCACCCTACGCAACCGTGGCCACGCTCGGATCGGGTGCGGCCGCCAGCACCTCCGGCGAAGCCTGGTCCGCGAACGTCTCGAAGTTCTT
>JBDHDM010000019.1:0-21371 GCA_039591515.1 Gemmatimonadota bacterium | reverse complement strand
GCGGCCGAGGCACTCGCCCGGATCTTGCACCCCGAGGTGTTCGAGCCGGGCCATCCGGGTCCCATCCCCGAATGACACGGAACCCGACCGGACCGATCGCGGTCCGGCTGCTTCTGCTCTCGTTCGTGCTGGCCCTCGTCGCAGCGGTGGCGCTCGTGGTCGGACCGGTACACGTGCCCCTCGCCGACGTCCTGGGGGCGCTCCGCGGTCGGGCGGATCCCACCGCACAGACCATCGTGACGAGTCTCCGGCTGCCGCGTGTGCTTCTCGCGTCGCTCGTGGGCGCCGGGCTGGCGGTGAGCGGCTCCGTGTTTCAGGCTCTTCTCCGCAACCCGCTCGCGGAGCCGTACGTGCTGGGCGTCGCAAGCGGCGCGGCCGTAGGGGCGGTGGCCGCCATCGTCCTCGGAATCACCGCGACATCCTTCGTGGCGCTCCCGGCCTCGGCATTCTCGGGTGCCATCGTGGCCACGGCGTTGGTGTTGGCCATGGCCGGGGCCCACGGCCGAGGACTCGACACTCGCGTGCTGCTGCTGTCGGGTGTGGTGATCGGGGCGTTCTTCAACGCGATCATCCTGCTGATCATCAACTTTGCCGACGTAGAGACCTTCCGCGCGGCGCTTCTCTGGACCATGGGGTCCTTCTCGGGCGCCTCGCCCGAGTCGGTTGCGGCCGTATCGATCTACGTCGTTCCTGCGCTGGTAGGCCTGACGCTTCTGGCGCGGCCGCTCAACCTGCTGTCGGTCGGGGAGCAAAGCGCCTTCCATCTTGGCGTCGATGTGCGGCGCTTCAAGCTCCTGCTCTATGTCGCGACGTCGCTGGTCGTGGGCGTGTGCGTGGCGGGTGCGGGTGCGATCGGCTTCGTGGGGCTCGTCGTCCCGCATGGTCTGCGCCTCGTCGGGGGTAGCGACCATCGCTGGCTGCTCCCGGGCAGCGCACTGTGTGGTGCCGGATTCATGGTCGCAGCGGACACCGTCGCCCGGACCGTCGTTGCGCCAGCCGAGCTTCCCGTCGGCGTGGTGACCGCGCTCGTCGGGGTGCCGGTCTTCCTGTGGCTTCTCCTCCGGCACGAGGAGCTTCGATGAGTGTGGTCTTCACGGTACGGGATCTCGATTTCTGCTATCCCGGAGCCAGTCGTGACGCCGTTCGTGGCGTCTCTCTGGAGGTTCCGGAGGGCGGGTTCGTCGCCCTGCTCGGCCCGAACGGCTCGGGGAAATCCACGCTGCTGAAGCTCATGCTCGGTGAGCTCGGCCGCTCGGCAGGAGAGGTCGCCTACCTGGAGCGGCCGATCGAATCGTGGCCCCGCCGAGAGGTGGCGCGCCGGGTCGCATTCGTGCCGCAGGCGGAGCCGTTGGCCTTTCCCATGACGGTGCGCGCGCTCGTGGAGATGGGCCGGTATCCACACGTCGGCGTGCTCGGCCGGCCCGGGCCCGAGGACGCAGCCGCCGTGGAGTCCGCCATGGTTCGGGCGGGGGTGATCGAATTCGCCGAACGATCGGTGACCCACCTCTCGGGGGGAGAACGTCAGCGGGCGCGGATCGCTCGGGCGCTGGCCCAGGAGCCGTCGACCCTCGTGCTGGACGAGCCGACCGCGGCGCTCGATCTGCACTACGAGATGGAGACGTTCGAGCTGCTGCGGCACCTCTCGCACGACGCCGGTTTCACGGTGCTCGTGGCCACCCACAACCTGAACCTTGCGGCTCGGTACGCTTCCCGGCTCGCCCTTCTCGCCGAAGGAGAGGTGCAGGCGGCAGGCGATCCGGAAGCCGTGCTGCAGCGGGAGACGATCGAGCGGGTCTACCGGTGGCCCGTGGTGGTGTCGTCGCACCCGGGTCCGGGGCCTGACGCATCGGCGCCGCAGGTGATCCCGCTCAGCCGCCCGCCGGGTGGGAAGACGAATGACGGGGAGGTGAACCGGTGTGGGGGGTGATCGGATGACCGGGCCTTGATCGAGCTCCTCACCATCCGGCACGCTCCCGTCGACGCGGACGGGATCTGTTACGGCCAGCACGACGTGCCCACGCTCCTGAGCGCCCGAGAGGTCTTCGATCGTATCGTGGCTGACGTGGACACCTTCGGTCCGCTGACGATCTGGTCGTCGGACGCGGCGCGGTGCCGGGAGCCTGCCGCGATGCTCGCCTCTGGCCTGGGGGTCGGCCACGTCGTCGACGAGCGCATCCGGGAGCTGTCGTATGGAGCATGGGAGGGCAAGGCCTGGGACGACGTGCCGCAGGCCGTCTTGGATGAGTGGATGACCGACTGGTTCACGAAATCACCGCCCGGGGGGGAAACGGTGATGGGCCTCGCAGAGCGTGTCCGGAGCTGGTGGACGACGCTCGAGCCTGGTGCTCACTTTCTGATGGCCCATGCCGGTGTCGTACACTGTCTCGATGTCGTCGCCGGCGGCATGGCGTGGGAAGAGACCATGCGCTTTCGTCTCGACTACCTCGAATCACGTCGGTTCCGACGAAACAGCCGCTGACGCCAGGCCCGGCGCCTCCCATCGGGAGCGGCCCCGGCGGCACACTATCGAAAGCTCCTGATCTCGATGCCAACCGGGCCGGGGCCGGAGTCAATGCTGTCGACCAGCGCGAACGTGCCGGCCTCGTACGTGAAGATCTGCGGTGCGAGGCCCTCGCTCGGGCTGCCGAAGAAGGTCTGATAGAGCGAGCCGTCCGACGCCGCGTACGCGCTGAATGCGCCCCGGCACCCGCCCCCGGCGAGGGGCGCGCACACGGGCTGCGACCCGTCTCGTACGAAGCCCGGCAACCGCGGATCCCACACGACGGTCCCTCCGAAGAAGGCCGAAACGTAGACGAGCCCGTCCGAGCCGGCGTGCACGTCGCCGGAACCCGCCGGAAAACCACCGATCACGTCGACGAGCGTCACGGTGATCGGGTCGACGATGGCCAGCGTGCTCGGTCCGACGTAGTCACCCGTATTGACCACATAGAGCATTCCGTCGGCGCCGAGGTCCGCAAACTGGGGATTCACTCCGCCCGTGCGAACCGTGTCGACCACGGTCATCGTACGCGGGTCGATCGCCGTGACCATGCCCTCCCCCGCGGGCAGATACGTGTCGTCGAGATTGCCCGAGACAACGAGGACGAGCGAGTCGGACACGGCGATGACGTCCGTGGGGAAGGCCGTCACCGAGGCGGTCTCGGAGATGATCCCGTCCGCCTGGCTCAGGGAGAACTTCCCGACCAGGTCGGTCTCCTGGTTGGCGACTACGACCGTCTCGTCGTCCACCCAGTCCGATCCAGTCGCGTTCCCGGACGGAAAGAGGAAGAACGCCTCGACCCGCAGGCTGAGCAGGTCGAGAACGGCGACCGAGGCTGCGTTCCCGAGCGGCACGGCTCCGCGGGTCCCGCGGATGCTGATTCCGGTCGCCGTGACGGTGGGTGAGGCGCCCAACGCGATCTCGCGCGTCTGTGTAGGGTCACCCAGCTGGAAAAGACGAATCGCGTTTGCGGTCGAGTTCACGATAACCCCGACTTGAGGTTCGTCCACCGTGCCGTCCAGGAAGGCCAGGGCTTCCACGGAAACCGCGATCGATGCGGTCCCCTGATTCCCGTCCTGGTCCGTGGCCGTCAGCGTGAACGTGTGGATCCCGCGGGAGGCTGTCGCGACCTCCAGCGTGCGACCGGTGCCGAGCTCGCCATCGATCGAGCTCGACCAGGACAGCGCGTCGGACCCGAGCGGACCTTGCTGCGGGTCGGTGCCCGCTCCGACGAGCCGGATCGTCGAGCCTTCGGATATAGACGAGCCGCTGGCCGGCCCGAGTATCAGCGCGACCGGTGCGATCGGCTCGCTCGGGTCGTCACCGCACGCCGAGATCGCCGTGATCAGGGAGAGAGTGAGGCAGGTCAGCGCACGTGCTGTGAGCGGTCTCGAGCGTGGGGACACTGGATTCTCCGGGAGTTGACTAGTGGGAGGGGGTGATGCGGAGCCGGACCGACCAACCGCGACCGGGTAGCGGGTAGTCGACCAGCAATGCGGCGTGTACGTCGAGTGCGTTGGTCATCGTGACGTCGAGGCTGCCTTCGATCGGCGTGGTGCGGAACGGGATACGGACACCGACGTCCAGAAGCGCGTAGGCACGCAGCGCGTTCAACTCGGATCCCGGCACGGATCTGCGATCGCCGACATAGATGAGCGTCGGGGAGACCGTGACCGCCGGGAGCACGAGTCCCAGCGAGGCGCTTCCGGTCCACACGGGTTGGTAGGCCACCTGACCTTCGAGCGTCCCCTCGCGGTATTCGACCTCCGACCACGCCACATGCGCCGACGCAGAGTGCGTGCCCCCCAGCAGCAGCCAGCTCGTTGCGGCTCCGAGCTCGACTCCGCGCCGCGCCACGTCGAAGTTGCTCGGGCTCCACACGAAGCGGTGGTCCGGGAACCAGAGGATCATGTCGTCGACGTCCGCCCGGTATCCCCTGGCGTGTGCCTCCACCGAGCCACGGGCGCCGTCCCACCGCTGCGCGATCCCGAGTACGACTTCGTGACGCACTCGCTCCGGGCGAAGGTCGGGGTTCGGCTGGGCGAGCACCCCCTCTTGGAAGAAGAGATCGCCCAGGTCCGGTGGGGCGAAGCCTCGGCCCCACGAAACATCGAGGGTGGCTCCGCCGTGACGTACAGTCCCGCGAAGCGAGGGCGACAGGGTCACCCCTTCGACCAGGTCGTGGCGGTCGATGCGAGAACCGGCGCTGATGAGGAGCTCGGAAGAAGCGCCCAAGGAGCTCGTGTACTCGACGCGACCCCACACGCCGAACTCGTCGACGACCACCGAAGCCGCGTCGAGCGAGGACGACTGGACATCCAGGTGTGCCGCCTCTCCGCCGGCGCGGAGGGAAAGCGCCCCCGAGCCGCGCCATCCCTCCAGGAGGAGCTCGCTCGACGCGACGTCGGTGCGGGCGTCGTAGGCGGGCCCGAACGGAGGAGCGGTGTCCGAGTATTCCGCGTGCTGTCGTTGGGTCGCGATGGTGATCGTACCGCCAAGGAAGGGCTCCCCCGTCGACGCCCGGACGGATCCCCCGTACCGGAGGTGCTGCTGCCGACCGGTGGTCGACGGCTGCGCCACCGGCCCGGGGCTACCACGTCGCAGGTCGGAGACGTGGCCGCGGGCGGCCACTTCGACGAGGCCGTGTCGATGGAGGGTGACGTCCGCCGTGGTCCTTTCCTGTCCCGCGTTGAGGCGAGCCGCTTCGCCGCCGCCCCTGAAGTCCGGCACTTCGTAGGTGAAGTCCCCCTCGGTGCGGCTCCAGAGCACACTTCCAGAGGCGGTCCACCGCTGGTCGAGGCGTGTGGACACGTCGCCGCTCGCACCCCGGTGAGCCCACGATCCGACGGACATCGAACCGGACGACTCCGTGCCGCGGGGTATCCGGCTCTCGAGCAAGACGACGCCCCCGAGCGCGCCCGGGCCGTATTGCGCCGAGGCCGCCCCCGGGAGCACGACGATGCGGGCCAGTCTCTCGAGATCGACGGTGCTGAGGTCCGCGCGTCCGGTGAGGGGCGAGTTGAGGGGGACCCCGTCCAGGAGCACCAGCACCTGATCTGCGTTGGATCCCCGGAGCTGCACGAACGCCGGAGCCCCGGGGCCGCCTTGACGCACGACCGTGGCGCCCGCGACTCGATCGACCGCCGCCGGGAGGTCGATGACATCGGAGGCCAGCGTCCTCGGGTCGATGGCGGTGGCTCCCGGGGGCAGCCGATCCGCGCGTGCCTGGACCTCGAGCCCCCGCACGGTGAGGGGAAGCGGCGTGAGCACCACGTCGACTCGGGCGACCCGGCCGTTGACGGCGTCGACCTCCACGGAGGTCTCCTCGTAGCCCATCGAGCGAACGACGAGTGTGATTCGGCCGGGATCGACCCCTCTCAGGGCGGCCTTGCCTTCCGTGCCGGTCGTGGCCGTCGCTCCCGAGCCCAGCACCGAGACCGAGGCTCCCACGACGACCCCTAGAGAGCGGGACGAGTCGGCCGGGGCTCCAAGGCGCGGGGTTTCCCCGCTGTTCACGCCTGCGGCCGGCCGGGCTCCGCGAACGGTGACCTCCACGGTCGCCGTGACCTGCGCACTTGCCGCCTCGGCGCTGGCGGCGACGACCCCGAGCGCGCAAACCAAGAATGCGGGCACGGGTCCGAAGGAGCGTGCCGTCCACGTATTCACGATCCCCGTCTTCTCCGGACGGGGGAGAAAGACGGTCGAACGCGGCCGCGTGGCGACCGAGGACCCCGCCCCCTCCCTCGAGGGTGTTGGTCAATGACGGAGGAGAGGTCTCCTGGCTCGAGACAGAGCCGCTCGCCTTCCCGAACATCGCTGTCCAGTGGCGTCGTGAGCGGATCTCGTGGAACGGAGTTCCGAGTCTCTTACAGTGGCGGGGCCGCGCCGGACTTTCACCGGACTTCCGAGAGCCCCTCCGTCGAATTCTATGGTGCGAAGTCTTACCGAGAACGGCTCGGCGTGGCAACCTTGCCCGCTGCGGTCGTTCAGGCACTCGGGGCTTGCGTGGGAGTCCCGTGTCCGGCAGGAATGGGTCTCCCATTTGTGCGCAGCCGCTGCCCGATGACGCCGCGGCGGGCGACGCATCGCCGTTCCCCGACACCCCCGACCGACGACGTGACCCCGGAGCCGGAGAGCCAGATCAGCACGGGCCGCCTCGCCCGCTTCTATCTTCCGCTCGTGGCCACGGCCTATCTGCTGACGGCCACCAACCCCCTCCTCGCGGCCGCTCTGGCGCGCACGTCGGATCCAGCGACCGCGCTGGCCGGATATGGGGTGGCGTTCTCGCTCATCGGCGTCATCTACGCACCGCTGTTGGTCATCCAACAGGTGGCCGCCCAGCGTCTTCTCAGCGCCGGTGACTTGGCTCCGGTGCGCCGCTTTACGGCGCTCGTGGCTGTCCTCCTCTCGGGCTTGGCAGCGCTCGTCGCGTTCACGCCGCTCGGCGTCTCCATCTTCCAAACCGTTGTCGGCGTGGAGGGCCGCATTCTCGAAGAGGCCCTCTCGGCGATGACGGGTCTGTGGCCGGTGCCGGCGCTGACCGGTCTCCGGGCTCTCCACCAAGGGCGTCTCGTCGCAGGGCATCGGACGAAGCCGATCGCGCTCGCAACGGGAGTCCGCACGGGGGTTCTCACGGTCGTGGCGTTTGCGCTCACGACGATGCCTGCGGGGGCGTGGCTGGGCGCGGCCGCGTTCACCGCAGGTCTCGCGGCGGAGGCCATCCTCGTTACGCTTTCTCCCGCGCCGACACCCGCCGTTCCGGAGCCGTCGGAGACCGAAACGGAGGGCGAGGATCGGCTACTGTCGTTCTCGACCCCGCTCATGCTCAACGTGATGTTGTGGTGGAGCACGCCGCTGATCATCAACTCGGTCCTGGCTCGGACACCGGAGCCCGATTGCTCCATCGCGGCCTTTACGGTCGTGGAAGCGGTCGCGTGGTTCCTCTCGGCGCCCGTGGGGCAGCTCCAGCACGCCGCTCTCGCGTTCGTCGAGTGTCGCGACACCCATCGGCGCGTGCGGACCTTCGCCTTCGGGCTGGCCGTGACCGTCACGCTTCTGCTCGGTGTGCTCGCCGTGCCGGCGATCCGGGAGGCGATCCTGTGGACGGGATTCCGGCTGGACCCCTCGCTGCTCGAGCCCGCGGGCCTCGCGTTCCCGGTCGCCGCGCTCTACCCGGTGCTGTACGGGCATCGTCAGTATCACCAGGGGCTCTACGTGAGGGCCGGGTGCACGGGCCTGGTGGGGCGGAGCGCCGTCCTGCGCATCGTCGTCATCCTCGCGGCAGCGCCGCTGTTACTCGGCCTCATGGGCGAGAACGGCGCACTCCTCGGTGTGACGCTCCAGGCGCTGGGCCTGCTGGCCGAGGCTGCCTTCCTCGAGATCATGGCGCGGCGCGAGGCGCTGCCTCTCTTGGACGAGCTCAAGGCGGTCAGCGCGACCGCTCGCTAACACGTCCGCGAGACCCTACGAGGCGCCGCTGGCCTCCTGAACGAGCCATCGATCGACACGCACGTCGAGCCGGTGATTCACACGGATCCCCGCAACGCCGTAGGGCCGTACGCGGCCTGCGGGCTCGACGTGAACGACGTCGCCGTTGACCACGAAGTGGACTTGTCCGCCGAACACGTCGATGCCGAGAGTGTTGACCGGCTCATCGCCCTCGGCGGCCACGGGATGGACCGAGGGGTGTGGCGTCCAGTCCGCGAGCGTCTCCGTGATGGCTCCGATCCGGCGCTTCACGAGATAGTCGCCCGTGGTGCGGACGAGCAGGTAGGTGTACTCGAGGTCCGGTCCGTCGAGGTCGATGCCGCCGATGAACACCCCGAAGGCCTCCCGGTAGCCGATCGGCGCATCGTACTGCCGGAAGGTGGCGCTCACGTGCATGTCGCCCGACGAGATCAGGTCGTCGGCACGATACGCGATGCCTGCCGGGCCCGTCTGAATCCTGATGCCGTCGTCGTCCTCGATGAGGTTGAACTCGGCCGGATCACTCGATTCGCTGTCCATCTTC
This sequence comes from Gemmatimonadota bacterium, assembly GCA_039591515.1. Lineage (GTDB taxonomy): Bacteria > Gemmatimonadota > Gemmatimonadetes > Longimicrobiales > Gaopeijiaceae > UBA2589. Next base: position 12,861 of record JBDHDM010000019.1, on the reverse strand, counting down.
AGCAGGTAGCTCGGTCGTGCCTCGGGTCCTCGGATGGGGTCTCGTGGGGTCTCTTCCGCGGGCGGGGCGCAGGCGATACCGAGAGCGAGCACGACGCAGGCGGCGGACCGGACAGGATCGGGTCGCGACATCCTTCGTCAGCCGGCCCGGCGGCGCTTGTTCCGCATGAAGTCCATCATGATGTACTGACCGAGCGTCATCGTGCTGGTGAAGTACGCCTTACCCCTGGCGATCTCGGAGACCTTCTGCACGAACTGAACGAGATGGGGGTCCTGGGCCAGCATGAACGTGTTGATGAGGATGCCGCTCTTTCGGCAGGCCGCCACCTCGTCGAAGGTGCGCTTCAGGATCATCGGGTCCAGTCCGCCCGAATTCGTATAGACTCGCCCGTCGGGGAGCGTCATGGCGCTCGGCTTTCCGTCGGTGATCATGATGATCTGCCGCATGTCCTTCTTCTGCGCATTGAGGATGCGGCGGGCGATCTCGAGCCCTTCGGCCGTGTTGGTGTGAAACGGCCCGACCTGGGCTTTGCCCAGCTGCGAGAGGGGGATCTCCTGAGCCCGGTCACCGAAGGTCACCACACGAAGTGTGTCGCCGGGGAACTGCGTGCGGATCATGTGCGACATGGCCAAGGCCACCCGCTTGGCAGGCGCGAAACGGTCCTCGCCGTACAGCACCATGGAGTGGCTGATGTCGAGCAGCAGCACGGTGGCGCACGATGACCGGTACTCGGACTGGTTCACCATCAGGTCGCCGTACTCGAGGCTCAGCGGCACACGCAGCCCTTCGCGTTCGATCGCGTTCTTCAGAGTCGCCGGGATATCGAGGTTCATCGTATCGCCGAACTCGTACGGTCTCGATGCGGCTTCCGCCTCCACGCCCGTGTCCAGGTGGGGCGTGTCGTGCGAGCCTGCGCTGGACTTGCCCAAGGCTCCGAGGAGCCCTTCGAGCGCCCGGTACCCGAGGAAGTCCATCCCCTTCTGCGTCAAGCTGAACTGGACCTGCTGGGCGGCCTGCTTCGCTTCGTCGACCTTCCCCTGACCGGTCACGTCGTAGGTGGCGCCCGGCATCTGCGGATTGCCCGTCTCGAGGTTGATGTACCCCTCTTCCGCCATCCGCTGGACGAGCTCGTCCAGCAGCTCGGCGATCTGCTGCCGTACGGCGTCGTCACCTTCACCCTCACCCCGAAGCTCCTCGATCATGTCGGGGGTGAGCTGGCCACTCTCGAGAAGAGCCTTGAGCAAGGCGCGCTTGAGCGAGTCCGTCGAGCTGACGTCCTCCTCGCCCGACCAGCCCCAATAGGGGTGATAGTGCGGTCCGCCGGCGAACCCGCCGTCCATGAGGAAGTCGGAGAGGTGCTCGAGCAAAGACTCGAGGTTGAGCGCGTCGAGCCACTTGCCCTTGTACTTCGAGTACGTCGTGAATCGCATGACATCATGCTACCCGGCGAGATAGCTTCTCGCCATGAAGGATGCACCGGCCGAGCCCCCGAAGCTCGACAGCGAGGCCCGCGGCAAGCTTCGGGCCGCCTTGCTCGCCCATTACGACCGCCACGCCCGGGATCTCCCGTGGCGGCGTGAGACGGATCCCTATCGTGTTCTGGTTTCCGAGATCATGCTGCAGCAGACCCGGGTCGAGACGGTGAAGAGGTACTACGGCCCCTGGCTCGACCGGTTCCCCACCTTGGATGCTCTCGCGGTCGCGGAGGAGGACGACGTCCTCAAGGCTTGGGAGGGCCTGGGCTATTATCGCCGCGCTCGGAACCTGCGGGAGGCCGCCCGGGTGGTGCGCGAGCGATGGGCCGGGGCTGTGCCGGGCGGGTACGAAGATCTGCGTGCCCTGCCCGGGGTCGGTGATTATACGGCGGGGGCCGTGGCCAGCATCGCCTTCGGGGTCGCGGTGCCGGCCGTCGACGGGAACGTGAAGCGGGTCCTGTCGCGACTCTTCGACATGGCCCGCCCCCTGCCGGCACGGCTCAGGCAGCACGCCGCGGAGCTCGTCGACCCGACCCGACCGGGTGACTGGAATCAGGCACTCATGGAGCTGGGCGCGACCGTGTGCACCCCTCGAGCGCCCCGGTGCGGCGAGTGCCCGCTCGGTGCCGCGTGCCTGGCGCGTGCGCGGGGGACGCAAAGTGAGCGGCCGGAAGCGCGGGGTCGGAAGAAGAGTCCCACCGTCGATATCGCACTGGCCGTTCTGCACACAGGTGGACGGGTGCTGCTGGTGCGGCGGCCTGCTGACGGGCTCCTGGGGCGCATGTGGGCCTTTCCGGAGCGAGAGCTCGGTCTCCAGCCGGGCGTGCCGACGGCCGACCGGGCCCGCCGCGCGGTGGCGGAGCTCGTGGAGGCGATCGGGGTGCGATCGGCCCGCGCGCCCCTCGAGCTGCCCCTCTGCCGGCACAGCTTCACCCACCTGGAGGCTCGATACCATCCGTGGGCGATCGAGGTCGATGCCCGGACGGCTCCTGCGGCGGGGGACCACGACTCTGCGTGGGTCGATCCGCGAGCTCTCGGCGTGCGGGCGATCCCGAAGGCGCAGCAGAGGGTGCTCTCGACCCTGCTCGACTCCCTGGAGAAGGCTGTCCCGTGAGGATCTCGGAAATGTCGTGGATGCAGGTGGAGGCGTATCTGAAGTCGGACGACCGGTGCGTCGTTCCGTTGGGGAGCACCGAGCAGCATGCCTACATCAGTCTTGCGACGGACGCGATCCTCTCCGAACGAGTGGCGGCGGACGCCGCGGAGCCGCTCGGCATCCCTGTCTTTCCGGCGCTCGCGTACGGGCTCACCCCTCATTTCATGGCCTACCCCGGCACGGTCACGCTGTCCACGGCGACGTACGAGCGGGTGGTCGTCGAGATCTTGCAGAGTCTGCGACGGCACGGCTTTCGCCGTGTCCTGGTGGTGAACGGACACGGCGGTAATGCGGACGTTCGGTCGGCGGTGGAGGGGTGGGCCCGGGGTGAGGGCGACGTAGCGCTACGGTGGCACGACTGGTGGCGGGCACCGAAGGTGCGCGGCGCGGTCGACGAGATCGACGGCGATGCGTCTCATGCATCGTGGATGGAGACCTTCCCTTGGACGCGGCTCGACACCGTCGAGCCCCCTGCGGGTCACAAGAGTCCCGTCGATTTGCCGGATCGGCGAGAGGTCTCCGCGGAGCTCTTCCGGCAGGTCCTGGGAGATGGATCGTTCGGGGGATACTACCAACGATCCCAGCATGAGATGATGTCGATCTGGAGGGTGGCGGTGGCCGAGACACGAGAGCTTCTGACAGGGGGCTGGCCCGAGTGAGCTACGAGTTTCAGGGCCGGACCGTGCTGGTCACGGGCGCGGCCCACGGATTTGGTCGAGCCATCGCGGGCGCGTTCGCGACGCGTGGTGCGGCCGTGTTCGCTTGCGATGTAGTGGACCACGAGCTCGCGGAGACGGTCGAGATCCTCGGCGCCCAGGGGCACGGAATGGCGGTCGACGTGACCGACAGGAAGGCGGTGGACGCGTGGGTCGGGATGGCGCTGCGCCATACGGGGCGGGTCGACGTTCTCGTGAACAACGCCGGCGGTGTTCTCGGTCAGGTCGGGAGACCTCTGGAGGACGTTGCGACGCGGGAGTGGGAGGCGATCGTCGCCGTGAATCAGACGGCCGCGTTCTGGACGGCGCAGGCGGTCGCTCCGGCGATGAAAGAGGCCACCTACGGACGCATCATCAACATCTCCAGTGGAGCCGGGCTGGGCGTGAGCAAGACCGGGATCCAGGCCTATGCGTCGGCCAAAGCGGGGCAGATCGGCCTCACCCGTCAGCTCGCACACGAGCTCGGGCCTTTCGGAATCACGGTGAACAACGTGGCACCGGGCTTCGTCCTCTCCAACGATGCGACACGGCGCCAGTGGGAGGCGTACGGCCATGAAGGGCAGCGGCAGCTGTTGGACGGTATCGCCCTGCGGCGGCTCGGGACGCCCGCGGACGTCGCGCACGCGGTGCTCTTCCTGGCGTCGGACCATGCCGATTGGATCACGGGCGTGGTGCTCCCGGTGGATGGCGGGAAGTAGCCCGTGCGGCGGCTGTCTCGGGCAGAACACCCTCTCGGCTTCGGGGTGTGATCCACCATGAATGGTGTCACCGCGGCGGCTCTGATCTTCTCTCTCGTTTCGTCCCAGACCGTCGATTCCACGGTCGTCCACCCGGAGGCCCGCTCGGCCATCGACCGGCTTTGGTCGCCGTACTGCCCGGGGATGATGCTCGAGGTCTGTCCGTCTCCCGGGGGAACCATGTTGCGGGACTCGATCGATAGCTTGGCGCGCTCGGGCCTCGGGTCGGACTCGATTGTGGAGCTGATCGTGAGCGCCTACGGGGAGGAGTACCGTGCCGAGCCCATTGCCGAGGGGGTCGGTGGACTCGCTTGGTACGTGCCGCCAGCGATGCTCGTGGCGGGTCTGATCGTGGTCGGCGCCTTCTTGGCCCGCCGTCGAGGCTTCGGCGGCTTCGGGGGGCAGGAACGGCCTCCCCCGACCGTCGACGAAGAAGCCAGGCTCCGGGAGGCGATGGAACGGTTGGACGCCGACGAGCGTCCGGACTTCTAGTCCGGTCGGCTCCGGCGGCGCCCTGGTGGTGCGGGTCTCACTCCACTTCCGTGAGGTCCGGCCAGCAGGGCTTTCGTGTGCCGCGGAAGAGGAGCGACGTCTCGACCCGCGAGACCTCCGGGAGGCTTGTGATGGCGTCGAGCGTGAAGTCGCGAAGGTGCTCCATGTCCTGAGCGACCGCGTGAGCCAGGTAGTCCGTTCGACCGGTTACGTGGTACAGGGCGACGACCTGCGGTAGCTCCAGCGCGCTCCGTTCGAAGCGGCCGACGGCGGCCCGGGTGTGGCGTCTGAGCTGGACCGACACGAGGGCTTGCACCCCGATGCCGAAGGCGACGGGGTCGACGTCGGCGTGGGCCCCCCGGATGACGCCGCGGTCCTCGAGCCGGCGCACTCGTTCGAGGCACGCGGACTGAGACAGCTCTACCTGGGCCGCGAGGTCCTTGTTCGTCGTCCGAGCATCCTTCGCCAGAAGGCTCAAAATCGAACGGTCGATTCGGTCAAAGTCGGGCGTTGTGGTCATGAACAGAAGATTATACGGCCAATTTCCATCTGTACAGGATATCATGCATTTTTCCTGTGAGTAGTGACGGTCCTGCGGCGGTCGGTGTGTCCGCCGGCGAACGGAGTAGGCTCTCATGAGATTCGACACCAAAGCGGTGCGGTCGGGTCGCGGCGCAGAGGCGCCGACATTTCCGGAGCGGGGTGAGCCCCACGTGCCGGGGATCGACCTGTCGACCACGTACGGCTTCCGCAGCTCGGCCGCCGTGGCCGAGTCGATGGACGCCTTGATCGACGGTGACTTCCGGGCTCCCAACGCGGTGTATGCCCGCCTGCACAACCCGACCGTCGCGGGCTTCGAGGCTGCGCTCGCCGACCTGGAGGGTGCGGATGACGGGGTCGCGTTTGCGACCGGGATGGCGGCGATCACCGCCCTGATCATGGTGGCGACCGCCCCGGTGGATGCTCCTCGACGACCGCACGTCGTCGCCGTGCGACCGGTCTACGGCGGCACCGATCACCTCCTCACGACGGGCCTCCTAGGCTCGGACGTCGAGTGGGTGCGGGCGGAGGACGTGGGGCGAGCCCTCCGATCGGAGACGGGGCTCGTCTTCCTCGAAACCCCCGCGAACCCGACTCTCGCGATGGTCGATATCGAAGATGTCGTCGCGCAGGTCCGTCGGCGGCAGGTGAGTGTCGGGCACCACGTCCCCGTGGCGGTCGATTCGACCTTCGCGACCCCGGTCCTCCAGAACCCGATCGAGCTCGGGGCGGACCTGGTGGTCCACAGCGCGACCAAGTTCCTCGGGGGCCATGGGGACGCCATGGGCGGCATCGTCGCCACGAGCGACCGGTGGGCTCGCCCGCTACGCCAGCTCCGGATGATGACCGGTGGAATCCTCCACCCGCTCGCGGCCTACCTCCTCCATCGTGGGCTTCAGACTTTGCCGATTCGTGTGCGCGCGCAGCAGCAGAGTGCCGAGCTTCTGGCTCGGCGTCTGAGCCGGCACTCCGCCGTGCGATCGGTGCACTACCCGGGCTTGAGCGACGATCCCGTCGAGCGACGACTGCTTCGGACTCAGCAGCGCGGACCAGGCTCGGTCCTCTCCTTCACGCTACATGGGGGTCCGGAGGCGGCCCGACGCACCGTCGAGTCGCTACGTGTGATCACGAGAGCCGTCTCGCTCGGCTCCGTCGATTCACTCATTCAGGCGCCAGCCCTGCTCACCCATCGGGTGGTCGATGCGTCGGATCGCGCCGTGGCAGGGGTGCCGGACGACCTGCTGAGACTCTCCGTCGGCCTCGAGGCGCCGGAGGATCTCTGGAGCGATCTGGATCGGGCGCTCCGAGATTGCTCGCTAGGCGTTCAACCCGCCCATCGGGTCGAACCCCTGGTATCCCTTGCCCTGTGAGGGCCCCTGGTGCGGCGCCCGCGTGTATCCGGCGCTGTTGCGACTGATGCGGCGTTGCGCGACCAGGGCCTCGAGCACGAGCTCGCACGCCGAGGCGCGCTGACCGTCGCTCGCGGAGTCACCGGCGAGGCCGACGTTCCGTACCAGATCCAATAAGCCCGGAACCGTGGCAAATCCCTTGACGCACGCCTCTGCTCCGGAGTCCTCTCCGATCTGGAGCGCACCGCCCGTCTCGAAGTAGTCGACGATCTGGTCCACGTCTGCGCCCGCGGCCCGAACGTCGAACGCCTGGGAGCAACTCTGCTGGATCAGCTCGCGGGCGATCCGGTCGCCGCCGTGGAGCTCTCCCTCGTACTCCAGCTCCATCTTGCCGGTCATGGCAGGGAGCGCCGCGTACACGTCCGCGATACGCGGCACGGCTACGTCCTCACCGTGTCGAAGGGCGCGACGCTCCGCGTTGGAGACCACCGTCTCCATGACCGTGATCGGCAACCGCTGGCTCACGCCGGAGCGCTGGTCGATCCGCTTGTCGTTCCTTGCCGTGAACGCGATCCGCTCGATGACCTCCTCGAGAAAGTCCGGGACCTCCACACATGTGCCCTCCCGAGCGACCCACGCTTCCTGACGTGTGATGCCCACTCCGATCTCGAGCTCCTCGGGGTAGTGCGTGCGGATCTCCGCCCCGATACGGTCCTTGAGGGGAGTGATGATCTTGCCGCGCGCCGTGTAGTCCTCCGGGTTGGCCGTGAAGACCATGAACACGTCGAGCGCCAGGCGGATCGGGTACCCCTTCACCTGCACATCCCCCTCCTGCAGGATGTTGAAGAGCCCGACCTGGATCTTGCCCGCCAGATCCGGCAGCTCGTTGATGGCGAAGACGCCTCGGTTCGCCCTGGGCAACAGCCCGTAATGGATCGTCAGCTCGTCGGCGAGGATGTGGCCCCCGCGAGCCGCCTTGATCGGGTCCACGTCACCGATCATGTCGGCGATCGTGACATCCGGAGTCGCGAGCTTCTCCACGTAGCGAGCATCACGACCGACCCACTCGACCGGCGCGTCGTCTCCATGCTGCTCCACGAGCTGTCGGCCGAACTTGGACAGGGGGCGGAGCGGGTCGTCGTTGACCTCGCTGCCTGCGAGGATCGGGATCTCGTGGTCGAGCAATCCTGCGAGCTGGCGCAGGATCCGGCTCTTCGCCTGGCCTCGGAGACCCAGGAGGATGAAGTCGTGGCGGGCGAGGATCGCGTTGATGATCTGCGGGACGACCGTGTCTTGGTAGCCGCGCACCCCCGGGAAGAGCTCTTCACCCTCGTGTAGCTTGTGGACGAGGTTGGCGCGCATCTCGTCCTTTACGGACCGGCCCACATAGCCGCCGGCTTTGAGCTCTCCGAGGGTACCGGGGTGATGGTCGGTCATGGGATGGCTCATCCGTCGTTTGGGAGGGGCAGGCCCGGGCCGCCCGGAAACATACCAGGCTTCAGACACCGGCTCGTCTTCGCGATCTTTGAGGACGATTCGATACACGCGTCCGTCGGCGCGGATCCCCGTTACCGAAGAGCATCGGAGTCAGAATGGCCGAGGGCAGAAGGGCTCTGCGCACCACGATCCGGTCCTTGGACGACCAGCCGCCTCTACCGCGGGAACGGCTGATCGTGTCGGACCAGCCCGATCCCGAGGCGATACCCATGGACGTGGTGTTCGTAGGCGGCGGTCCGGCGGGGCTCGCGGGAGCCATCGAGCTGGCTCGGCTGGTCAGGCAGGACAACGAGGGTGGCTCCGGGATCGGTGAAATCGAAATCGGTGTTCTGGAAAAAGCCGGGCAGCTCGGTGAGCACAGCCTGTCGGGGGCCGTTGTGAACCCCAGCGCCTTCCGAGAGCTGTTTCCCGACAGGACCATCGAGGACCTTCCGCTCCGCCGGCCCGTGGCGAAGGAGGCCGTCTACGTCATGACGGAGTCGAAGGCCGTCCGCATACCGACGCCTCCGACGATGAAGAACCACGGCAATTACATCGCCTCGATTTGTGAGATCGTGCGCTGGCTCGGGTCCGAGGCCGAGGCAATGGGCGTGAACGTCTTTCCCGGCTTCCCGGTGGACTCCCTCCTCGTCCAGGAGGATCGGGTCACCGGAGTCCGAACCACCCCTTCCGGCCTTGGGCGAGACGGCCAGCCGGCCGGGGCGGATGCGATGCCGGCGGTCGACCTGACAGCCCGCGTCACGGTCTTGGCCGAAGGCTCCCGCGGCCCCCTCGCGCAGGCCTGGCTCGACTGGCAAGGGGTCGGCTCGGAGAACCCGCAGATCTACGCTCTCGGCGTGAAGGAGTTATGGCAGGTCGGGAAGCCCCTGGACCGCATCGTTCACACGATGGCGTGGCCACTCCCCGGCGACGCCTTCGGGGGGAGCTTCATGTACCCGATGGCCGACGATCTGGTCGCCCTCGGCCTCGTCGTAGGTCTGGACTACGGCGACGCGCGTTTCGACGTACACGAGGCGCTGCAGCGCCTGAAGCTCCACCCCCTTTTCCGTTCCGTGCTCGAAGGTGGCGAGATGGTCGAGTGGGGCGCGAAGACCATTCCCGAGGGTGGCTACTACTCGGTGCCGGAACGGCGGCATGGGAACGGACTCGTCATCGTCGGGGATGCGGCGGGCTACGTCGAGGTCTCGTCGCTCAAGGGGATCCACTACGCCATGCACTCCGGAGTCCTGGCGGCCCGCCAGATCTTCGAGGCGCTCAAGGCGGGAGATACGTCCGAAGCCGCTTTGGCCGGATACACACGTGCGGTTGACGACAGCGTGATCATGAAGGACCTGTGGCGCACGCGTAACATGCGGCTGGCCTTCAAGAGGGGATTCGTGCGTGGCGGGCTCAAGGCCGGCCTGATGACCCTCTCGGGAGGGTCTTTTCCGGGCGGGAAGATCGGCGTCGAGGAAGACGCCGCGGATCCCAAACGTCTCGGCCCTCCGCAGGAGAAGCTCGTACCGGACGGCAAGCTCACCTTCTCGAAGGTCGACGCCGTCTACAAGTCGGGGAACCAGACCCGGGACGACATCCCCTCTCACCTGATCGTCGGCGAGGAGGTGAGCCCGGAAGCCGCGGAGATGTACGTCCACCTCTGCCCGGCCGGCGTGTACGAGCGCGACGGCGAGACGCTCGTCGTGAACGCCCCGAACTGCGTCGATTGCAAGGCCACGGACGTTTTGGGACCGCGCTGGACGCCCAGGGAAGGCGGCAGCGGGCCGGCCTATCGCCAGATGTAGCGCCTCGCCGCGTCCACCTCCGTCTATCCGCCGACCTCGGCGAGGAAACGCTCGACGGCCCGGTCGGAACGCAGCACGGTGAGCGGCAGCTCGGGGTACGTCGCCACGCGCGCGAGGACCTTGGGCTTCGATCTCCAACGGTAGCTCAGGATCCACCACAGGAACTCCCGGTCCGGGAGGCGGTCGGGGCAGTCCGTGGGGATGTCGGGACGTGGCTGCGTCCGTATCCGCCGCAAGACACGGCCGAGGCAGAGCAGAGGATTCCGATCCAGGAGGACGATCCTGTGCGCCCGCGGAAGGCGTAGGTGCAGTGTCCTCGAGTAATTCCCGTCCATCACCCAGGCTTCGCCCTCTGCGAGCTGCGACACCTTCCGGTCCCACTGCTCATTCGGGGTGGGGTCCCATCCCGAGCGCCAATAGTGGCGGTCGAGGTGGATCACGGGCAGGTCGAGGCGCTCACCGAGCCGTCGAGCGAGGGTGGACTTGCCCGAGCCGGAGCCGCCGACGATCAGCCAGCGTCGGTCAGCGGCGGCCATCCCCCTCGACGGTTCCGCCGCCGGGCATTTCGATCTTCCCGCCGAGCTGCAGCATGATGGGTCGCGTGTCCATGTAGTCCGCAGCGCGACGGATGCGGCCCCGGTCGAGCTCGACGATCGTCACTCCGTTCGAGATGACCTCCAGACCGGTGGCCAACGTCAGGTCGGCGCCCATGGGCCGAGCCTGGACGGCCGAGAAGATCCACTCGGCGACCGCACCGGTTCGGGTGACGTGTACGTCACCGACGTTGAAATAGACGTCGTCGGCCCATGCGTGAAGCGCCATGACGTACTCGACGATCTCCTGCGCACCCTGATGGGTGTGCTGGTTCGGATAGTCGTCGTAGATGGCGTCGGGCCAGAAGAGCTCTTCGATCGCGGCGGCATCGGCGCTCTCCCACGCGGCCATGAGCGTTCGAATCGCGAGCTCGGCTCGAAGCGCCTCCTGGTCGTCGCCCGGGGTGATGGGGAGACAGCCTCCGGCCATGGACACAGCGAAGGCAACGGCAGCGATCCGGAATCTCCCGGAAGGCCTGCCGCCCGTCGGATGAAGAGTACGGGTCGTGAGGCGCACGGTGGTGGCTCGCCTGAGGTAGGAGCGCTCCGGCAATCTAACGTCGGCTCAGGCTGCCCGTTCCTACCCGGGCTCCGCCGAGGTGTGCGGCTTCTGGGACGCGGTGGGTTCGGAGCCCGCGGGGCACCTCATCCGCTGGGGTAGTTGCCCATGTTCACGTGGGAAACGCGGTATCCGGCGGTCGTCTGCACGACCACGATGGAAAGCGGGCCGCGAGCGGCCTCGCTCGCCAGGACGCGGTTACCGAACCGCCACTGTGCGGTCACGACCGCGCTGTCCTCGAAGTCACTGATGAGCACGTCTTCCAGCCACAACTGCTCCTCGGGCCAGAAGCCGCCGGGGACGAACCCGAGGCTCTGGTGGTATGCTCGGACAGCCCGGAATCCCGCGATGGTTCCCTGCTCGTCGTTGGGAAAGTAGGTGAGGCTCGGATCTTGAAGCAGCACGGCCTCGAGGGCCTCCAGGTCGTACCGGCGCCACGCGCCCATCCACGCCTCCAACGCCGCCTTCGGAGAGTCGGGCCCGGACGCCGCAGACCTCGTAAGCGGCTCGTCGTCGGCCTGGAGTCTGGGTCGGTACCCGGACCGGTCGAAGCGGTCTCCATTCTTCCAAACGGAGCGCACGGTCCGAAGGTGGGCGACGTCTGCCAGCGGGTCCTCGGCGAGGAGGACGAACGACACCGGCCGCCCGGGAACCAGGAGCCCGTGGGTCTCCTCGATTCCGACTGCCTCGGCCGCCACCCGCGTCGCTGCCCCGATCGCCTGCATCGGAGTCAGGCCCGCACCGCGCACGAGCTCCTCGAGCTCGGTGTGCAGGGCGGGATAGGGGTCGTCCGCGGCGGCCGTGAAGTCCGTGCCCGCGGCGATCGGAACGCCCTCCGCGGCGGCCCGTGCGACCAGAGCACGTGCGAAATCCACGTCGCAGCGACCGGCGGCGGGACCGTTCGGGTCGGCCTCCGCCCGTACGTACAGGGCGAGTGTGGCGTCCAAGATCGTACCGTGCGCACGCATCGCATCGAACAGCTCCGTGAACACGGTCGAGTATGGATCGAGGTTCCCGAAGCTCGGCCGTTGGTCGTGATGGTAGACCGTGGGTGCCTCCTCCATGCCCTCCCACGCGAGCCGGCAGACGTGGGACACGACGTCGACCCCGCTCCGTACCACCTCCAGCGGGCGCGCCGGGAAGACCATACTGTGCGCCCAGACCTCGATTCCCTGTCGGTGCGCCTCCTTCGTGACGTTGCGGACCTCTGCCGCCTCCAGGTCCGCGTAGATCTTGATGCCGCTCGCTGACGTCCCCGTCGCTCGTGCGACCGCGGTGGGCAGGTCCGTCTCGGGGGTGATCGCCTGCATCCACGCGACCTCTCCGGGCGTCTCCCCCGCGGCGGAGGACCGAGGCCGTGGATCGCTGAAGAAGGAAGGGCCAGCCATGAGGGCGGCGTAGTGAACGTCGGGCGCTTCGATCTGGCCGATCCGGGAGTCTCTGGCGAGGGACGCGAGTGCCCGTCCGTCGCCGGCCATGTCCCTGACCGCCGTGACGCCGGCGTACAACATCCGAAGGAGCTCCGCTTCGGCATGCCGACGATCGGGAACGGTCGCGAGGTGCACGTGGGCGTCGATCAGCCCTGGGACGACGTATCCCCCCTGGAGGTCTGTCACGACCGCGTCGCGGGGCGCGGTGGGGCTCGCGAGAAGCTCCAGGCGCGTCCCGACCGATACGATCCGGTTGCCCCGCGTCGCGATGGCGGCGTCGGGGATCGGGGGTCTGCCCGATCCGTCGATCAGCGTGAAGCCGTAGAAGATCTCGAGCGGAGCCGAGGTCTGGAGCTGCGCAGAGACCGGTAGGGTCCCTGCGAGCACGAGCGTCGCGATGAGGGAAAGCGTGTACGAAGGACGGGTCATCTCTTCTCGCGCTGCGGGTCCCGGACGGCGGCAGGGTCGTCCGAGGTCATTCGAGCAATGCCCCTGCAAATTCTCTGCCGCAGCTCGGACACGGCAACGAGCGGCGT
>JBDHDM010000018.1:0-23243 GCA_039591515.1 Gemmatimonadota bacterium | reverse complement strand
GATCAGGCAGGCCGAAAGAAGCTGCTGCTCCGCTACGCGGCTCTGGAGAAGGACTGGCCGTGAGCGTGGAGCGTGCGGAGGTCGATCGGATCGCTGCCCTCGCGCGGCTCCGCCTCGAATCGTCCGAGGGCGAGGCGCTCACGGCCGACATGAATCGCATCCTGCAGCACGTCGACCGCCTTCAGGGCGCCGTCGCGCAGGGGGCGGAGGAGGAGCCCGACGCGAGCGCCGAGGAGGCCGACACGTTCTCGGGCAGCCTGAACGGAACACCTGCGGGACGTCTGCTCGGCGTACGTGACGGCGGGGCGGATTCACCCGACCCCCTCACGTCGGCGATCTCCGATTTCGCGCCGGACCTTCGGGAGGGCTTCTTCGTCGTGCCGCCACCCCACGGCGTGGGGTCTTCCTCCTCGACGGGCGGCTGAGCGAGTGGATCGCGTTCGCGAGCGGATCGAAGCCATTCGGGCGGCGGAGGCGGGGCCCGGCGGGCTCAACGCCTTCCTGAGTCTCGCCGACCCGGAGCTCGTCGAGCATGATAGGGACGAGGACGTCGGCGGGGCGACCCTGGACGGCGCGCTGGTGGCCGTGAAGGACAATCTGGCGACGCTCGGGCTGCCCACCACTTGTGGCTCCCGGGTGCTCGAAGGATATCGGTCACCGTTCGAGGCGACGGTGGTTCGGAGAGTCCGGAGCGCGGGTGGCGTCGTCGCCGGCAAGACGAACCTGGACGAGTTCGGCATGGGCTCCTCCACGGAGAACTCTGCCTTCGGCCCCACGCTGCACCCTCGAGATCCGGCGCGGGTACCGGGCGGAAGCTCGGGTGGCTCGGCGGCGGCCGTGGCTGCGGGCTACGTGTCCATGGCGCTGGGCTCGGACACGGGGGGGTCTGTCCGGCAGCCGGCCGCGCTCTGTGGAGTGGTCGGCATCAAGCCGACCTACGGGCGGGTGAGCCGATACGGGCTCGTCGCGTATGCGTCATCCCTGGACCAGGTGGGCACCTTCGGTGCGACGGTGCGAGACGCCGCCCATCTCCTCCAGGTGGTGAGCGGCCACGACGCCCGTGACGCCACGTCGTCCCAACGGGGCGTTTCCGACTTGCTTGCCGCCACGACCCACCCGATCGACGGCGTCGTCGTGGGCGTGCCCGACGAGTACCTCCCGCCCTCGCTCCACCCGGGCGTGCGATCCCGCTTCGACGAGGCGATCGAGCAGTTGGACGCCGAGGGCGCGCACATCCGTCCCGTCGCTCTCCCGAGCACCCCCATGGCGATCCCCTGTTTCTACGTCCTGGCCCCGGCGGAGGCGTCGAGCAACCTCGCGCGTTACGACGGCGTCCGGTACGGGCTTCGCGTTCGCGGTGAGGACGTCGGGGAGATGTACGAGCGGACACGCGCGCGCGGGCTCGGCCGTGAGGTCAAGAGACGGATCATGCTCGGTACGTACGTCCTGTCGGCCGGATACCATGATCGGTACTACGGAGCGGCGCAGAAGGTGCGGGCCGGCATCCGCCGAGACTTCGAGCGGGTCTTCGCTTCGGGGGTGGACGTGCTTCTTACACCCACCACACCGGAGCCCGCATTTCGGCTGGGCGAGAAGACGGACGACCCGGTCCGGATGTATCTCTCGGACGTGTTCACGGTCACCGCCAACCTGGCGGGCATTCCAGGCATGTCGGTGCCGATCGGCGAAGTGGGCGGGCTACCCGTGGGAGGGCAAGTTCTCGCCCCGTGGTGGGACGAGGCGCGCATGGTCTCGGTCGGCGCCGCGTTGGAGCGCCGCTACGGGGGGCACGGAGCGTGAGCTGGGAGGATCAGGCGGTGTTCGGTGCGCCACCGAACACACACGTGTGTCCCGTATGCCTGGGTTTACCGGGGGCGCTTCCGGCGCTGGACCCGCAGGCCGTCGAGCTCGCCCTCCGCACCGCTCTGGCTCTCGACTGCGCGGTGCACGAGACCAGCGTCTGGGCTCGAAAGAACTACTTCTACCCGGATCTGCCCAAGGGCTACCAGATCACCCAGTTCGAGCACCCGATCGCCACCGACGGGCGGATCGAGTACGACGGGGAGGACGGTTCCTCCCTCGTTCGCATCCGTCGCATCCACATGGAGGAGGACGCCGGCAAGTCGATCCACGATCGGATTCCGGGCGCGACGGCCGTGGACTACAATCGCGCGGGCACCCCTCTCGTCGAGATCGTGACGGAGCCCGACCTGCGCAACCCCTCGGACACCCGGGCGTTCCTCACCTCCCTCAAGCAGGTGCTCACCTACGTCGACGTGAGCGACTGCAACATGGAAGAGGGCAGCCTACGGGCGGACGCGAACGTCTCGGTGCGGCCGCGTGGCGAGCACACGCTGGGTACCAAGACGGAGATCAAGAACGTGAACTCGTTCTCCGGGATCGAGAAGGCGCTCGAGCTCGAAATCCAGCGGCAGATCGGGGTGCGCGAGGAGGGAGGCACGGTTCGGGGTGAGACCCTTCTCTGGGACGACCATCGTGGAGCCCTCCGGTCGATGCGATCGAAGGAGGAGAGCCACGACTACCGCTACTTCCCGGATCCGGACCTTCCGCCACTCGTGCTTCCGCACAGCGCGATCGACTCGGCCAGGGCGGCGATTCCCGAGCTTCCCAGGGCTCGCCGGCAGCGCTTCGTGGCCGAGCACGGGTTGTCCCGGTACGACGCCGACGTGCTGACCCAGAGTCCCGGCGGCGCGGACTACTTCGAGGCCGTGGCGCGGCGAGCGGGAGACGCCAAGCTCGCGGCCAACTGGGTCATGGGGCCCCTTCAAGCGCTGCTGAACACCCGCGGCCAGTCGCTCGACGACGTCGGTGTCTCCCCCGACGATCTTTCCGCGCTCTTGGCGCTCGTCACCGACGGAACCGTCTCGGATGGGGTCGCGAAGCAGGTGCTCGAAGAGATGGCGGATGGAGCGGGCAGCGCCCGCGACATCGTCTCCGCGCGCGGATGGGAGCAGGTCCGGGATACCGACCGGCTGGAGGCGTGGGTCGACGCCGTGACCTCCGAGTTCCCGGAGGAGGTCGAGCGCATCCGCCAGGGGGAGGATCGGCTCCTGGGGTTCTTGGTCGGACAGGTCATGCGACGCTCGGGGGGCAAGGCCGACCCGCGACGCGTCAACGAGCTCATGCGCCAGAGATTGAGCTGACCGCGAGGCTCGGGAAGAACGCCCGAGCACGCTCGCCGAGTACGGGTGTGCCTACCCTTCGACCGGCCCCTCGCCTGCGGACGCGTCCCCGTTCCCGGGGACGTCTGTCCACCGTGGCAGCGTCCGCCCCGCGGCGGTTTCCGAGCTGATGCCCGACGCGAACTCCGGGTCCTGAATCTGCGGCCAATAGACCAAGGTCCGGTCCGGAAATCCGAAGAACGCTTCCGCCATCTCGATCAGGACCTCCGGATGATCCGCCGTGTGGTCCGACATGGCGCGACGGCGGACCTTCTTTGCGAGCTTGAGGTTCAGATCACCGACCGGGTCCATCTGCGCGGCGTCCGAGTGCGTACGGTCGCGCAGATAGCCGATGACGCTCTCGTACGCCTGCTCGAAGTAGGTGTCGACTATCGGGGCCGGAAGATCGAAGCGCGATGCAGCCAGGACCTGCGAGAAGACCTTCTGCCAACGTTCGTGGCCCTGGAATCGGATCATGCCGCGGAAGATCCGTCGGTTCACGTCGAAGCTGAACATCGTCCGGCTCAGCACGTCGTCGAACAGCTCGTCTGCCTCGGAGTGGTCGTGGTCGACCACGACGTGACGGGCAAGTGATAGAAAGCCCTCGCCTACGTGCATGTCCATCCGGTGCTCCCAGTACGTGTGGCCCAGAGCCTGGGTCGTGCTGGTGAGGAGCAGCTGTCGGGGCACGAAGACGTTGTGGGCGATCGTGTCGGCCGCGAGGTGGGCCAGGTAACCGTAGCCGACGGCCTGGAGTCGCTCGGACTCGGCCGAAGCCAGGATCTCCTCGCCGATCTCCCAGTTGTGGCAATGGCGACCCGCGGGCACGTACTTCTTGGCCAGAGAGATGTCGGCGGCCACGGAGCCGTACAGGAAGTGGAGGGGGTAGCGCTCCAGGATGGCACGAACGGCGGGCGGGAGGAGATAGAGCGAGCCCAGCACGGCTTCGCCCAAGGCCACGTGCGTGGCCGGCCCCCAGGCCCATGCCTCCTCCGGGAGAAGGAAGAGCCACGCGACGGCCATCAGGCTCGCCGCACCGAGCAGGGAGCACCGCCAGCGCGGCTCAGGGTTCGTGGACGGCCCCTGCATTCTCCTCGCTCGAAGGGTCGGAGCGTCCATCCGGCCCCGACGGAGGCTCAGATCTGTGCGGCGTGGTGTCTCCGGCTGCCGCCTCGGGCCGACTCGCGCGCTCCGTGATCGTCCGGGCACCCTCACGAACGCCGCGCACCGTCGAAACCGTGTCGAGGAAGACCTCTTCGGCCTCTCCTTGAACGACCTCCATCAGTGCGTTGAACTCCTCGATGCGCTCTTCCATCCGGTCCGAGGCGAGCTGGAGTCGATCCGTCAACGCCCGGACGGATGTGTTCAGCTTCTCGACGTCCGTCCGCAGGGACTGCGTGATGAACTCCACGTTGTCCGAGATGGCCCGCGCGCGGTCCGAGACCGGACCCAGGTTCTGGTGGGCGGCTTTGCGCACGTCCTTGAGGATGGCGTTGACGCGCACGAACAGGATGAGTGCGAGCAGCGTCATCACGAGGATCGCCGCAGCGATCACGACCTCGGCCACGTTCGAGGCCAGTATGATGCCGTTCGTCTGCTCGACCATCTGGGTGACCGGGGTCACGACGGTTGTGGACATGCCCAATTCTAACAGAATGCCGCCGCGGCACGCATCGTGCACTCCACGTCATCGGATGCGCCTCCGAGTAGGGAGGTGGTCCGCGCGAGATGAGCACGAAGGAGCACCGGTGGTTCGATTGGCAGGGCAACGGGATGGTGGGTATCTTTCGACGCCCGTGCCTGGGCCGGCAGACTCGTCGTCCCGTCTCCGGTCCGCCCCCTTCTCACCCCGATTCTCGGATTCCATGGGGACCTTCCTCGTCGAGGGCGGGCGCCGGCTCGAAGGCCGGATCCGCCCGGCCGGCAACAAGAACGCCGCGCTTCCTTGCCTCGCAGCGACCGTCCTCGCGTCGGAGCCCGTGACGCTGGAGAACATCCCCCGCATCCGGGACGTCGAGACGTTCCTCGAAATCGTCCAGTCGCTCGGCGCCGAGGTTTCCTGGAGCGCACCCAACGAGGTGACGATCGACGCGAGCGGGGTGAGAACCGACGTGATCGAAGCGGGCTTGGCGATGCGGATTCGGGCCTCGGTGCTACTCGCCGGCCCGCTCCTGGCCCGCTTCGGGCATGTGGAGCTCCCGCCGCCGGGAGGAGACGTCATCGGGAGACGTCGTATGGACACCCACTTCCTCGCGTTCGAGGCGCTCGGCGCCTCCGTGAGCCTGAAGAACGGGTTCTCGATCCATGCGGATCGGATGACCGGTGCCGACGTATTCCTCGACGAGCCGTCCGTCACCGGGACGGAGAATGCGATCATGGCCGCAGTGCGGGCGTCGGGCGTGACCACGCTTCGAAACGCTGCCGCGGAGCCTCACGTTCAGGACCTTTGCCATCTCCTGAACGACATGGGTGCGCGCATCAGCGGCATCGGCACACATCGGCTGCGGATCGAGGGCGTGGACGCGCTCCACGGGACCCGATTCCGGATTGGAGCCGATCATATCGAGACCGGGTCGTTCATCGGTCTCGCGGCCGTGACCGGGAGCGACATCACGATCGAGGGCGCCCCCGTCGAGCACCTGGACTCCACGCTGATCGGCTTCCGGCGCCTCGGGATCGACTGTGAGATCCGGGGCGACGACCTGCACGTGTTCGGTGCGAGGGAGCATCGGATCCGACAGGACGCCTTCGGCGCCGTCCCCAAGGTGGACGACGGACCGTGGCCCGCGTTTCCGGCGGACTTGACCTCGATCGCGCTGGTCGCCGCGACGCAGTGCCACGGGACTGTGCTCATCCACGAGAAGATGTTCGAGTCCCGTATGTACTTTACCGACAAGCTCGTAGGTCTCGGCGCCTCAATCATTCTCTGCGATCCGCATCGGGCCGTGGTCGTGGGTCCGAGTCCGCTCAAGGGGGGGGTTGTGGAGAGCCCGGACATCCGCGCCGGCATGGCGCTCCTCATCGCCGCCCTGGGGGCCGAGGGACGTAGCGAGATCCACAATATCCGACAGATCGAGCGAGGGTACGAACGCATCGACGAGCGCCTGGTGGGGCTGGGAGCGGAGATCGCCCGAGTCCAGGAATGACGGACGCCGAGAGATCACAGCGGTCCCCGAGAGGGTGACGGAACCGTGCCCCTCGCCCTACCGTAGGGGCGATGGGAGGATGATCACTCGAGGGAGACGGCAGGATGACCGACACCGACGCGGAGGACCGGTCCGGCGAAGCTGGTGAGGCGGAGGCCGACGGCGCGAGCAGCGCAGGCGGGACGGGGAGCGCGGGCAGCAAGGATTCGAAGCGCTCTCAGCGCTTCGGGGACGGGATCAAGCAGGGGATCGGGGTCCTTTCGGCGTTCAAGGATGCGCTCGAGGAGACGATCCAGGAGGCGCGTGATCGAGGCGACCTCTCCGCGGAGCGAGCCAAGGACGTCGTGAAGGAGGCGCTCGATCGCGCCCAAACGGCTGCGGAAGGCGCACGAGAGCGCCTGGATTTCGTGCCGCAGTCCCAGGTCGACGGCCTGAGTGGGGCACTCGAGGCTTTGCGTGACCGCGTGGCGGAGCTCGAGCGGGCCGTCTTCGGCGCCGCCTCCCAGGAGGAGGCGCCCCCCGCGGACGGGGCGGACGCCGCGGGGAGCAGCGAGGGCGATGACGTCGAGGCCACCGATTCCGGGGAGGAGGGCAAGGAGGGCGGATAGGCCTCCCCCGGGGGGCCACCTTGAGAGGCCTCGGGGGCCTGCCTATATTCCGGCGTCGCTTTGACCGCCCTGCGGGGCGGGTCATCAAAGTGGGGGAGTTGGCTGCCCCCGCTTTTTTGTTCGCTATGACTGGGGTTCGTCGCTGCGGCGGCGTACCCCTTGTTGATTGGAGGATGGATGCGTGCCGTACCGGAAATCGATCGCGAGCTCGAGGACCGGGTCGAGGACCTGGGCTACGAGGTCGTCGACGTCCGGTGGGGCGGTAGCGGGCACCGACCGATGCTCAAGCTTCGAATCGATCGACCGGACTCCGCCCCGGGTAGCGGGGTGACGGTGCACGAGTGCGCCGAAGTCAGCCGAGCGCTCGAGCCGTGGTTGGACGGGCACGAGGACCTATCGGACCGGTACGTGCTCGAGGTGTCGTCTCCGGGGGTGGATCGCCCACTGGTGCGTGATCGGGACTTCGAGCGCTTCCGTGGCGAGCACGTGGCAGTGACCGGGCAGGGGGTTCTCCTCGGCCGCTCGACACGCCTCGAGGGCGAGCTTCTCGGGCTGGGGCACGGAGGGACCGGGGACGCGACAGTCCTCCTCCGGTTGGCGGACGGTGAGGAGGTCCGGGTTCCCCGATCGGAGATCCGGAAGATCCACCTCGTGTTCACATGGAAGTGAGGAGATAGAAGACGATGGCGAATGCGGCCCAGATCGTGGCGGCCTTCCGGGACGTCGCGTCGACGAAGAGCCTCTCGGACGAAGAGATGACGGATCTCGTCAAGGACGGGCTCCTCGCGGGGCTCGCGAGGATCTACGGGCCCACTGTGCAGGCCGAGATCGACATCGACGAGGACACGGGCGACTTCGACATCGTCGTTCTGCGCCGAGTGGTGGCGGAGGTCGAGGATTCGGCGACGGAGATCTCGCTCGAAGAGGCTCGCTGGGACGACGAGACGTTCGAGGTCGGGGACGTCATGGAGATTCCGGTGAACTTCGTGGACTTCGGCCGAAACGCGGTCATGGCCGTGAAGCAGCGGATCGTGCAGCGGGTGCGCGAGAACGAGCGCGACCGCATTCGCGACGAGTTCGAGGACCGCGTTGGCGAACTACTTTCCGGTGAGCTCCAGCAGATCGAGCGAGGCAAGCTCGTCGTCATGCTCAACCTCGCACGCGATGCGGACGCCATCATCCCGTGGAAGGACCAGAACCCGAGGGAGCGCTTCCGGCAGGGGGACCCGATTCGTGCGGTCCTCAAGAAGGTCGAGGAGACTCCGAAGGGACCCCGTCTGATTCTGTCGCGTGCCGATCCTCTGTTCGTCGCTGCGCTGTTCAAGCTCGAGGTCCCGGAGATCTACCAGGGCATCGTCGAGATCCGAGAGCTCTCACGCGAGGTGGGGGGACGTACGAAGATCGCGGTCTACAGCCGCGATGAGTCGATCGATCCCGTCGGGGCCTGCGTGGGGATGAAGGGCTCTCGCGTCCAGGCGGTTGTCAACGAGCTGGGAGGCGAGCGGATCGACATCGTGCCCTGGCATCCCGATCCGGAGGTGTTTGCTCGGCGTGCACTGGCTCCGGCACGGGTGTCGAGGGTCCTCAGCGATCCTGAGCGTCAGGTGATTACCGCCATCGTGGACGAAGACCAGCTGTCGCTCGCGATCGGACGGAACGGGCAGAACGTCAGGCTCGCGTCTCAGCTCATCGGGTGGCAGATCGACCTGTACGGCTCACGAGAGTGGGTCGATCGCGGGGCCGACGTGGCGGGCTTCTCGGAGGCATCCGGGGACGACCAGTACGAGACTGCAGACTTCCCGCTCTCGGAGCTGGACCTGCGGCCGGCTGTACTGGCGGCCCTTTCTGAGGCTGGATATGATACTTTCCTTCAGATTATCGACCTTGAGCGCAGGGATTTCCTCGGGATCGAGGGGCTCGGAGAGGAGGAGGCGGATCGCCTCCTGCAGCTCATCGACGAGCTGACTGTGGTGGAGGGAGAGCTGTCGCCGGAGGGGGCGGAGGCCGAGGCGGAAGCCACGGTCGATGCCGATTCGGAAGGCGGAACCGAGGCAAATGGAGAGCCGAACGGCTAGAGCGTTGAGGCTCTTGGGCCTGGCCCGCCGGGCCGGCGGAGTCGCTCCGGGTACGGAAGCGACCCGCCGGGCGATCCGGCAGGGTGAGGCCCAGTTGATTTTGATCGCCACGGACGCGTCGAGCGTCCAGGTGGAAAAAGTACGGACGACGTTGCACGACCGACCGATCCCCCGGGTGACCCTGGGGGATCGTGACACGTTGGGCGCGGCGGTCGGGCTCGCCCCGCTTTCCGCGGTGGCGGTGACCCACACCGCGCTGGCACAGAAACTCGCCCGCGAGCTCTCGGGCTCCGATGGTGAGCGTAGGACTGACGCAGTGGAGGCGTAACGACAGCATGCAGGTTTTTGAACTCGCGGATGACTTGAGGGTCAATTCCGACACGTTGATCGCGCTCCTTCGGCACATGGGGATTCCCGTGACCGATGAGGACGCGACGATCACCGATGGTCAGATGGCCAAGGTCCTCGCCAAGATGGAGCGGGAACGCCGGGCGGGTCACAAGGACCCCACCAAGGCGATCCGCGCCGCTCTTGAGGATGCGGCCCCCTCGTCCGGCCGCCGTCGTCGCCGCAGAAGGGCCAGCGCCGAGCCCGCTCCCGAGGTGGAAGCGGACGTCGAGACCCCGGCTGAGGAGATCGCCGCGGAGTCGGACGAGCTCGAGGCCGTGGACGAGACCCCTGAGGAGTCGGTGGAGCCCGTCGAGGCAGAGCCCGACGAGCCGCTCGAGGCAGAGGACGAGCGTGCCGCAGAACCTGTAGCGGCGGTCGAGCCGGACGTGGAGGTGCAGGCCGAGGCCGAGGCCGAAGCCGAAGAAGTGGAGCCGGCCATGGCCGAGGCGGACGCCGAAGTCGAGGCTGAGGCCCGGAGTGCCGAGGCGGACGCCGAAGTCGAGGCCGAGCCGTCGGAGGGTGCCAAGCCACGCCCAGCTCCGGCTCGCGCGGGGCAGCCGGAAGGTGCGGTGCGGACGATCCGGCGCCCGGCACCCGCGCCGGCAGCGAGTGCGGGGCCCGGCGGGCAGGTGCGCATTCAGGCCGAAGGGTATACCGCCGACGGCCGTCGCGAGCAGCGAGACCGGAAGAAGGGAAAGAAGCGCGGCGTCGACCGGGATGCGGTCCAGTCGAACATCTCCCGCGTGATGGCGGAGTTGAAGGGCGGGAAGGGCAAGAAGAAGCGGCGTAAGGGGCAGAGGCTCTCCGCGGAGGAGGCGGAGCTCCAAGAGCAGCAGAAGGAGGAAGCCCAGGAACGCGAGCGGAGGACCGTGAGGGTCAACGAGTTCCTCACCGTCGCAGAGCTCGCAGAGCTCGTGGACGTCTCCTCGACGGAGATCATCGGCTCGGCGTTCAAGAACCTCGGCCTCATGGTGACCATCAACCAGCGGCTCGATTTCGACCAGATCGAGCTCCTGTTGGACGAGTTCAACTTCACGGCCGTGCGCGAAGAGGAGTACGTCGCCGAGGCGGAGGTCGTCGAGGAGGAAGAGGATCCGAAGGACCTGGAGCCGCGGCCGCCCGTGGTCACCGTGATGGGCCACGTCGATCACGGAAAGACGTTGCTGCTCGACCGGGTCCGCTCCACGAACGTGGTCGCGGGTGAGGCGGGTGGCATCACGCAGCACATCGGCGCCTACCACGTGGAGTTGGCCGACGGACGGAGCATCGCGTTCCTGGATACCCCGGGTCACGCCGCGTTCACCGCGATGCGCGCGAGGGGCGCCGACGTCACGGATATCGTCATCCTCATCGTCGCGGCGGACGACTCGGTCATGCCTCAGACGATCGAGGCGATCAGCCACGCCAGAAACGCCGGCGTCCCGTTGATCGTGGCGATCAACAAGGTCGACCTGCCGGCGGCGGACCCGATGCGGGTCAAGCAGCAGCTGCTGCAGCACAGCGTGAACGTCGAGGACTTTGGCGGGGACGTCCTCGCTGCGGAGATCTCGGCAAAGACCGGTCAGGGTATCGACGATCTGCTCGATAAGGTCCTTCTCCAGGCAGAGATGCTGGAGCTCAAGGCGAACCCGAACCGGGACGCGGCGGGTGCGGTCATCGAGGCGCAGCTCGACCAGGGGAAGGGCGCCGTCGCCACGATCCTGGTCCAGAAGGGAACGCTGCGGGTGGGCGACTCGTTCATCTGCGGCCTCTACGATGGCCGCGTGAAGGCCTTGCTCGACGAGCGGGGCCATGCGGTGGACGAGGTCGGGCCTGCGACCCCGGTGCAGGTGCTGGGTGCGAGCGGCATACCCCAGGCCGGAGACACGTTCCAGGTCATGACGCCGGAGCAGGCGTCCGAAATCGCGGCGAACCGTCAGCGGCTGGACCGTGAGAAGCAGTTGAGGATCCGCGAGCGGGGCATCAAGCTCGGCGACTTCAGCTCGCTCGTGAAGGCCGGGCAGGTCTCGAGCCTGCCGCTGGTCATCAAGGGCGATGTCGACGGCTCCGTCCAGGCCCTTTCCGACGCGCTCGAGCAGCTCGGTACCAGTGAGGTGCAGGTCGAGATCATCCACCGTGGCGTGGGTGCGATCAACGAGTCTGACGTGCTCCTTGCGCAGACCGCAGGGGCGGTCATCCTCGGCTTCCGGGTGCGCCCGCAAACGGCGGCTCGGCAAGCGGCGGAGCGCGAGGACGTCGAGATCAACGTCTACGACGTGATCTACGAGGCGGTTGACGACATCACCGCCGCGCTCGAAGGAATGCTCGCCCCCGAGAAGCGGGAAACCGTGGAAGGCACCGCGGAGGTCAGGGAGGTCTTCAAGGTCTCCAAGGTGGGCACGATCGCTGGGTGCTACGTGTCGGAAGGACGCATCGACCGGAAGGGACACGCGCGTCTCGTTCGCGATGGCATCGTGGTGTACGATGGCGAGATCTCATCGCTGAAGCGCTTCAAGGACGACGCGAAGGAGGTCCGCGAGGGCTTCGAGTGCGGAATCGGCATCGCGAACTTCAACGACATCAAGGTCGGCGACCTGATCGAGTGCTACTCCGTGGAAGAGGTGGCGCGGACGCTGGCCAGCTCGACCTGATCCGGGAGTCGGCGGGATCGTGGTGGTCGCGTCGCAGACGTGGGAGCTGGCACTTCACGGGTGCGCTTCACTCAAGGAGAAACGGTCCGTGATCCGCTCCCTGCGGGATCGGCTGCGGGGCAAGTTCAACGTCTCCGTGGCGGAGACTGGGCTCCAGGACGTTCACGGCCGGGCGGTCATTTCGATCGCGGCGGTCGCGAGCGATCGGCGCCTGCTCGAGTCGATGCTTGAGAAGGCGGACCGGCTCGTGGAAATGCACGGCGGAGCGACGATCGTGCGCGTCGTGCGAGAAGTCTACTGAGATGAGGAAGCGCCTCGCCCGCCTCTCCGAGCAGCTGAAGCGGGAGCTCTCCGAGCTGATCCGACTCGAGATCCGCGATCCCCGCGTCGGGCCGGTGACGATCACCGGTGTCGAGGTGGCCGCCGACCTCGGCTCGGCCCGCGTCTACGTCCGCTCGGTCGAAGGCGGGGAGGAGCTGGCCCGATCGTTGGAGGGCCTGCGCGCTGCCGCGCCGTTCCTGCGGACCGCCCTGGGAAAGCGGCTGCACATCCGTCGCGTCCCGGAGCTCAGGTTTCGTGAGGATCGGTCCTACGCCGGTGCTCAGCGCATCGAAGAGGTACTCGCGGAGGTCCTTCCTGTCGACGAAGAAGCGACCGAGGCGGAGTCCGCGGAGCCGGGAGTGTCAGCCCCCGGGGACGGCGACTCCGACGAAGGGTCGACGCACGACGCCGACGCCGACGCGGAGCGGGGGTGAGACTCTCGGAGGGTGACTTCGTGCTGCCGGTGGACAAGCCGGAGGGCCCCACATCCCACGACGTCGTCGCGGCGGCGCGCGCGGCACTGGGGACGCGTCGCGTCGGGCATACGGGCACGCTCGACCCGTTCGCTTCTGGCCTGCTTCTGCTGTGCATTCGACGCGCGACGCGGCTCGCCGAATACATCTCCGGTCTCGACAAGGAGTACGAGGCGGTAGCACGGCTCGGCATCGAGACCGATACGCTGGATCGGGAGGGCCAGACCGTACGTGAGGCCGGCGACCTTTCCGGTGTGGTTCGGCGGGACGTCGAGGAGGTCCTCGCGTCGATGGTCGGTTCTCTTCCCCAGATACCGCCGCAGTTCTCTGCCAAGAAGGTCGCAGGGGAGCGGATGCACCGCCGGGCGCGGCGGGGTGAGGAGCACCCTTTGGCGCCGGTCCCTGTCACGATCCACCGTCTCGAGCTGCAGTCATTCGAACATGGGTCGGTGCGCTTCAAGGTGCGCTGCTCGAGCGGAACCTATGTGCGTGCGATCGCCCGAGACCTCGGCCAGGAGCTCGGCGTGGGTGCCCACCTTTCGGCCCTGCGGCGCACGGCGGTTGGGGCCTACTCGGTCGACCGTGCGGTCACCCTGGAGCAGCTGTCAGAGGCGGGCGCCGTGCGCGCGTGCGCCATCGACCCGGTCTCCGCGGTGGGGCACATGCCTCGAGTGGCCCTCGGGGAGTCCGATGCTGCTCGCCTCCGTCACGGCCAACGGCTCCGCTTGCCCCGAGACTCCGGTGCCGGCTCGGGCGGGGATCCCCCCTCCGGTCCGGTCGCGGTGGTGCACGACGACGACCTCCTCGCCATTGGCGAGGTCGACGATGGCGTCCTCCGGCCGCGCAAGGTCTTCGCAGCGTGACACCCGTCCGCTGGGCCTACCCGCCGGGGCTTCCATCCGATCGCGGGACGGTGGCGACCGTGGGCACGTTCGATGGCGTGCACCTCGGACACTGGGCCGTGCTCCAGGAAATCCGAGCTCGGGCAGAGGCGACGGGTCGCCGCAGCGTCCTCGTTACGTTCGATCCCCACCCGCTTCGCATCGTCCGACCCGAGCACGCCCCCCGGCTCCTCACGACTCCGGTCGAAAAGAAGGAGATCCTGGCCGAGAGTGGTCTCGATTGGGCCGTCTTCGTGACGTTCACGGAGGCCCTCTCCCGCTACGAGCCGAGGCGCTTCGTGGAGGAGATTCTCGTGGGTCGGCTCGGGGTGGAGGAGCTTGTGATCGGCTACGACCACGGCTTTGGGCGAGACCGGGAGGGGGACCCTGAAACCCTCGAACTGATCGGGCGCGAGCTGGGCTTCTCCGTCGACGTCGTCCCACCGGTCGCCGCGGCAGGCGGGGCGGTCTCGTCGACGCGCATCCGGTCGTTGCTCTCCGAGGGTGACGTGGCGGCGGCCGGCCTCTGCCTCGGCCGACCCTACTCGGTCCGCGGCATCGTGGTGCGGGGAGACGGACGGGGCAGACAGTTGGGCTTTCCCACGGCGAACCTGCAGGTCACGGGTGGGGACAAGCTGATTCCACCGCCGGGCATCTACGCCGTGCGCGGCGTGCTCAGGAGTGGGACGTACGCCGGCGCGCTCCACCTCGGACCCCGCCCCACGTTCAAGGGCTCCCCGCCTTCCATCGAGTTGCACCTGATCGACTTCGACCGCGACATCTACGGCGAAGAGGTCCGGGTCGACTTCGTTCGGCAGCTGCGGGGCGTCGAGCCTTTCACGACGGTCGACGCCCTGGTACGGCAGATCCGGGCCGACGTGGAAACGGCACGCCGCGAGGTAGGGCCGCTGCTGTAGGGCCACGTCGTGTGCGTCTCGGGAACGCCCCGCGCGCGGACCCCGGCGCGGCGCGATCGGGTGCCCGCATGGACGCTCGTCCCCCTTTCTTCTACCTTTATCGGCTGATATTCGGAGCTGCCGTCAGGCGGCCGAAACGCTTCCCTTGCAGCCGCAGACTCTCGAGGAGGCACGACGCCCATGGCGATCGTCAAGGAAGACCTCATCAAGAAGTACCAGCTCCACGAGAACGATCGTGGGAGCGCACCGGTTCAAGTCGCGATCCTGACCGCGCGCATCAACGACCTCCGGTCGCATTTCGATGCCCACAAGAAGGACCACCACTCACGTCAGGGGCTCCTGAAGATGGTCGGTCGACGTCGCCGCCTTCTCGAGTACGTCAAGAACAAGGATGTCGAGCAGTACCGAGCGCTCATCAAAGACCTCGGTCTGCGTCACTGATCGGCGAGCGCCTCCGTCCTCAGCGGGCGGAGGCGTCGCTGTTTGATGCCGTCCGGCCCGAGACACCGCCGGACGAAACACGTGGCACGACGTGGCCTTCGGGCCCCGCACCGGCCTCGTCGAAGTGCCCGACCGGACCGCACGATGCGGCCGCGTCGGTGTTCCGCCGAAGCGTGCGCGCCTCGGGTGGGAGACGGCCTACAATCTGCTGCAGTCACGAGTGTGCGCGTCGCGTACCCTCGGCGGCGGTCGCTCTCTCCTCCGGATCCCGCATCACTTCGGCCAACGATTCCTGACCGGGCCGAGCTCGGTCGCAACGAAGTGAGACACAGATGATTCAGAGGTTGGAGCGCCAGTTTGCTGGGCGCACACTGTCGCTCGAGATCGGCCGCATGGCCAAGCTCGCCCAGGGTTCGTGCCTGGTGCAGTACGGCGACACCGTGGTTCTCTGCGCGGTCACCGTGCAGGACAACCCCACCCACCTGCCATTCTTCCCGCTCACGATCGAGTATCGTGAGAAGTCCTACGCAGCAGGGAAGATCCCCGGTGGCTTTTTCAAGCGCGAAGGACGCCCCGGCGAGAAGGAGATCCTCTCGGCCCGGCAGATCGACCGGCCGATTCGGCCGCTCTTCCCCGACGGGTTCATGTACGAGACCCAGGTCGCGTGCTTCATCCTGTCGGCCGACCAGGAGAACGACGCGGACGTGCTGGCGCTGCTCGGCGCCTCCGTCGCGCTCAACATGTCCAAGGTCCCGTTCAACACGACGGTTGCCTCCGTGCGCATCGGTCGGATCCAGGGCAACTGGGTGGTGAACCCCACGTTCCAGCAGCTCGAGTACTCGGACCTGGACATCGTCGTCGCCGGCTCCGCCGACGCGATCACGATGGTCGAGGGTGGCGCCCTAGAGGTGCCGGAGGCGGAGATTCTCGAGGGGCTCGGGGTCGCGCACGAGGCGATCAAGGAGCTCTGCGCCATGCAGGAGGAGTTCCTCGAGGGGCATACGGTCCCGGACATGGAGTGGACGCCCACCGAGCCCGACGCGGACCTCAAGGCCAAGGTCGAGGGCCTGGCGGCCGATCGCGTGGCCGAGGCGCTCACGCTCAAGGACAAGCAGGAGCGGTCCCAGGCCATGGCGTCGGTCAACGAAGACGTGATCGCGCGGCTCACCGACGAGGACGAGGAGTACGCGGAGCACGCGAAGGAGGTCCGTCAGATCCTGCGGGGCATCGAGAAGAAGACGATGCGCCGACAGATCCTCGAGAAAGGGGAGCGCGCGGATGGCCGGACCCTGGACGACATCCGGGCCATCACGTCCGAAGTCGGCGTCCTTCCACGAACACACGGCTCGGCACTGTTCACGCGTGGACAGACGCAGGCGCTTGCGGTCGTGACCCTCGGGACAGCCCGTGACGAGCAGCGGATCGACTCGATCGACTCTCGCGAGGAGATCACCAAGTCGTTCATGTTGCACTACAACTTCCCGCCGTTCTCCGTGGGCGAGGCGCGTCCGTTCCGTGGCACGTCGCGTCGCGAGGTTGGGCATGGGAACCTGGCCGAGAGGGCGATCCAGCCGCTGCTGCCGGCCTACGACGACTTCCCGTACACGATCCGGATCGTGTCGGACGTCCTGGAGTCGAACGGCTCGTCGTCGATGGCCACGGTGTGCGGCTCGTCGCTTTCGCTCATGGACGCGGGTGTTCCGATCAAGGCACCCTGCGCCGGCGTGGCGATGGGGCTGATCAAAGAGGGCGACGATGTCGCCATCCTCACCGACATCCTCGGCCTGGAAGACGCGTTGGGGGACATGGACTTCAAGATCGCCGGAACGCGCGAGGGCGTGACCTCGATCCAGATGGACATCAAGATCGAGGGCCTCACGGTCGACATCCTCAAGGAGGCCCTGGAGCGTGCGCACAAGGGCCGCCTCCACATCCTCGACCAGATGGCGAAGGCGCTCGACAGCCACCGTGACGAACTCTCCGACTACGCTCCGCGTATCGTCTCGATCCAGATCAACCCCGAGAAGATCGGCGAGGTCATCGGTCCGAAGGGAAAGACGATCCGGGCCATTCAGGAAGAGTCCGGTGCCACGATCGACATCGACGACTCCGGCATCGTCAAGATCGCGGCCGTGTCCGGCGAGGCCGGTGCCCGGGCCCGCGAGATGGTCGAGGCGATCGTGAAGGATCCCGAGGTGGGCCGCATCTACGAGGGCCCGGTCAAGAACACGACCACCTTCGGTGCCTTCGTCGAGATCATGCCCGGCACCGAGGGGCTCTGCCACATCTCCGAGCTGCAGGAGGGTCGCACCGAGAAGACCGAGGACGTGGTCAAGAAGGGCGACATCGTCCGGGTCAAGCTCCTCTCGATCGACGAGAAGGGCCGGCTACGCCTGTCGCGGAAGGCTGCACTGGCGGAAGAGGCGGCCGCGGAGGGGGAATCGGGGGACGAATCGGAGGACGCCGGCGCCTAGCGGCCGGCAGTCGGATTCTGGCGATCCCACGCGGCAGGGGGTGAACCGGTGGCCGATGTGAGCCGTCGAGGGGGGTACGG
This sequence comes from Gemmatimonadota bacterium, assembly GCA_039591515.1. GTDB lineage: Bacteria > Gemmatimonadota > Gemmatimonadetes > Longimicrobiales > Gaopeijiaceae > UBA2589. Next base: position 5,625 of record JBDHDM010000018.1, on the reverse strand, counting down.
AGGCGCGTCCGTGCCCCCCTCGGCTGCGCCGTCCGAGGTGCCCGCGAACGGGGCGACCGGCATGCAGGAGACGGTGCTGGGCAACGGGACCCTGGTGCGAAGCGAGCGGATTCCGGGTCTTCGCTCGACGGCGGTCGGCGTGTGGATCCGGCAGGGCTCGGCCCACGAGTCGATCGACGACACCGGGGTGAGCCACCTGCTGGAGCACATGGTCTTCAAGGGGACCGAGCGGCGCACTGCGGTCGAGATCGCCGAGTCACTGGAAGCCCTCGGTGGGTCGCTCGACGCGTATACGAGCCGCGAGCACACCTCCTACCAGGCGCGTGTCCTCGACGAGCACCTTCCCGTGGCGCTGGACGTGCTCTCCGACCTGGTGCTGTCGCCCCGGCTCGAGCAATCGGACCTCGAGCTCGAGCGGGAGGTGGTTCTCGAGGAGATCGCGCAGGTGGAGGACACGCCCGACGATCTCGTCTTCGAGCTCCATGCGGATCGCATGTGGAAGGGGCACCCCTACGGGATGTCCGTCCTCGGCACCAAGGAGTCGGTCGCGAGCATGGACGGCGACGTGTTGCGGGCGCTCCACGAGAGCAGATACGTGGGTCGCAACCTCCTCGTGGCGGCAGCGGGAAGCGTGGAGCACGAGGAATTCGTGGAGCGCGTGGCCGGGCACTTCGAGCAAGCGCCGGCCGGGGAGTCCGCGAACGCCGTCGCGGAGCCGGATGCCATCCGTAGCGGCTTCGAGGTGGTGCCTCGCAACACCCAGCAGACGCACATCGTTTTCGGGACCGATGGCCCGGCCCATGCCGACCGTGACCGCTTCGGGCTCATCCTCCTGACCACCGCGCTCGGCGGAGGTATGAGCTCCCGTCTCTTCCAGCGCGTCCGGGAAGAGCTCGGGCTGTGCTATTCGGTCTTCACGTTCCAGAGCTTCTATCGAGCCGCGGGGATGGTCGGCGTCTACGTGGGCACGCGTCCCGGTTCGTCGGATGAGGCGGCCGAGGCGGTCCGCGGGGAGCTTCGCCGTGCTGCGAGGGACGGGCTACCGTCCGAGGAGCTGCAGCGCATCAAGCAACAGGTAAAGGGCCAGGTGATTCTCTCCCTCGAGTCGTCCGGGGCTCGACTCCACCGGCTCGCTTCGTCCGCGCTCCACGAGGAGCCTTTCCTCAGTCTCGACGAGCTGCTGGCGCGCATCGAGGCGGTGTCCGAAGAGGATGTGCGACGTCTGGCGGCGCAGTATTTCGACCCGAAACGACATCTCGAGCTCCGGCTCGGTCCGGCCGCATAAGGGCCGGCCCACCGGATCCGATCCACCCATCCACACGAGAGAATGAGATGCTGATTGGCGTACCGAAGGAGATCAAGCCCGACGAATACCGGGTCGCACTGACGCCGGCCGGTGCCGAGATGCTGACCCAGTCGGGTCACGAGGTCTTCATCGAGACGGGAGCCGGGTTGGGCAGCGGCTTCACCGACGACTTCTACGAGAACGCGGGTGCCGCCATCCTCGCGTCGGCGGACGAGGTGTGGTCGCGTGCCGAGATGATCATGAAGGTCAAGGAGCCGATCGCGCCCGAATGGCCCCACATGCGCAAGGGGCAGGTCATCTTCACGTACTTCCACTTCGCGGCCTCCGAGGAGCTGACCAAGGCCGTGGTGGACTCGGGAGCGATCGCGATCGCCTACGAGACGGTGGAGCTGTCGACCGGCGAGCTGCCGCTTCTCACGCCCATGAGTGAGGTGGCGGGCCGCATGGCGGTGCAGGAGGGTGCGAAGTACCTCGAGAAGCCCCAGGGCGGTCTCGGCGTGCTGCTGGGAGGCGTGCCGGGTGTGAATCCGGGGAAGGTCGTCATTCTGGGCGGCGGTGTGGTCGGCACCCACGCCGCCAAGATGGCCGCCGGCCTCGGTGCCAACGTCTTCATCATGGACATCGATCTCGAGCGGCTGCGACACCTCGATGACGTGATGCCCGCCAACTGCAGCACGCTGTTCTCCACGCGCTACGCGATCCGAAAGCAGGTGCAGGACGCCGACCTGATCATCGGGGCGGTTCTGATTCCGGGCGCCAAAGCTCCGAGCCTGATCACACGCGAGGACTTGGGTCTGATGCGTGAGGGCACCGTCCTCGTGGATGTTGCCATCGACCAGGGAGGGTGCGTCGAGACGATGAAGCCGACGACCCACCACGACCCCGTGTTCGTCGTCGACGGCGTGATCCACTACGCGGTCGCGAACATGCCCGGCGGAGTGCCTCGTACCAGCACGCTCGCCCTCACGAACGCCACGCTCCCCTACGCAATCTCCCTGGCGCACAAGGGCTGGCAGCGGGCGTGCATCGACGATGCCGCCTTGAAGTTGGGGGTCAACGTCGTGGATGGTCACGTCACCTACGCCGGGGTGGCCGACGCATTCGGCATGGAGTGCCGCGAGGTGGACGGCTTCCTGGCCGGCCCCCGGCTCGTCTAGTGGATCGGGTCCGCTTCCGTCGGCTCCCGACGAACCCCGACCTCCCGCTGCCGGAGCGCGCCTCGGAGCACGCCGCCGGCTACGACGTGCGTTCGGCAGAGGAGTCGGTGACCCTCCAGCCGGGGGACATCCGGCTGGTGGCCACCGGCCTCGTGATGGAGCTGCCCGAGGGGGTGGAGTGTCAGGTCCGGCCTCGTTCGGGCCTGGCGCTGAAGCACGGGATCACGCTTCCCAACAGCCCGGGCACGATCGATCCGGACTACCGCGGCGAGCTGCGTGTGATCATGCAGAATCTCGGGCCGGAGCCCGTCACGTTGGCACGGGGTGAGCGCATTGCGCAGCTCGTTTTCGCCCGCTTCGAGACGCCCGTGGTCGAGCTGGTCGAGGAGCTGTCCTCCACGGCAAGGGGCGAAGGCGGCTTCGGAAGCACCGGAACCCGCTGACGACACCTCGAAAAGCTGGCACCCTACAAGGTGGAAACGTATGTTCATCGAGCGTGTTCGATGTGTCCGTTCCCGGCCTACTGACTGCCCTCTGCCCCCCGAAACGCCCCGACTTTGCTAGAAGAAATCCAGAACTGGCTCAACTCCGGCCGACTCATTCCCGTGAACGACATCGCCGTCGATCTCGGGACGGCGAACACCCTCGTCTACGTCAAGGGCGAGGGAATCGTCCTCAATGAGCCGTCGGTGGTCGCGGTCGAAAAGGGTTCGCGTCGGATCCTCGGGATCGGTTTGGAAGCCAAGCGCATGCTCGGGCGGACTCCCGAGGGGATCGAAGCGATTCGCCCGCTGAAGGACGGCGTGATCGCGGACGTCGACGTGACCGAGATGATGCTGAGGCATTTCCTCAAGCAGGTCACCTCGAAGCGGATCTTCCGCATCAAGCCTCGCGTCGTCGTCGGCGTTCCCTCGGGAATCACCGAGCTCGAGCGACGCGCAGTCCGCTCGTCCGCCATGTCCGCGGGGGCGAAGGGTGTGTACATGGTCGACGAGCCGATGGCGGCGGCGATCGGTGTGGGCCTGCCCGTCGAGACTCCCACGGGCAACATGGTCATCGACATCGGCGGCGGGACCACCGAGATCGCGGTCATCGCTCTCTCGGGGATCGTGTCCGACACGTCGATTCGTGTCGGCGGGGACGAGCTCGACAGCGCGATCGTGACGTTTTTGCGAAAGAACTACAATCTGCTCATCGGCGAGCCCACGGCCGAGGCGATCAAGGTCCAGATCGGGTCGGCGTTCGACTACGGCGAAGAGCGCGAGATGGAGGTCAAAGGGCGCGACCTCGTCTCCGGGATCCCCAAGACGGTCACGGTGCACTCGCAGGAGGTCCGTGAGTGCATCCAAGAGCCGATCCAGGCCATCGTCGACGCGGTCCGGCGCGCACTGGAGATCACACCACCCGAGCTCTCGTCCGACATCGTGGACAAGGGCATCATGATGACGGGGGGCGGGGCCCTGATCCGAGGGCTCGACAAGCTCCTCAACCACGAGACGAACCTGCCGATCCACGTGGACGAGGAGCCCCTGACGTGCGTTGTCCGGGGCGCAGGTCGTATTCTCGACGACATGATGAAGTACCGTTCGGTCCTCGTGCAGTAAGGAGTCCAGTTGCCACCGTACGGCACCGAGCCGGAGTCGAACGGCCGGCACCGTGACCTGATCGTCGCCGGGGTCATCCTGGTGGTGGCGTTCTCCACCCTCTTTCTCTCGCGAACCACCCAGCAGGTGATCTCGACGGCCATGCAGGTCACCGTGCTGCGCCCGTTCATCGAGGTCCAGCGGCGCCTCGAGTCCGCTCGCGTTCGTGCTGCTCGAGTGGACTCGATGGTCGCGCGCATCGATTCCCTCTCCGCCCTGCTCACCTCTCACTCGGCGCTTGTCGACGAGAACCGAACGCTCCGAGATCTCCTGGAGCTCTCCGAGCGAGCCACACCCGAGTACGTCCCCGCCACGGTCCTTCGGCCGGGCACGCCCGGATCCGAGAGCATGTTCATCGTGGACGTGGGCCGGCAAGACGGCGTTCGAAACGGCTCTCCGGTCGTGGGCCCGTTCGGGTTGCTGGGGGTCATTCGGGAGGTGCGTCAGAGGGACGCCGTCGGCATGGACTGGTCCCATCCGGACTTCCGAGCCAGCGCGATGTTGGAAGACGGCTCGGCGTACGGACTCGTCGCTCGACGGGCGGGCGCCTTCCGCGAGAAGGACCGACTCTTGATCAACGGCATCCCGTTCAACCTCCACGTGGACGCCGGGCTCATGGTGGTCACGAGCGGTCTGGGGGTCCTGCCTCGTGGCATTCCCATCGGGAGGGTCGAAGATGAGGCCGAAACCGATCCCGAGTGGCGGAAGAGCTACTGGTTGACGCCCGTGGTGCGGCTCGGGGCGGCGACCCACGTGCTCGTCCTCACCGAGCGTGCATCCCCCGAGGTATCGGACCTCTGGGCGACCGATTCCGTCCGGTGAGCAGGGTCGGCTCACCCACGATCTGGGTCCTCGTCGTCGTCTTGACGGTGCTGCACCTGTTGCTGCACGTGGGGCTGTCGTACGAGCGCGGCGCTCCGGATCTGCTGACGTTGTCGCTGCTCCTGGCGTCTCGGGAGGTGGGGCTGGGGAGGGCGGCGGGGCTGGGTTTCGCCTTCGGGCTCGTCGAGGACTCGCTGAGCGTGCTGTCGTTCGGGGCCAACACCGTGGCGATGACGCTGGTCGCGTGTGTCGGGGCGCTCACGCGGGACCTCTTCGTCGGGGACTCGCGTCTCTTCCTGGTGTCGTATCTTCTGATCGGAAAGTGGAGCCGTGACGCTGCCCACTGGGTCGCGGCGGGGTGGGTCGAATCAGGGGCCGGACTGAGGCAACCGTTTGTGGAGCAGGTGGTGATCGCAGGAGGTATCGCGAGCGTGTACATGGCGGCGGTCGGCATCGCGGTGGCCGTCGTCGCAGGCTTCGGGCGCGAGCCGTGAACGTCCACCATCCCCACGCGCTACAGGAACGGGCCGTCGGCATCTACGTGGTGACGGCGGTGCTGGTCGGAGTCCTCCTGGTCGGGTTCTTCCGCATCCAGGTGCTGTTGGGCGAAGAGCATAAACTGCGGGCAGCTTCCAATCGGGTGAGGACCCTCCCGGTGCCGGCGCCTCGCGGCACGATCTACGACCGGAACGGTCTA
>JBDHDM010000017.1:0-22395 GCA_039591515.1 Gemmatimonadota bacterium | reverse complement strand
CCAGGCACGAGCCGCTGTGAACGATCACGGCTCGTCCGATGAGTGTGCCGGCGTACGTCACCACGTGAGGGTGCAGCCGACTTCCTTCGCCGACGGACGTGTCCGGTCCCAGGACGCAGTGCGCACCGATGCGGCAACCGTCTCCGAGGGCGACGCCATCGGCGAGCACCGCGTACGCGCCCACCTCGACCCCGTCGCCAAGGCGGACACCCGTACCAATCACCGCGGTGGGATGCACGCCCGCCTCCCATTCCGGCTGCGGAACGAACCGTTGCAAGAGCGCCCGGAGCGCCGGGTAGGGCTCGGACACCACCACACGGGCCGCGCTCGGCGGAAGATCGGCCTCGAGCTCCTGCGACACGAGAAAAGCGCTACCCTCGCACGTGGCGGCGTGTCGCACGTACCGAGGGGCCGAGAGGAAGGCGAGATGCCCCGGCCCGGCCTCGTCCACGGGGGCGACCCCGATGATTTCGATGGCCCCCTCACCGTGAAGGCGACCACCGACGAGGTCGGCGATCGCCTCCAGACTCATCGAGCCCGTCATGCCGAGGTACGCAGCGGCCGGTCAGCGATCGTTGCTCGGCGCGCCCGTGTTCGCCTGAAGCCGCGTGATCACTTCCTGCGTAAGGTCCAGCGCGGGGTCCGCGGAGACGATCGACCCCGCGGCCGCGTCCAGAATCAGCGAGTAAGCGCCCTCTTCACGGATGACCTCGATCACGGCCGTGATCTGGTCCATGACCGGCTGGATGAGCGCCGCGCGGCGCTGGTTCGCCACGTCCTGGAGCTGCGAGGCGCGCTGCTGATACTCCTGGAACTTCTGCTGGAGTTGCTGCTCGCGGTTGGCTCGCGCCTCGGGAGAGAGCGTCAGCTGCTGCTGCTGAAGCGCCGTCTCCATGTTCTGCAGCTCGGTCTCGAGTTGCGCGATCTCGTCTTGATACGCCTGCATTTCCGCATCGAAGGCCTGCTGTGCCTCTTCGGCCCCGGGGGCCTGCAACAGGATCTCCTGCGAGTTGATGTAGGCGACCTTCAGCGTCTGCGCCTCGACGGCTCCCGCCGAGAGCAGGAAGGCCAGCGCCATGAGCGCGAAAGAGGTGCGTCGCATTGTTGTCACTCCGTCTCGTGTCGTGCCACCGACGAATCGTAGTCCGTCCGTCGCCGGCGTGTTCCCGTGTTCCCGTGTTCCCCAGCTGCCCGGGCAGTGCGCGCGTGCCACAGCCGTGAAATCTCTAACTGTCGACGTCTGAAGTACAGATTGGAGTCTAGTAGCCCGGCCCCATCCGGAAATGGAGCTGCCAGCCCGGGACCCTCCGATCGAAGCCGTAGGCGTAGTCGAGTCCGAGCGGCCCGAAGGGGGTCACCAGCTGCGCCCCGACCCCCGCGCCCCGGAAGAGCGTCTGCGGATCGAACTGCCGTGGATCGGACCACACCCGGCCTGCGTCGTAGAAGACGTGGACCCCGAGCTGTCCGCCCAGGCGTATGGCGTATTCGGCCGTGAGGCTGAAGAACGCATCGCCGAGGCGGTCGATGTCGGTGATCTGGTTCGAGGATTGGGGGTAGTACCCGCGCGGGGTGATCGACGTCTCGTCGTAGCCCCGCAGATTCTGGCCGAACTGCACGCCACCCATCCAGAATCGGTCGAACGGGAAGGCGGACGCGTCTCCGAAGATCGCCCCGGCCCGGAGCGTGAGGCCCAGCGCGAACTGAATCCCTCCGCCGGTGGTCGGATCCCCACCGAGGCGCCCCACCGGGACCCACCAGGTCCCATCACCGAGGATACGCTGGAAATCACCGTCTCCCCCGAGGAAGCCGCCGTTCTGCTCGAGGGTCACGTTCTGCCGCGACCCCACCGTGGGGAAGATCGGGTGATCGAGTGTCTGCCGGGTGACCCCGACCGACACCTGGCTCTGCACACCGGGCGGGCGTCCGAAGAGCGACGTGTCGTCGACGTCGTTGAAGAGCTCGTACTTCGTCCTCGAGATCGCGTACCCGACGAAGAACCGCGTCCGCTGGGAGCCACGCCAAGGGAAGCCGAACCGGATGCTCGTCCCGATCCTCTTGCGCCTCCCCGTGGAGAACTGGAAGAACCGGTCGCGTGAGTTGAACAGCGAAATCGTCGCGGACGTGCGCGATTGGAAGATCGCCGGATCGGTGTACGTGATCTCGAAGGCGTTGATATATCGCCCGAAGTCCCAGCGCAGCGTACCGGCCTTGGCCTGTCCGAAGAGGTTCGGCTGCTCGTACCCGATGAAGCCGGACAGCCCCACACCGCCGCCTACGGACGTGCCGAAGTTCACGGAGCCGGTCTGCTTCTCGACCACGCGGAACGTGATGTCGACGTCTCCGTTGTCGAGGGGTACGACCTCCGGGAACGGAAGCGGCGCCTCGAAGAAGCCGAGCGCGGAGATGTTCTGATAGGATTGGATCAGGCGCGCCTGGCTGTACACGTCACCCGGGACGATGAAGAGCTGGTTCCGGATGACCCATTCGTAGGTGTACTCGTTCCCCGCGATGTTGACCCGGTTGATGATCGCCGGCGTCCCCTCGATGATCTGCCAGCTGGCATCCACCATGGGCGGCCCACCGTCCTCACCCTCGCTGATGTCCACGATCGGGTTCACCTGAACGTAGAGGTAACCCTCGTTCCGGTAGCGCTCCTGCACCGCGACGATGGCCTCGTTGAAGGCCTCCGCGTCGAAGACTTCACCTTCCGCGTTGGCCACACCGCCGCCGGCGAACCCGAGCATGCCGAGGAGGCCCCCTCCGCGCTGCTCACGGAACAGGGTCTCGAGCTCTTCGTCCTCGAACACGGTGTTGCCTTCCACCTCGAACGATCCGAGGCGGTACTGCTCCCCTTCCTCGACGATGAGCTCTACCCGGGACTTGCCGGTCGCCGGATCCACGACGAGGGAGTCCCCGACGATCTGGAAGTCGAGGTACCCACGCGACCGGTAGAGCCGCGGCAGGTTCTGCTGGAGATCGGTCTGGAACTGGGTCTGATCGAAGGAGCCGTCCTGGAACCACCAGAAGCCTTCCGCACGCGTCGACATCACGCTCTCGATGTCCCAGTCCACGATTCCCTCGTTTCCGGAGATCACGACGTCGGCCACCGTGACGCGCTGGCCTTCCGACACCTCGAGGATCAGCGACACCTCGTTGTCTGCCCCGTCCACCGCGACGAGACGCTCGGTGATCTCCGCGAAAGGGATCCCCTCGCCCGCCAGCTCGGAGCGGATGTAGGCCTTCGCGTCCAGGATCCGCTGCTGACTCAGGGGAAAGCCAGAATTGAGACCGGTCGTGTCCCTGACCTCCCGGGCCGAGACGTTCTGGAGTCCCTCGATGGCCACGCTTCGGACCAGGGGGGCTTCGAGGACCTCGATCGAGATCACGTAGGGGGTCGTCGGCGGGTTACCCCGCGCACGAACGATGACGTCGTCGAACTGACCCGTGTTGAGGAGCTCCTTGATCCCCCGCTGGACCGCCCGATAGGTGACGTCCTGACCCGGTTGGACCGCGAAGAGACCGAGGATGCTCGCGGTCTGGATCCGTTGGTTCCCGGACACGACGATCGAGTCCACACGCACCACGCCCGTCTGCTGAGCCTGTTGCTGAGCAGCCACAGGTGTCGTCGACCCCCACGCCACTACGCTGAAGAAGGCCCCCGCGACCGCGGTGGCCTTCCTCAGGCGGTGAACCATCTGTCTTGTCCCCCCCTTCACGTCTTGGTCGCCGACTCCGCGTGTAGGATGAGCCCCGAACCATCCGGATCGAGGTCGACCTCGATCTCGTCTCCACTGCTGAACTCGGCTTGGAGAATCTTCTCCGAGAGCGGATCCTCGAGATGGCGCTGGATCGCCCGCTTGAGCGGACGGGCGCCGAACTTCTCGTCGTAACCCTCGTCGACGAGGAAGGCGAGCGCCGGATCGGTGAAGCTCAGCGTGATCTCCTCCTCCGCCAGGCGGTCCCGGACATCCTGCATCAGGATGTGGATGATCTCGCCGATCTCCTCCTTCGTGAGCGGATGGAAGACGATCGTGTCGTCGACCCGGTTCAGGAACTCCGGGTTGAACGCACGCTCGATCTCCTGGGCCACCTTGTCCTTCATGATCTCGTAGCTCGTCTTCGGATCGGCCGTCTGGAATCCGAGTCCGCCGCCCTTGCTGATGTCCCGAGCGCCCAGGTTGGAGGTCATGATCAGGACGGTGTTCTTGAAGTCGATCACCCGCCCGTAGTTGTCCGTCAGGTGACCCTCGTCGAGCACCTGCAGGAGGATGTTGAAGACGTCCGGATGGGCCTTTTCGATCTCGTCGAGGAGGACGACCGAGTACGGGCGCCGACGCACCGCCTTGGTGAGGGCACCGGAATCCTCGTACCCGACGTATCCGGGAGGCGCACCGATGAGGCGGGACACGGAGAACTTCTCCATGTACTCGCTCATGTCCACGCGGATCAACGCCTCGCGATCGTCGAAGAGGAACTCGGCGAGCGCCCGGGCCAGCTCGGTCTTACCGACACCGGTGGGGCCGGAGAAGATGAACGATCCGATGGGGCGCCGTGGGTCCTTGAGACCGGCACGGCTCCGTCGGATGGCCCGACTAATGGCGGTGATCGCGTTGTGCTGCCCCACGATCCGCTTGTGCAGCTCGTCTTCCATGTTGACGAGCCGCTCGGACTCCGTCTGCCGAATCCGCTGCACGGGAATCCCCGTCCAGCGCCCCACGATGAAGGCGACTTCTTCCGCGGTGATGGAGGGCCGGTGCTGCTTGCGCTCCTCTTCCCACGCTTCCTGGCGCGCGCGGATTCGCTGGCTGAAATCGCGTTCCTCGTCCCGGAGCTCCGCGGCCCTCTCGAAATCCTGGTCTCCGATGGCCTCTTCCTTCCGACCCGCGATCTCGGCCAGCTGTTGCTTCAGCTCCTCGACGTCCGCGGGCGGGACCTGGCTCGCGATTCGAGCGCGGGCGCCGGCCTCGTCGATGACGTCGATGGCCTTGTCGGGCAGAAACCGGTCGGTGATGTAGCGGTCCGCGAGCTTGGCGGCCTGCTCGAGCGCCTCGTCCGGGATCACGACCTTGTGGTGGTCCTCGTAGTGACCTCTCAGGCCCTTGAGGATCTCGACCGTCTCGTCCACTGCAGGCGGGTCGACGATCACCGGCTGGAACCGACGCTCGAGGGCGCCGTCCTTCTCGATGTACTTCCGGTACTCGTTGAGAGTCGAAGCGCCGATGCACTGGAGCTCGCCGCGGGCGAGCGCCGGCTTGAGCATGTTGGACGCGTCGATCGCCCCTTCTGCCGCACCTGCGCCGACGAGCGTGTGCAGCTCGTCGATGAACAGGATGACGGTCTTGGTCTGCTGGATCTCGTTCATCACGGCTTTGAGCCGCTCCTCGAACTGCCCCCGGTACTTCGTTCCTGCGATCACGGCGGCCATGTCCAGCGCCAGGACCCTGTGGTCCTTCAACGCCTCGGTGACCTCGCCCACCGAGATGATCTGCGCGAGGCCTTCGACGATCGCGGTCTTGCCGACGCCCGGCTCCCCGATCAGGACCGGGTTGTTCTTCTTGCGGCGGCACAGGATCTCCACGACACGCTCGATCTCGTCCGCGCGCCCGATCGTCGGGTCCAGCTTGTCCTCGGCGGCCAGCTCGGTGAGGTCGCGGCAGAAGTGGTCGAGTGCCGGCGTCTTGGACTTCTTGTCGCCGCCCTTGCCCGAGCCGCCTGCCCCCTGGCCGCTCTCGCTCCCGCCGCCGATCCCCGCGGGCTCGGATGGTGACATCTCGGAGCCGAGAACCTTGAGGGTCTCCCCGCGTGCCTCGTCGAGGGTCACGCCCAGCGAGTTCAGCACCTGTGCGGCGATGCCCTTCTCCTCGCGCAGGAGGCCGAGCAGCAAATGCTCCGTCCCGACGTAGGAGTGGTTGAAGTCCCGGGCCTCCGCCATGGCGAACTCGAGGACCTTCTTGGCTCGCGACGTATACGGCAGCTCGCCCAGGGCGATCGTCGCCTTGCCCTTGCGCACCGATTCCTCGACGCGCTCGTGGATCTGCTCGAGATCGACGCTCAGGTTCTGCAGGACAGCAGCCGCGACGCCTTCGCCTTCGCGAATGAGCCCGAGGAGGATGTGCTCGGTGCCGACGTAGTCGTGCTGGAGGCGGATGGCCTCTTCGCGGGCCATCGCCAGTACCTTCCGAACTCGGTCGGTAAAGTTGTAGTTCATAACCCGTCAGGGCTGTCGGGGGTCGCGTCTCCGGTCGACGGATCGTCGAGCGCGGCGACGTCGCCCTCTGTGGCCAGGACTCGGCGCACGTACGAGGCACGGTGCGCGTCGCTTTCTTCTTGAGTCAGGTCACGGCCGGCCGCCTGCTCGAGATGTGCGGGCTGTGTGAAGACCATGATCTTGTTCAAAGAATATACACGGAGTCCAGGGAGTAGTTTCAGGCTCTTGCCGAGCCGCACGCTCGACAAGAGCGCCATCGATTCATCGAAGCTCAAAGAGCGGGCGTACCGGAGCAACCCGTACGCGCGCCAGATCTTGTCCTCGGTGATGCCCCGGGCCTCCCGAAGGAGCACGTGTCGGGCTTCGAGCTCCTTCTGAATCACCGTCCGGACGGCTCGCTCGAGACCGTCGACGAGGTCCTCCTCGGTGCGGCCGAGGGTGACCTGGTTCGAGACCTGGAAGAACTGACCGACCACCTCGGAGCCCTCTCCGTACAGTCCGCGGAAGGTCAGTCCGAGCTCGCCGAGCCCCCTCAGAGCCTTCCCGATCTCCTTGGTCAGCACCAGACCGGGCAGATGCATGAACACCGACGCACGGAGCCCCGTGCCCACGTTGGTCGGACAGCTGGTGAGGAACCCGAAGTCGTTGTGGAAGGCGAACGCGAGCTCGCGCCCCAGCTCGTCGTCCAACCGGTCGACGAGTCTCCATGCCTCTTGGATTCGGAGACCCGAAAGCAGGCTCTGCACTCGGAGGTGGTCCTCCTCGTTGACCATCACGCTGACCTGCTCCTGCACCGAGAAGTGAACGGCCGTCCCGTTCGACGGCGAGGAACCCTCCGGACCCAGCAGGTCGCGCGTCACCAACCGCCGCTCGAGCAGAATCCGACGCATGCGCTCGGCGACCGCGGGCATCTCGAGGAGCACACCCCCACGCAGGACGTCCGAGCGCAGCGCGGAGTCTCGGAACGCCTTGAGCACCGACTCCCTGTCGTTGACGCGCGCCCGAGGACCGAACGCGTGTCCCTGCAGGTTCCGGGCGATCCGCACGCGGGTGGAAAGCACGATGTCGGCGTGCTCGCCACTCGCTTCCGTCCACCCCAGCCCGTGATCCGGGATCGCTTCGAAGTCGTTCACGGCTACGCGGGCTCCAGTGCACGGATCTGATCGCGAATCTCGGCGGCGCGCTCGAAGTCCTCCGTACGCACCGCGCGCTCCAGCCTCCGACGCAGGCCCTCGAGTCTCTTGTCCATCTCCGAGGCCGTGGGATCCGGCGGCAGGTAGACCTTGCCCACGTGCTTCGAGCCTCCGTGCACCCGCCGCAGAAGCCTCGGCAGCTCGGCGGCGAAGGCCTCGTAGCAGTGCGGACACCCGAGTCGGCCCGTCTTTCGGAAGTCGGCGTGGGTGAGCCCGCAGAACGGGCACTCGCCGCTGCCCCAGTGCGTGTCGATCGCAGGATCCTCCGCGATCTGCGCAATCACGTCGATGAGCGGCATGCCCGAGGTGTCGGGCCCACCGTCGAGCCCCTTCTCGGCCGCGCACTTCTCGCAGAGGTGGTGCGTCGACATCTGATTGTTCACGATCTGCGTGAGGTGCACCACTGCGTCTGTCGAGCCGCAGTTCTCACAGATCATATCCGACATCGTCGCTCCGGGCTCCCACGGTCCCTTTTGGATTAAAATACCGCACTCGCAGCGACAAGTGCCCGCTTTATTCCGCGGGGACCCGACGTCCGTGGGCGTGGTTACCCCGAACCCGCCGGTTGGAGCCGCCCACCCGCCATGAGAAGCTGACGGTCCGCCCGCCGGGCGAGATCGAGGTTGTGGGTCACCACGACGAGGGACAGTGACTTACGCTCCCGCAGATCGAAAAGCAGATCGTGGAGGAGGCCGCTCGTCGCCGTGTCGAGGTTGCCCGAGGGCTCGTCCGCCAGCAGGACCACCGGGTCGTTCACCAAGGCGCGGGCGACCGCGACCCGTTGCTGCTCCCCTCCGGACAGCTGACGGGGCTTGTGCGTCACTCGCTCGGACAGTCCGACGTCGGTCAGCAGCGCCCGCGCCCGGCGATCGGCATCCGCGAAGGGGGCGCCGGCGATCAGGGCCGGCATCATCACGTTCTCGAGGGCCGTGAACTCCCTGAGCAGGTGATGGAACTGGAACACGAAACCGATCCGGCGGTTGCGCACCTCGGCGAGCTCTTCGTCCGACAGCCCCGCCACGGGTCGGCCCCCGACGAGGATCTCGCCGTCCGTGGGTCGGTCCAGGGCGCCCAGGAGATGGAGCAGCGTGGACTTGCCCGCCCCGCTTGCTCCAGTGACCGCCACGGCCTCACCCTCGTCGATCGCCAGCTCGACTCCGTCGAGGATGGTCAGTGTGCGACCGTCGCCGCCGGTGAAGACCTTTCGGAGGCCCCGCGCCTCGATGGCGCGCACGGCGTCACTCATGACGAATCGCGTCCACGGGGGCGAGCCTCGCCGCCTGACGGGCCGGATAGATGGTCGCCCCGAAAGAGACCAGAATGCTCGCCACCACGATCAGCACGATATCGAACGGGTCCATGCGCGCCGGCAGGTAGTCCACGAAGTAGACGTCGCCCGGGATCTTGATGAGCCGGAAGCGGTCGAGCGCCCACGAGACGCCCACACCCAGCGCGGCCCCCGCCGTCGTCCCGATCACCCCGATCCAGACGCCCTGGATGACGAAGATCTGCATGATGCCCTTCTGCGTCATCCCCATCGTGCGCAGGATCCCGATCTCCTTCGTTCGATCGGCAACGACCATCACCAGCGTGCTCACGATGTTGAACGCGGCGACCAGGACGATCAGGAAGACGATCACACCGAGGGCGATCTTCTCGAGCTGGAGCGCGCTGAACAGCGCCTGGTTCCTCACGATCCAGGACTCGACCGCGTAGGGGTACCCGAGCTCCTCGCCCAAAGCCAGGCCGATCTCGGTCGCCAGCTCCGCGTCGTCCGTGCGAACTCCGATTCCGCTCGCGTCGGTCGGCGCGAGGCCCAGCAGCTCCTGCGCGTCCACGAGCGTGGTGTAGATGTTGGAGAGGTCGTACTCGTACATCCCGGTGCGGAACGTTCCCGTCACCTCGAACTGGCGCAGGGTCGGCTGCGGGAGCCCCATAGGGTTCACGCCGAGGTTCTCCATGGACATCACGACCATCGTATCGCCCGGGAAGACGCCCATGCGATCCGCCAGCACGACGCCCATGAGCAGCGGCGGCAGCCCGGACTCCGGCGGCTCGAGGTCGAGTGCCCCCTCGATGATGTTCCGCTCCATGTCGGTGGCGGTGACCCTCGTCGTGTCGATGTCGACACCGAAGAGGTAGGCGGGCTGCCCGTACTGCCCCTGGTCCATCACGAGGGTGACGCTGGACATGGCGAACGGGGCGGCACCGGCGATCCCGTCCATCGTCAGGATCGTGTCGATGACCTGATCGTAATTCTGCAGCCTCAGGCTCGCGGAGTACTCCAGAACGTAGAGATGGGGCGTCGACTCGAGAATCTTGCCGCGGAGCTCGCCTTGCATCCCGCTCATGACCGAGATCACCGTGATGAGCGCGGCCACCCCGAGCGTGATGCCGCCCAAGGCGATCCAGGTGATCAGCGACAGGAGCGCCCGGCCCCGACCCGCCCGCAGGTAGTGGCGGGCGATGAACCAGTTGAGGCGGTCCGCCACCTTGCCCTACTCCTCTGGCCGCAGGATCGGGAAGAGGATGACGTCGCGGATGCTGGTCTGCCCGGTCACCATCATGACGAACCGGTCGACGCCCATGCCCACGCCGCCGGTGGGCGGCATCCCGTACTCGAGAGCCCGGATGTAATCATCGTCGATCGGCTGGGCCTCTTCGTCGCCGCCCGCCCTCAGCGCCACCTGCGCTTCGAAGCGCTCGCGCTGATCGATGGGGTCGTTGAGCTCCGAGAAGGCGTTGAAGATCTCCGCTCCGCCGATGTACAGCTCGAACCGCTCGGTGAGCCGCGCGTCGTCGCGATGGTGCTTGGCCAGCGGGCTGAGCTCCTTGGGGTGGTCGATGACAAAAGTCGGCTCGAGCAGCCCGGGCTCCACCAGCGCGCCGAACAGCTTGTCGATCAGCTTGCCCTTGCCCGCACCGTCGAGATCCGGCAGCTGCAGCTCCTCCGCTCTCGCTCTCAAGTCCGCCTCGCTCGTCTCGAGCACGTCCACACCCAACGCCTCCGAAAGCCCGTCCGTCAGCCTCATCCTCCGGAACGGGGCTTCGATCGGAATCTGGTGGTCGCCGATCTGGAGAACCCGGGACAGGAAGACCTCGTCGAGCACATACAGCACCATTCGTTCCACGAGGTCCATCTGGTCCTCGTAATCCGAGAAGGCCTGGTACCACTCCAGCATGGTGAACTCGGGATTGTGGACCGGCGATAGCCCCTCGTTGCGGAAGTCCTTGGCGATCTCGTAGACGCGGTCCAGCCCCCCGACGATGAGCCTCTTGAGATAGAGCTCGTCGGCGATACGCAGGTACATCGTCTGGTCGAGGGCGTTGTGCTTGGTTACGAAGGGCTTGGCCGACGCCCCTCCGTAGAGCGGCTGGAGTACCGGGGTCTCCACCTCCAGGAAGCCCTCGTCGTCCAGGAAGCGACGCAGCGCGCTCACGACGCGGCTCCGGACCCGGAAGACGTCGCGGACGTCCGGATTGACGGCGAGGTCCGCGTAGCGCTGCCGATAGCGGGTCTCCTGATCATGGAAGCCCGAGTAGACCGTCCGCTCGCCGGTTTCCGGGTCGGTCTCCACCTTGCCGAAGGGGAGCGGACGCAGCGACTTGGTCAGGAGGGTCCAGGTCTCGACCTGGACGGTCACCTCCCCCGTGCGGGTCCGAAACGTCGGGCCCTCGACCCCGATCCAATCGCTCAGGTCGAGCAGGGAGAGCGCGTCGAAGGCCTCCTCGCCCAAGACGTTCCTGCGGAAGTACAGCTGAACGCGCCCGGCCCCGTCCTCGATGTGCCCGAAGACGCTGCGACCCATGTCGCGCCACCCCACGATCCGTCCCCCGAGCCGGAAGACCGGACCCTGCCCGTTCTCCGAGAGGGCGCCATCCGTTTCCGCCGACTCGAACGCGGCAAGCGCGTCCATCGACCGTCCCGAGGGCTCGAAGTTGTATGCGAAGGGCTCCATACCCAACTCGCGCACGGCGGCCAGCTTCTCACGGCGGTGGCGCAGGACCTGGCTGAGATCTTCCACGTTCCCCTCTGACATCAGTTGCTCGCAGCCGCCCCCGCCTGCTTGAGGTAGGCCTCGATCAGGGGATCGAGGTCACCGTCCATGACGCCGTGGACGTCCGTGATCTTCACTTCCGTACGGTGGTCGTTGACCATCGTGTACGGCTGAAACACGTACGAGCGGATTTGGCTCCCGAAATCGATCGCGCTCTTGCCTTGCTCGAGCTCCTGTTTGGCCTCCTCGCGCTCCTTCAGCTCGCGCTGGTACAGCGCCGCGCGCAGCATCTTCATGGCGGTGCTGCGGTTCTTGTGCTGCGACCGCTCCTGCTGGCACGCCACGACGATCCCGCTCGGCTCGTGTGTGATGCGCACCGCGGAGTCGGTCTTGTTCACGTGCTGCCCGCCGGCCCCGGAAGCCCGGTACGTATCGATCCGCAGATCCGACTCGTCGATGTCGATCTCGATGTCGTCCTCCACGAGCGGATACACGAACACACTCGCAAACGAGGTGTGTCGCCGGGACTGGGCGTCGAACGGTGAAATCCGCACGAGGCGATGCACGCCCCCTTCGGCCTTGAGGTATCCGTACGCGCTCTCACCCAGGATCTCGAGCGTCGCGTTCTTGATGCCCCCCTCTTCGGCGGGCTGGTAGTCCATGACATTGACCGAAAAGCCCCGCCGCTCCGCCCAACGCGTGTACATCCGCATGAGCATCTCCGCCCAGTCCTGTGACTCGAGCCCTCCGGCTCCCGGATGGATCGTCACGATGGCCTCGCGGTGATCATCCTCGCCCTGGAGCATCGTCCGAAGCTCGAGCGCTTCGAGGCCCGACTGAAGGGCGGCCAGGCCGGCCTCCAGCTCAGCCGCGAGATCGGGGTCGTCCTCGAGCTCGAGCAGCTCGATCATGGTCTCGAGGTTCTCGACTCGCCCAGCGAGCTCGCTCCACGGACCCACCCACCCCTTGGTCCGGTTCGACTCGTCGATCACGGCTCGCGCCCGCTCCTGGTCGTTCCAGAAGTCGGGGGCCGACATGATCTGGTCGAGGTTCCTCAGCCGCTCTTCCCGGGTGTCCAGGTCAAAGATACCCCCTGAGCTCCCGGAGCTTCTCGCGAAGATCGTCGAGCTGCTGCTTCTGTTCCTTGGTCATGGCGTGCGCTGCTGCGGAGTCGCGAGTGGAGCGCCCCTCAGATGGGGCTCAAAGCGAGAGGGGCCGCCCGAGGTGGACGGCCCCTCCGTTCCGTGCCTGAAAATATACGGGCGAGTCGGACCGCCTAGAAGACCCTCTGGCCCTTGGCGAGGATGTCGTTCAGGGCCTCGGTCCAGAAGCCACGGCCGGGGCCGTTGGCGAGCTCCTCTCCCACCTGGTCGACGAACTCCTTCCACGACTTCTCGATCTCGTCTTCGAAGTCCTGGACCAACGTACCGGCCGCCAGCGCGGACTGATGGCGCTCGGCGTTGTACATGATCATGTCGGAGACCAGCACCCGTGCGAGACGCTTCGCTTTGTCCGTCGGATCCCGCTTGCCGAAGGTGAAGGCCGACACGCCCAAGGGCTCGGCCGGGGGGGGAGCGGCCTCCTCCAGCGGCGTCGGACCACCCAGGGCCTCATCATCGGTCGTAGCCTGCGCAGCCGGCGGCTCGGCCCCCACGGTGTTCGCCTCCGGGTAGGCAGGCGGCGTGACCGCCGGAGCAGGCTCCGTGTCTACCGCGACCGGGTCGGGCAAGGGCGGCGGTACCGCTTCGGCGGGCTCCGGGGCTGGCGGCGCGGACGCCGCCTCGACGGGTGGATCCGGCAGCGGCGGGGGCCCGGCCGCTTCCTGGGACGGCGCAGTGGGCTCCGGCAGCGGCGGCGGGCCGGCGGGAGCCGAGGCTGGCTCTTCCTCCATGATCGCCGGGATGTGGGGCGCCTCGTCGACGTACGCCTCATCGGCGGGCGCGGGCTCCGCCGGCTGAGCCGGAGGCTGACTGTAGGCGACCTCTCCCGCCGAAGGCTCAGGCGCGACCGGCTCGATGCCTCCCAGGGTCGGAAGGGGTGGAGCGGTCGCGGGCTTCTCGATCCGGAAAATGTCGCCGCACGAGCTGCACCGGGCGTTCACGCCCCCCTCGGGGACCTTGGCCGGGTCGACCGGGAACGACGATGAGCACGACGGGCACGTGACGGTGATGACCATGTTCGAATGGGTTTGGGTTTTCATCCTGGTCGACGGACCCCGGGGTCGGTCGCCACCAAACTAGCTTCTTCCTCGGCGGATGCCGTGGCCAACGCCGGCGACTGGTGTCGCCTGTCGACGACGTACTTCGACCCCGGAAGCGATTTCGCGTACGTCTTCATCTGCGCGGCGAGCTCACTGATCTGCGCAGTGTGCTCGAACTCCTGGAACTGGTTCGTCACGACCCCGATCGACAGGGCCATGAGCGGGATGCGGTGAATGCTGCCCCGTCGGTCCTTCCCGAGAAAGTAGCCGGCCTTCCGATCCTCCTCGGTGTACTGGTAGGGGATCAGCTCGTCGAAGAGCTCGATGACCGCGTCGCACGTGACCTCGAGGTGCTCGAGAGGCACGTTGAAGATGAAATCGTCTCCCCCGATGTGTCCCACGAAGCCCCCGGGAGCGAGGCCGCGCACCAGATCCCGCAGGATCCGGGAGAGCAAACGGATGACGCCGTCCCCGAACGCGTACCCGTACCGGTCGTTGAACTCCTTGAAGTGGTCCAGGTCGGCGTAGCAGACCGCGAACCGCTGACCGTCGGAGAGGCGCCACTGCATGTCACGAGCGATATGGTTCGTGCCGGGAAGCCGGGTGGTCGGGTGGACTGAGACGTCTCGGTCGGCACGACGGAGGACCTGACCCAGCCGCAGCATCTGCTCCTCGTCCGGGAGGTCTCGTCGCAGCACCTCGTCCGCTCCGTCCGAGAGGAACGAGGCCACGGGACCGGAGTCGCCCGGTCCGAGAAGCACCACCACCGGCACGATTCCCGTGAAGGGGTCCCCCTTCATGCCCTTGCAGAGCCGTGCCGTGGCCTCGGGGTCATCGGCCCCATCGAGCACGACGCAAGCCGGGAACGTCCGGTTCATGAGGGCACGCACGTCCTCCTCACGCCCGACGGCTTCGAGCTCCAGGCCCTCGGCCTCGGCGAAGCGGGAGACGAGATTCGCCGCCTCCCCACGACCGGCACCGAAGTACAGGATGGTCTTGTCGGAGGCCATGGGTCCTCGAAGTGGTGCGGCGACATCCGGACGTTACCGATCGCCTCTTTCGAGGTCAATCAAATCAACCCGGGCGCTTGCGGATCAGCGCGAAATCCACGTGGCGCGCCTCCTTGTCGACCCTCGCCACCTGAACCTCGACGCGCTCCCCGAGGCGGAAGGCGCGCCCGCCGCGCTCTCCGACCAGCCGGTGCTCGCGCTCGTGAAAGTGGTAATAGTCGTCATGCAGGCCGCTCACGTGCACCAATCCTTCGACGAAGAAGTCCTCCAGCTGGACGAACAGGCCGAAGGCGGCGACGCCCGAGATACGGCCTTCGAACGATTCTCCGAGGTGTCGCTCCATGAACTCCACCTTCTTCATGGCGACGGAAGCCCTCTCGGCCTCCGCCGCCGCCTGCTCGCGGCCGCTGCAGATTTCTGCCTCCCGCGCGAGCGCCTCCCGATCGGCATAGGGCTCCGGGGCACCGTGGATGAGCACTTCGGTCACGACTCGATGAGCCACCAGGTCCGGGTACCGACGAATCGGCGACGTGAAATGCAGGTACCCTTCCGACGCCAGCCCGAAGTGCCCGAGGTTCTCGGTGTGATAGCGGGCCTTGGTCATGGAGCGCAGGACCAGGTTGCTCACCAGCGCCTCCTCCGTCCGCCCCCGCGCCGAATCCAACACTCGCTGTAGATCGCTGGGCCTCAACGCCTTGCGGCGTACGACCTGAAGCCCGTAGTGAGCCAGCGTCTCCGTGAGCGCCTCGACCTTTTCGGGCACTGGGGGCTCGTGGATGCGGTACATCGTCGCGAGGTCTCTCGACTCCAGATCGGCGGCCACCACCTCGTTGGCGAGGATCATGTAGTCCTCGATCAGACGGTGGCTTTCCAACCGGTCACGACGTCGGATGTCGACCGGCAAACCCTCGTCGTCGAGGATCACCTTCGCCTCGGGAAGGTCGAAGTCGAGGGCCCCGCGCTCCCGCCGACGCCTCCTCAGCTGACGGGCCCGGTCGTCGAGCAGGCGCAGGGCCTGGTCGACGGCTTCGGAGATACGTGCCTCGCCGTCGAGCACTTCCTGTGCCTCCTCGTAGGAGAGGCCGCGCCGGCACTGGATCACGGTGCGCTCGTATCGACGGTCGAGCACGCCGCCCTCCCGGTCGAGACGAACGAACACGGACACGGCCAGCCGCTCGCGATCCGGGTTCAGCGAGCAGGCGTCGTTCGAGAGCACGGGTGGCAGCATCGGAATCGTCCGGTCTACCAGGTAGACGCTCGTCGCGCGCGCAGCGGCCTCCACGTCGACGGCGGATCCCGGGCGGACGTAGTGCGACACGTCCGCGATGTGCACCCCGACCTCGATCACGCCGTCTTCGAGCTGGACCACGGAGAGTGCATCGTCGTGGTCCTTCGCATCCGCCGGATCGATGGTGAAGGTGTCCAGATCCGTGCGGTCGATTCGGTCCATGCCGGGATCCGCGCTCCCGACTTCCGCTGCACGCTCCGCATCGGCCAGCACCTCCGACGGAAAGTCGAGGGAGAGGCCGTACCCATGGGCCACGGCGAGGACGT
Source organism: Gemmatimonadota bacterium (assembly GCA_039591515.1). Taxonomy (GTDB): domain Bacteria; phylum Gemmatimonadota; class Gemmatimonadetes; order Longimicrobiales; family Gaopeijiaceae; genus UBA2589. Next base: position 6,232 of record JBDHDM010000017.1, on the reverse strand, counting down.
CCACGCCGGGATCGGACAGCTCGCCGAGGACGCGCTCGACTTCTCCTGTCGGCCCGACCCTTCCCTCCCCGTACGAGGTCAAACGCACGACGACGACCATCCCGTCTTCGGCGTCCCCCTCCCCTCCCGCCGTGATCAACACGTCGCGGCGGAGTCGGGCGTCGAGTGGCACCACGTAACTCAACCTCCGGCCGAGGTGCAGCGTGCCCACCACGGAGTCGCGCGCCCGTTCCAGGACGCGGATCACACTGCCCTCGCGGCTTCGCCCCCTCGGCCGACGCTCGACCCGGACCACCACGTGGTCTCCGTCCATCGCCGTGGTGAGCCGATGAGCGGGCACGTACACGTCCTCCCCGGGCTCATCCGGGCGTACGAACCCGTGGCCGTCTCGGGTGACCGAAACGCGCCCGGCCACCAGGTCGAGAGAGGCGGCCACGGCGAATCGGCGCCCCTTGACCTTGTAGAGTGTGCCGGCCCTCTCGAGACGAGCCAGCAGTCGTCGGAACGTGCGGTACTCGGCGGGTTCTACGTCGAGAATCCGAGCCAGCTCCTTGCTCTTGAGCGGACCCTGCTCCGACGCGGAGAGAGCGGCGATGACACGATTCGTGAGGTCCTGCTCGGTCGTGGTGTCGCCTCCTTCCCCACCATGCGCTCCTCGGCGGTCGGAGGTCGTGCGCCTGCCCCCCTGACCCCGCGCGCGAGGCGGGCGACCTCCGCGCCCCCCTCTCCGGCCAGGTCCCCCACTGCCACGGCCCCTGCCTCGCCCTTTGCGACTCATCGTCCGAGCGCGAGTCGGACGTCGGCCGACCACGACATCCGTCCGTCCGGGGCCCGCACCGGCGCGAACCGCACCTCGGTCGGCGTCGGGACCCCGCGGGCGCTCAGGTACGCATCGACCGAGGAGACCACGTGGTTGGCAATGATCACGCCCAGAACGTTCGTCGCCTGTCGGTAGCGGGAATCACTCTCCGAAATGATATCGCCGTACTCGGCTTGAGCGCCGCCCGTGCCGGTCCAGTCCCAGAGGAACTCGGTCGAATAGCCCCGGGCGGAGTAGTATTCGATGGCGCGCTGATACCCCGGATCCGACGGGGGCGTGGACGGGCCTCCGGGCAGGAAGAGGCTGCTCGCGAGCTCCCAGATCGATCCGTTGTACGTGGCCGGGTCGGTCTCGGGCTGAATGCCGGGTGTCTGCGGGTCCGCATCGAAGAGGCCGGACTCCTCCCACTGCGTGAGCTTCTCGTAGTAGTCGAAGTCCCCGTCGACGCGGTCCCCCAGTTGGATGCGGGCCTCCGCCCAGGCGAAGTCGCGGTAGGCCACGGCGAGGTCGTTTCCCTTGGATCGACGGTCGACGTAGAAGATCCAGCCCGCGGCCTCGAGCGCGAGGTAGACCCACTTTCGGTTCTGCCCGAGAAGATGTTGGCCGGCCCCCGGGACCACGGCCGAGAACAGTGTGGCCCGGCCAGCCGAAACATCCGGTCCCGCCTGGGGCCACGGAGAGGGTCCACTGGCGCCCCGTGCGTCCATGGCGGCGAGCAGGTCCACCGAGGGATCGGCGCGGAGGCCCGCGGACCGGCCTGCGAGTGGGCCGGCCGGGACGGCCACGGTCAGACGTCCTGCCTCCTGCGCAGCGAGATCCGACGCCGGCGGCACCGCGGCGGATCCGCAGACGCACGCGAGCATGAGGGTCCCGGCCCCTTTGCGAGGGACCCGGCGAGGGAACGGCATTCAGAAGCCGATCGCGAACGTGACGTGCACGGGTTCGGTGTCTCCCGTAATCGTCGACTGGACCAGGGACTTCGCGATAGAGAGGTCGAACCGGCGGTACCGGATGCCGAGCCCGACCCGGGTGCCGTCCTCCTGCGCGACCTGCGACCACGCGTGCCCCGCGCGCAGCGAGAGCAGGTCGGTCCGACCCGCCGCCAGCTCCGCGCCGAGGTAGAACGACGTGTACCCGAGGCTGCTCAACCGGTCCTCCACCTCGAAGGAGAGCCAACCCTGCACGTCCTCCCGTTCGGTGAGGGAGGAGACCAGATCGTAGGCCGCTGCGAGTCGCACCCGGCCGGGGAGAGGGTCGGCCTGTTCGGCATTCCGGACCTGAAGGCTGGGCCCCACGTGCGCGACCATGGCCCCGATCCGCAGATGGTCGATCGGAACCGCCTGCGCGCCGAGATCGACCGCGTATGTCGTGGCGGTGCTGCCCTCGTTGGAGCAGATCCCTCGGCACGAGAACTGGAATCGGACGATCTTGAAATTCACGCCCGCGGAAATGCGACTGCTGATGCGCGTGGCCGCCGACACGACACCCAGGTGGTTCCGCACCGTGAGGTTGCCCGTGTAGTTCCCGAACTCGTCCCTCTGCTCGAACTCGCCGGCGTCGAGGAGGTAGTACGACGCGCCGAAGGCCCCGACGCCCTGCGGCGCATACATGGCCGTCGCCGCGATGGCGGTACCGACGGTGTGATCGCCGCGGACGACCACGCCCTGGCTGCGTGTGAGCCCGGCGAGACCCGCCGGGTTCCACCAGACGCTTTCGACCCCCTCCACCCAGGTCATCGCGCGGCCCATGGACACCCCCTGCGCTCCGACGGGAAGCAGGAGGAAGAGGGCGCCCTCGTTCGGGTCGGCGGCGCTCTGCGCGGCGACCGGCATCCCGCCGGCGAATGCCGCGGGCACGAGGGCCCCGGTCAGGAGCAGGAGCCGAACAGCATCAGCGAGCTTCAGAGTCATCCTCGGGAGGTAGGCGGAATCCCAGTTGTCCCAGATACGCACGGTTCTTCCGCCACGATCTGAGCGGCTTCACCCACAGGTCGAGATACACATGCCTGCCGAGAAAGGTCTCGATCTTGGCGCGTGCCGCCTCACCAATCGCCCGGATCGCCTTCCCCTTCTGGCCGATGATCATCCCCTTCTGCGACTTCCGCTCCACGTAGATCACGACCTGGATGTACACAGGGTCCTGGGATTCTCTGAACTCCTCCACCTGACAGAACACGGAATACGGAATCTCCTGGCGGAACTGCTCGAACAGCGTCTCACGCACGAGCTCGGCCACGAAGAAGCGCACCGGCTCGGATGCGATCTCGTCTTCCGGGTAGAGGAACGGACCCACCGGGAGCAATGCTCGCACCTTCTCCAGCAGTGCGGACGTACCGGAGCCATCGAGGGCCGAGATCCGGAATGACGACGGCCCGCCGAGATGCTCGAGGACCCAAGCCTCCCACGCCTCGATCGCCCGCTCCGGCGCCGCGTCCACCTTGTTGAGAGCGACCAGGAGCGGCGCCCTCTTGTCTTCGAGCGCCGTCAGCAGACGCTCCGCGTCCCGGTCCGTCGGGGGGCGGGTGGCGTCGACCACCAGGAGTACGACGTCGGCCTCCTCCAGGGCCTGGAGCGCGGCCCCGAGCATCGAGCGCTGGAGCAGGTCCCGCGCCTCCAGGATGCCCGGCGTGTCCAGGAAGATCAGCTGGTCGTGGTCGATCGTCAGAACACCCGTGACACGCTGCCACGTAGTCTGCGCCTTCGGGGTTACGATCGAGAGGTGCTCCCCGATCAGCTGGTTCAGGAGTGTGGACTTGCCCGCGTTGGGCCGTCCGACGAGCGCGACGTAACCGGTCCGGGTCGCGTTCGCGTCGGATGTCCGGTCCGTTTCGACTGTCGGGGTCGTCTCGGGTATCGGGTCCGGCAACGGTCTTGGGGAAGGAGTTGTAGCGCGCGGAAGATGCACCTGGAGGGGGACGCGGGGAAGGACGCGGAGCCCGGCCACACGTCACTGATGCCGGCGTCTTCGGACGTCTCTGACGGGTGCGACGAGCCGGGTTTGCGCGTGAGATCGGCTTTCGCCATGCTCTCGTCCGACCCGTCACAGCCTTCGCATGGAGTCCCCCTTGCCCGGTCTTCTCCCGGACGTCGACCCCGACGGACTGCTCGAATACTCGGTCGTGTACACCGACCGCGCGCTCAACCACATGTCGGCCTCGTTTCAATCCGTCATGAATCGGATCTCGGCCGCAATGAAGCGGGTGTATCGGGCCGATGCCGTGGTGATCGTGCCCGGCTCCGGCACCTTCGGGATGGAGGCTGTGGCGCGGCAGTTCGCAGAGGACCGGAGCTGTCTGGTGATTCGAAACGGGTGGTTCAGCTACCGTTGGAGCCAGATCCTGGAAGCCGGCGACATTCCGGCCCGCGAGATCGTGCTCGCGGCCCGGCCGGTCGGTGAGGGCCCGCACGCACCCTTCGCGCCGGCACCCCTCGAGGAGGTGCTCGAGACCATCGAGCGCGAGCGCCCGGACATCGTCTTCGCCCCGCACGTCGAGACGTCGGCCGGCCTCATGCTACCCGACGACTACATGCGATCGATCGCGGACGCCGTGCACGAAATCGGAGGCCTCATGGTCCTCGACTGTATCGCGTCCGGCACCGTCTGGGTGGATATGGAGGCCACCGGCGTGGACGTCTTGGTGAGCGCTCCGCAAAAGGGTTGGAGCGGTTCACCGTGCTGTGGGCTCGTGATGCTGGGCGCACGCGCCCTCGAGCGGCTCCCGGAAACGAAGTCGAGCAGCTTCTCCTGCGATCTGGGGAGGTGGCATCAGATCATGCAGGCGTACGAGAAGGGCGGCCACGCATACCACGCCACCATGCCCACGGACGGACTTCGTGCGTTCGAGTCCGTCGTCGCGGAGACGGAGTCCTTCGGTCTCGACCTGGCGAAGGAACGACAGATCGAGCTGGGGACGAGAATCCGGGCCATCCTCGAGTCCGCGGGATATCCGAGCGTGGCGGCCGAGGGCTTCCAAGCTCCGGGTGTGGTCGTCAGCTACACCGCCGATCCGGACATCAAGTCGGGCGCACGCTTCGCGGCGCACGGTATCCAGATCGCGGCCGGCGTCCCGCTGCAGTGCGGGGAGCCCGAGGGCTTTCAGACGTTCCGCGTCGGTCTTTTCGGCCTCGACAAGCTCAAGGACGTGGACCGGACGGTGGAAGCGTTCGAGCGCGTGCTCGAACAGATCACCTGAGGGCGGGTCCGAACGACCGCGAGCCGGTCGCTTCGACCGCGATCAACACCTAGCCCTCGGGCACGAGCTCGATGTCGTGCACGTTGCGGCCGGGCCGCAACCGCTGCTTGGCCGAATACGGGTGGAACCCCGGGTAGGTGGCGCGAATCTGGACTTCGCCCTCTCCCAGAGCCGTGAAGACGTAAGCACCTCTTCCCGAAGATGTTACACGCTCATTGTCGGCGAGCACGGCGACCCCGCCCATGAGCTGGTCCGTCGTGAAGCGGCGAACCGTCCCCTCCAGAATGACCGCTGCGGAGTCGACCGGCGGCAGGGTCTCCGACAGGGTCGTGGGCGCGTCGGAGCAAGCCAGAACCGACGCCGAGCACACGGCTGCGAGGAGCTTTCGGATCACGTTTCGAGCGGGTTGCGTGAGATGGACCGACGGCTTTCCAGACCAATCCGAGGAGACGCGACGCGGTTCCCTTTGGGGGCACAGCCCCGGCCAGAGGCTCGACGCTCCGCTTCCGGGCTAATCTCCCGGATACGCGAAAACCCCCGTGACCCGAGGTCACGAGGGCTCTCAGCATAAAGTCGGCGACGACGTACTCTCCCACCGGGCGACCCCGGCAGTACCATCCGCGCTGTAGAGCTTAACGGCCGTGTTCGGGATGGGAACGGGTGTAGCCTCTACGCAATTGTCACCGACAAGAACGAGAACAGAGGTCGAGAGAAGGGAGAGCCTGCCATAACGGCCGCGCATCTTCACAGAAGATGCGGCACTCTTGATGAGAAACCGGAGGGGAGGAACTGGTCAAGCCTCACGGGCGATTAGTACAGCTCGGCTTCACGTGTCGCCACGCTTCCACCTACTGCCTATCAACGTACTAGTCTCGTACGGCCCTTCAGAGACCCGAAGGTCTGGGAGTACTCATCTTGGAAGGGGCTTCCCACTTAGATGCTTTCAGCGGTTATCCCGTCCCGACGTAGCTACCCGGCGATGCCCCTGGCGGAACAACCGGTACACTAGTGGTCGGTCCTTCCCGGTCCTCTCGTACTAGGGAAGGCTTTCCTCAACACTCCAACGCCCACGACGGATACAGACCGAACTGTCTCACGACGTTCTGAACCCAGCTCATGTACCACTTTAACGGGCGAACAGCCCGACCCTTGGGACCTTCTCCAGCCCCAGGATGTGATAAGCCGACATCGAGGTGCCAAACCGCCCCGTCGATGTGAAC
>JBDHDM010000016.1:0-30575 GCA_039591515.1 Gemmatimonadota bacterium | reverse complement strand
TCCACAACGACCTCGGGCGCGTTGGACTGTCGTCGTACGACCTGGCGTCGATGACGACGAACGAGGACGGGTCGGTGGACATCTACTTCGGCCCGAGCGCACCGGACGGGCTGGCGAGTAACTGGATTCCCACCGGGGAGGATTTCTTCCTCCTCTTCCGCCTATACGGCCCGGAGCCCGCGTTCTTCGATCGCAGCTTCGTGCTTCCCGACGTGGAGCGCGTCCGCTGACGCTCATCGGCGATCTTCCGGCATGGGGTGCGCACGTCGATCGTGCGCTACCCCGATAGCCGGAGTCGTCCCTCATCCCGCCGCATCTCGAGACTGCCATGTGCCGCTGGCTCGCCTACTCAGGCAACACGATTCCGCTCTCGACCCTGATCTTCGACACCCGCCACTCGCTCATCGACCAGAGCCTTGCGGCGCGGGAGTCCGAGCAGACCACGAATGGGGACGGCTTCGGCGTGGGCTGGTACGACCGCCTGAATGAGCCCGGGCTGTACAAAGACATCCAGCCCGCATGGAACGACGACAATCTCCAAGACGTGTGCCGCCATGTCGTCTCGCCGCTCTTCCTGGCACACGTGCGCGCGGCGACCGGCACCGCCGTGCAGCAGACCAACTGCCATCCGTTCCGGCATGGACGGTGGCTGTTCGTACACAACGGGAGCATCGCCGGGCTCGAGTCGATCCGTTGGGACCTCGTCCGCGAGCTCGGCCGCTCCTGGTTCGGCCACCTGAGAGGTACGACCGACTCGGAGATCATGTTCTACCTGTGTCTCCTCTTCGGACTCGAGGACGATCCGTACGGTGCGGTGGCCCGGATGGTCGGCTTCGTCGAGCGCGTGGGCATGGGCGCCGACGTGGCGTGGCCGGTCCAAATGACCGTGGGCATTTCTGACGGTGCCCGGCTCTACGCGATTCGGTACTCCTCCGAGGGACGCTCGCGCACGCTCTTCCATTCCGAGGACATCGCAGCCTTGCGCAGATTGCTCCCGGCCTCGGCCGCCAATGCGCTCGACGCGTTCTCCGACGAGGCACGAATCGTGGTCTCCGAGCCACTCGGCGACGACTTGCCGGGCGCATGGAAGGAGATCCCGGAGGCCACCTTTTTCACGGTCGACGCCGGGGCAGTGGAGACGCGTGGCTTCGTGCCGGCCCGGGTGTAGCACGCGAGTACGACAGCCTGAGTCTGTGAATATTGCCAGTGGTGCTCTCGATCGGGATCGTCTTGTCGAATAGGACCGGGCCCGTCGAGTTGTCGAATAGGACCGGGCCCGTCGAGAAGCTGTAGGGCGATCGGGTGGTTCACAGCGTCGCCCGGAAGCGTCGCGTCGCGAAGCTCAGCCCTGCGATCGCCATCAGCAGGAGCACGCTCATTGATGCCCACACGTCCGCGAAGCCCGCGCTCTTCAGGAAGACCGCGCGCACGATGTCGAGGAAGTGGCGCAGGGGGTTGATCCAGGTCAGGTACTGGAAGCCCTCCGGCATCGTGTGGACCGGATAGAGGAAGCCTGACAGGATGATCGCCGGCAGGATGAACATGTACATCGAGAGGAAGGCTTCCTGCTGCGTCGTGCTGATGGTGGAGATGTAGAGGCCGACGGAGAGCCCGGCGAGGATGTAGAGGACGGCTGCGACGAAGAGCGTGGGCACGCTTCCGGTGAGAGGAATCCGGAACCAGAGGAGCGCCACCGCGGTCACCAGCGTGATCTGGAGCATCGCGATGCCGGCCACCGGGATCGTCTTGCCGAGGATGAGCTCTCCGGGGGAGAGCGGGGACACGAGGAGCTGCTCGAGCGTGCCGACCTCGCGCTCACGGACGATGCCGAGGGCGGTGAGCATGAGGCACATCATGAGGACGATCACGCCGATGACGGCGGGGACGTTGTAAACCCGGGACTCGAGCGACGGGTTGAACCAGGAGCGCGTGCGGAGGTCGATCGAGGCTGGCCGGATTCCGATCGAGGCGGCCATGCGGGCGCCGTAGGCCTGTACGATCTCGCCGGCGTATCCCTGAGCGACCGTGGCCGTGTTCGAGTTCGTCCCGTCGGCCAGGAGTTGGACGGCGGGTGCACGGCCCGCCTTGAGGTCGGGGGCGTAGTCGGCCGGGATCTCGAGGCCGATGACGGCCCGCCCGTGGTCCAGCGCTTCCCCGATCTCGGAGGGCCGGTCGGACATTCCGACGATGCGGAAATAGCCGGACGCCGTGAAGGCGTCGAGGAGTGCGCGGGACTCGATCGAGCGGTCATGGTCGACGACGATGGTCGCAACGTTGCGTACGTCGGTGTTCACCGCATAACCGAAGGCGAGGAGCTGGATGATTGGAGCGGCGAAGATGATCCGTTTCGTCTTCGGATCCCGGAAGAGCTGGCGCACTTCCTTCGCGATCATCCGACGGACGCGGAGCGGGCTTGGAGAGCGCCGGCTCGCTCCGGCCCCCCGTGCGGCCACGGGCGGTCGCACCCCGCCGCTCATCCTTCGAGCTCCTTCTTGAAGGCCCGTGTCGCGAGCACCACGCCCACGGTCGCGAAGAGGATCATCAGGAGTGCCTGCGGCCACAGCACCGACACACCCACACCTTTGAGGAAGATCCCGCGAGTAACGGTGATGTAGTACCGCGCCGGCACGAGGTAGGTGACGCCCTGCAGCACGATCGGCATGCTCGCGATATCGAACATGAAGCCGGAGAGGAGCAGGGCGGGGAGGTAGGTCGCGACCATCGCAACCTGCGTGGCGAGCACCTGGGACTTCACGACGGCCGAGATGACGATCCCGAGTCCCAGCGCCCCGATCAGGAAGAGCACGGTCATGACACCGAGGAGGAGCACGCTGCCGTTCAGCGGCGTCCCGAAGAGGAGCATCCCGGCCACGACCGCGAGCGAAACGTCGAAGACACCGATGAGCAGGTAGGGCAGCAACTTGCCGAGGACGACCTCGACCCGGCCCACGGGCGTCGCGGCGAGCTGCTCCATGGTACCGCGCTCCCACTCGCGCGCGATGGTGAGGGCGGTGAGCATCGCGGCGATCATCGACATGATGACGGCGATGAGGCCGGGCACGATCATGTGCCGGCTCTGGAGCTCGGGGTTGTACCAGGTGCGGCTCTCGAGCCGAACGGGCGGGCCGGTCAGGGCGTTGGGGCGGACGCTCGCGCCTGCTGCGGGTCCACCACCGGTCGCCAGCCGCGCCCCGTGCGTCGCGACAACCGCGCCGGAGAGGTTCATGGCGATGGTGGCCGTATTCGCGTCCGCGCCGTCGAGGAGGAGCTGAACCGTGGCGTCCCGTGCCGGCGCCGCCCGGTCCCGCGCGTATCCGGGCGGGACGCGCAGAACGCCCTGAACTTGACCCTGAATCAACAGGTCGTCGATCTCCCCGGCCGATTCCAGGTGCCGGACGAGCGTGAAGTAGTCACTCGCCACGAACGCGTCGAGAAGCTCACGGCTCGCGGCCGAGCGGTCCTCGTCGAGCACCGCGAGGGTGATGTCGTCGATGTCGAAGGTGATCGCGTACCCGAAGAAGACGAGCAGCATCATCGGGAGTACGAAGGCGAGGATCATGCTGCGCGTGTCCCGGCGGAGCTGGATCCACTCCTTTCGTGCGACGGCGAGGAAGCGGTACGGGTCCACGGAGCTACCCGACCACCGCGCCGCCCTCGGCGCGTACGAGCGAAGTGAAGACGTCCTCGAGCGACGGCTCGACCGGCTCGATCACCGTCGCCGTGAGGCCTACGGCAGCGAGGGAGCGGCCGATCGTCGCAGCTCCGGTCGCCAGGTCGTCGACCGTGACGTGCACGTCACGTCCGTACATGGCGGCTTCGACGATCCCCGGTGTTTCCACGAGCCGATGGACCGCCCGTGGGGCGTCGTCGGTTCGCACGCGGTAGATCGCATCGACGGTACGAGAGCGGAGCGCCCGCGGCGTGTCGAGCGCGATGAGTCGTCCTCGGTTGAGGAGGGCAAGACGATGGCAGTACTCGGCTTCCTCCATGTAGTGCGTGGAGACGAAGACGGTCGTGCCCGCCTCGGACATCTCCGCGATGAGATCCCAGAAGCGGCGACGGGCGATTGGATCGACTCCGGACGTCGGCTCGTCGAGAAAGAGGATCGGCGGCTCGTGCAACATCGCGCAGCCGAGGGCGAGCCGCTGCTTCCACCCGAGCGGGAGCGCACTCGCCACCTGCCCCTGGGCGTCGCCGAGCTCCGCCATCTCGAGGACCCATGCCTTCCGCTCGCCATACCGGGCGCCGACCACCCCGTACAGCCCCGCGAAGAGCTCGATGTTCTCGCCCACCGTCAGGTCCCCGTACAGCGAGAACCTCTGGGACATGTACCCGATCCGCTCACGAATCGCGGTTCGTTCTGCGCGGACGTCGAGGCCAGCCACGCGACCCGAGCCTTCGGACGGCGCGAGCAGCCCGGTGAGCATCTTGATCGTGGTGGTCTTGCCGGCGCCGTTCGGGCCGAGAAAGCCGAAGATCTCACCCGGGCGGACGCGGAAGGTCACGGCGTCGACTGCGACGAAGTCACCGAACCGGCGTGTCAGGCCGTCGACCTCCACCGGGTACGTCTCTCCCCCAGCGTCACCCGGGCCTGTCATCCGACCAGCCCCATGAAGACGTCCTCGAGTGACGGATCGGTCACCTCGTAGTCCTGTACCTCGTGACCGGCGGCCTGGAGCGGTGCGAGCACTTCGTCATCCGAGACCCCACCTTCCACGAGCACGTGCACGGCGTCGCCGAAGAGGTGGGCGCTGCGGACGAAGTCGGCATGGCGGAGCAGGTCACGCGCCGATCGCGGTGCGTCCGCGTGGATCGCGAGCATTCGGCCCGAGATCGACCGCTGCAGCGCGGTTGGAGTGTCGAGGGCCAGGAGACGCCCCTCGTTGAGGAGCGCGACGCGGTCGCACCGCTCCGCCTCGTCGAGGTAGGAGGTGCTCACGACGATCGTGATCCCCTCGGCCACCATCTCGTGGAGGATCAGCCAGAGCTCCCTGCGTGAGATCGGATCGACGCCGAAGGTCGGCTCGTCGAGGAGGAGGATGTCGGGCTTGTGGATGAGCGCGCACGACAGCGAGAGCTTCTGCTTCATGCCGCCCGAGAGCTTACCTGCGAGGCGTTGAGTGAATTCTCCCAGTCGGCTGAAAGCGTAGAGCCGCTCCAGTCGTTCTGGCCGTTCACGCCTCGGTACCCTGTAGAGGTCGGCGTAGAAGTCGAGGTTCTCCTGTACCGTCAGGTCCTCGTACAGGCCGAAACGCTGCGACATGTAGGCGATGTGAGGCTTCACGCCCTCGGGATCGTCGGCGACGTCGACGCCGGCCACGAGCGCGGTGCCGCTCGTCGGTCGCAGCACCCCGGCGAGCATGCGAAGCGTCGTGGTCTTACCCGCTCCGTCCGGCCCGACGATGCCGAAGAGCTCGCCAGGGCGGACATCGATCGTCAGGGCGTCGACTGCCACGCGCTCGTCGAACGCGCGGGTGAGGGCGCGCATCTCGATGGCCCGAGCAGAATCCGCTGCGGAGTCGGGCGTGCCGGACCTGGGCGTGTCCATGACGCGGTCAGCTCTCGGCGATCGTCACGTCGGCCGGAACGCCGGGCTTCAACTCGAAGGCCGGGTCGCCGGTGATCCGCACCTTCACAGGGTAGACGAGCTTCGTGCGCTCCTCCGTCGTCTGGACGTTGCGGGGCGTGAACTCGGCTTCGCTGCCGATGAAGACCACCTCGCCGCCGTAGACCCGGTCCGGGTAGGTGTCCGACCGGATCTCCGCGGCCGAGCCGAGCTGAACCCGGCCGATCGCGTCTTCGCGGACGTAGATGCGCACCCAGCGGTCATCGAGATCGAGGAGGGTGACGACCGGCGCACCCGCTCCGACGACCTCCCCGGGCTCCCGGTGCCGCGTGGTCACGACGCCAGCGAAGGGCGCGGCGATGACCGCGTGCGCGAAGGTCGCTTCCGCCAGAGCGAGCTGGGCACGGGCTTGCTCGACGAAGCTACGCTGGGCCTGGATGGTCTCGCGCCTCGGACCCTCCTGCAGGACTGCGAGCCGTTGTGTGGCCTGCTCGAGGTCGGCCCGGGCCAGGTCGAGCATCGTGCGGGCGCGCTGCATCGCCTGGCGCGAGATCGCGCCGCCCTCGAAGAGTGTGTTCGCCCGCTCGGCATCTCGCTCGGCTTCGGCGACCCGCTCCGTCGCGGCCCGGGCGGCCGCCTCGGCAGCCGCCACATCCTGGGGTCGCGTGCCGGCGTTCAGCTCGGCGAGCCGAGCTTCCGAGGCCGCCAGCGCAGCCCGAGCCGCAGCGACCTGGGCCTCGAGCTCGAGTGCGTCGAGGCGGGCGAGCTCGGTGCCGGTGGCCACACGGGCGCCCTCGGTTGCGCTCACGACGCCGATGCGTCCCGGGAGCTGAAAGCCGAGATCGGCGTCGGTCGCTTCGACGGTGCCGGATGCAAAGAGCCCGCCTTCGGCGGGACTGTTCCCGCGTCGGATCCACCAGGCGCCGGCTGCGCCGAGAATCAGGACCACGACGACGATTCGAATCCGCTTGTCCATCACGAGCCTCCACTCATCTGCACGATCCAGGTCCGATCGAGGCGGCCCTCCGCCCCTGCGAGGCGGACGCGGGCCAGAAACGCCTCGGATGTCGCCTCCACGAGGCCTGCCCGGGCCTGGTAGAGGCCTGCCTCGGCGTCGAGCAGATCCCGCTGGGTGCCGGCTCCGGCTTCGAGGGCCAACCCCTCGATCCGTACCAGCTCCTCCCACTGCTCGACGGAGGCCGTGAGCGCGCCGACGCGGGCGTCGGCCGCCTCGGTGGACGTGCGAGCCGCGTCGACCGCGGTGGCAACGTCCAGCTCGATCGATGCGAGCTCGCTCTCCGCGGCCCGCAGTTCCGCTTCTGCCTGGCGGACAGTGGCGGAGCGGGCCCCGCCCGAGAAGATGTCCCAGGTGAGGGAGACCCCAGCCTGCCACTCGAAGATCGGCGCGAGATCGAGCGTCCCGAAGTGATTGACGCCCGCGCTCAGGTCGAGTCGGGGCCACCGAGGGCCCCGCTCCGAGCTCGATCGGCTGCGCGCGGCCTCCGCACGCCGAGCGGCCTGCTCGACGACCGGGTTGACCGAGTCACCGGGTGGACCGCCCTCTGCGAGCCGGAATGCGCCGACGTCCGACAGCGTGGCGGACGCGATCCGGTCCGGTGTCGTCCCGATCACACGTGCCAGGGTTCGCTCCGCGAGGAGAACCGCGCCCGACGTGGTGGTTCGGTTCGCCTCCGCGTCCTGCAGCGCGACGGAAGCCCGGAGAAGCTCGACCTCGGCCGCCGTGCCGGCCGCGAGGCCCCGCTCGGCCCGAGCCCGTTCCTCCTCGAGTGCCTCGATCCGGGCGCCGGCCGCGGTGTCCAGGGCCCGGGCTGACAGCACGCGCAGATATGCCTCGGCCACGGTTTCGATGAGCTGGAGCTGAGTCGCCCGTGTGGCGGCCTCGGCAGCGTGGAGCTGGGCGTCGGCCGTGCCCACCCTGCCCGAACGAGAGCCCCAGTCCAGGAGCGTGTAGCGGGCGAAGAGCTGGCTCTGCCAGAGGGTCTCGTCGAACTCGGGAAGCAGGTTGGGATCGAAGGCGTGGATGGGCGTCGCCAGCATCGGCTCCTGGAAGTGCGTCAGCGCCGAACGAAGAGAGAGGCTGGGCCATCGAGTGCCGCGCACCGTCGAGGCGCCCTCGGCGGCGCCGAGCTCCAAGGCCTCGGCGCGGGCCAGGGCGGGGTGCGTCGCGAACGCGGAATCGAGCGCGGAAGCGAGTGGGAGCGACTGTGAGGCCGCGTGGCCCGGGCCGGCCAGCCCTCCAGCCAAGAGCAGCGCGCCGAGCGCGGTGGGTGGTCGTCGTTTCATGTGGACACCTCCGTCCGGGGCTCGAGGCCTCGGCGGACGAACTCGGATACGTGCTCGACCACCATCCGGCGCTCGCGCGGGTCGGAGAGGTCGATTCCGACGACCATGCGTAGGAGCGGAGCGATCACGGTCAGGTAGAGTGGCTGACCGACCGGCGGCGACCTCCTGCAGCAGCAGGTACGGGAGGTCGGGGTGCTCGGCCAGGTGACCGAAGTACGCTTCGACCACTGCGATCATCCGGTCGAGCGCCGTGCCCGGCTGACCCGCCGCAGCCCGGATGCGGTCGAGCAGGGGTCGGAGGCCGGCCTCCAGCACGGCGTCGTAAAGGCCTCGCTTCGACCCGAAGTGATACGTGATCGCAGCGAGATTCACGTCCGCGGTCGTCGTGATCATCCGTACCGAAGCACCGTCGAAGCCGTTGCGCGCGAAGACGTTGCGGGCGGCCTGCATGAGTGCGGCCCGGGTGGCGGCCCCGGTGTCGGTCGTCGTCTGCCTCAGTAGTTGTTCATTCATACGTTCGTATGAATACTCGGAGGCTTCCGTCGAGGCAAGGGGCGGTTACCGTGCGTCGACTTGCCTGGAAGGCCGCCGCCGACGAAGCTGCCGGGACCCCCAGCCCCGAGGACGATCCGTCGGTGAGCTTCACGCCCCTTGTGCGCGGCATGACCGCGATCTCGATGCCCCCGAGCGGAGGAGCGGCGTTGCTGGTGGCGCTGGTGTGCGCGGGCTGTCAGACCGCGGCGCCCCGCCAGACCGACTTCATGGAGTCCCTGCCCGGCCTGGACCTGACGGTCAACGAGCTACGCTTCCTGGTCCTCGACTACCACGACTACTTCATCTCGACCGTCGAGAACGCGTCCTCCGCGATGGCTTCGCAGCAGACTGATCGGCGGCATCAGATGAACAGCTTCGCGTGGCGAAACAACTCTGTTTCCGCTGCGCAGGAGTTTGCGTTTCAGAGCGATCCTCTCGTGGCTCTCGTCGAGCTGTTGGTGCTCTCGGCACGGATGAGGGATTACTTCGACGGCCCGGCTCCGGAGCAGCTCTTCGGACCGCCCTACGCCCTGGCCGTGGAGGCCGCGCACGACCTCGATCGGCGGAGCAAGGATCTCGCCCGCCACATCACCGACGTCCCCGACCTCGAGGAACGTCTCGCGCGGGTCGACAGCGTGGCCGCGGCGGATCCACTGGACGACCTGGTCTTCCTCGAGGGCTCGGCGTTCGCTTCGCCGGAGGGGTTCGTCACGGAGAGCGCCGGAGGTCTCGGCGCGCTGGGGAGCATCGAGCAGACCACGCGCGACCTGAGTGAGCGGGTCAATGTCTACTATCGATACCTGCCGAAGCAGTTGCGTTGGGAGATGGAGCTCTTCGCGCTGCGGGCCTACGACGAGGTGGGCGAGGACCTCTTCACCGACGTGAACGAGGTCGCGGTAGCTCTGACATCGATCGATGCCCGTATCGCCGCGCTCACGGACTCACTCCTCGCGGAAATCGAGGTGCTCGCGGGCGAGGTCATCGCTCGAGAGCGATCGGCGATCCTCACGGAGGTCGATCGGGAGCGCATCGCGACGATCGAAGCCCTCCACGCCGAGCTCGCCTTCGTTCTCGCCGACGTGGAGCGCCAGCGAACGGAGACGATCCGCTCCGTCGACGACCTGGTAGCCGACGTCCGCTCGGATCTCGTTTCCGACGTGGACGAGGTGGTCGACGATGCGCTGCGGCGCGTCACGCGGCTTGCCGTCGGGCTCGGACTCGGGCTCTTCGTGGCGTTGGCTCTGCTCGTCCTTCTCTACAACCGCACACGGCCAGGCGTGGCCTGAGCCGGGCCTGATCGGTCGGGACACCTTTTCGACGACGCGCGGTACCCAACCCCGTCACTTCGGGGGTGGGCTGCCCCGCACGGTGGTGATTCCCTGGAGAGGAGGGTCGGAGGCGATGAGCTGGACACGCAGGGAGTTCGTCCGGACGAGCTCGGGTTCATTGATCGCAGTCTCGCTCGGGGCATGCATGAGCGATGACGATTCGGATGCCACGGTCTTCCGAAACGGAATCGTCCTCCCGGTCGACGGACCGTTCTCACAACACTCGGCGCTGGCGATTCGCGGCAATCGGATCCTGGCCGTCGGCGACGACGACACCGTGCTCGACGCCGCCGGGCGCGGCGCAAGGGTCATCGACCTCGAGGGCCGTACGCTCCTTCCGGGCTTCATCGAGCCGCACATGCATTTCGCCCTGATGGCCGGCCTGGGGCACCTGCGCGACATCGGGCCCTTCGAGCAGCCGACGTTCGACGATGCGCTCGGCGCGATCAGGGAGATCCGAGAGGAGGCGGCCCGGGTCGGCCCTGACGAGTGGGTCATGGGCCGGCAGTTCGATCCGATCCTACTCGAGCCGCCGCGCGACCTGACCACGCGTGATCTCGATCCGATCGTCCCGGACCGCCCGGCGTTCTTCCTCAACGCATCCGGGCACATCGCGTACGTCAACAGCCGCACCCTGGAGGTGGCCGGACTCGACCGCTCGTCGGTCGATCCCGATGGAGGGGAGTATGGGCGCTACCCAGACGGTGAGCTCAACGGCGTGCTCTACGGCCAGGCCGCGTGGCTTCCGATCCTGCTCTCGAACCAGAGCGTCGTGAATCGGATGGAGGGTGGGTTCGCGGAGGCCGGGATCGAGGTGGGTGAGCAGGCCGCGGCGCTCGGAATCACGACGCTATGCGACATGGCGACCGGTGGCCTATCGGGTGCCGGGGAGCTGGAGCTGTACCGGCAGATGTACGCCGACGGCCGAATGAAGGCTCGGATCCGCGCCTACCTGTACCAGCCCGCGGGTCCTTCCTTCGATGCGGCCGGCATGCGTCCCGGCGACGGCGACGCGCTTCTCAGGGTTTCGGGCTTCAAGATCGTCACCGACGGGTCGAACCAGGGCTTCACCGGTCGGCAGCGCGATCCGTATCTGGGGTCGGAGTCCGTCGGACTCTTCTACGTCGAGCCGGACGACCTGCGGGCGATGGTACTCGAGCGCACCAGCCAGGGTTGGCCGATAGCGATCCACGGCAACGGTGATGCCGCGATCGACAGCATCCTCGACGCAATGGACGCTGCCGTTGAGTCGGGCGTGGACGTGCGGTCGCTGCGCTGCCGAATCGAGCACTGCTCGATCCTGCACGACGATCAGATCGCACGCATGCAGGAGCACGGGATGGTGCCCAGCTTCCTCATCAACCACGTGCACTATTGGGGGCACGTGATGCGCGACGAGGTGTTCGGGCCGGAGAAGGTGCAACTCCTGGATCGCTGTGCGAGCGTCGAAGGGGCGGGCCTCACCTGGGTGGCGCACTCGGATGCGCCCGTCTCGCCGCTGGGGCCGCTGCACATGGTTCGCGTCGCGGTGGAGCGCGATCTGTGGAAGGAGCCGGGCACCTTCCTCGCGCCGAACGAACGGGTCAGCGTCGAGGCCGCCATCCGCTCGCAGACCCGTAACGCGGCGTGGGCCTGCCACGACGAGGGCGAGCTGGGAAGCCTCGAGCCGGGCAAGCTGGCCGATTTCGTGATCCTGGAGGACGACCCCCGCGCGGTCGAGCCCACGGCGATCTCCGACATCGTCGTGAGCGAGACGTGGATGGACGGCGTGAGGCGATAACGGCGACGCCTCGCGCCCGGGCCACTCCGGTGCAGCACGCGCGTCCTTCCTCGACGGCCCGCTCGTCTAGAGCCCCGTTCTCATGTACCCGCGGATCGCCTCCACCGCCCGCTCGATGTCCTGCTCGGTGTTGTAGAAGTGGGGCGAGAAGCGAATGCCCGGACGGTCTTGGCCGCCGCGCGCCGCCGCCACGATGCCGTCCTCCTCGAGGGCGGCCAGCACGCGCCGTGGCTCGAGCTCGCCGGGCCGGAAGGTGACCACCGCGCCGCGTCGGTCGGGCTGTGCGGGCGTCCACATGTGCACGCCGTCGAGCGCGCTCAGCTCCTCGACCAGCATCGTGGCCAGGCCGCGGCTGCGCGCCTCGATCTCGTTCTGTCCTATCGACTGGAGGAACTCGAGGTGCTTGCCGTAGGCGAAGAGCGCAGGCGTGTCGCGCTGACCGAGCCCTTCGTGCGTGCGTGAGATGCCGCGGCTGCCGGTGTAGGCGCTGTAGACGGATGGGTGGAAGCGGTCGTGCACGCGCCGGTTCACGAACAGCACCCCGGCCTCCTTCGGCCCGCACGGCCACTTGTGCGCGCTGCCCGAGAAGAAGTCGGGCTGCCAGTCGGACAGATCCACGTCCATGAGCCCGAAGGACTGCGCCCCGTCGACGAGTGAGAGGATCCCCCTCTCCTGCGCCATCTCGCACAGCGCCTTCGCCGGGAAGACGTCGCCGGAGGTGTTCGTGTGCTGCATGAACGAGAGCAAACGGGTGCGGGGCGTGATCGCCCGCTCGAAGGCCTCGAGGTAGTACTCCGCGCCCGGGTGCGGGTCGACGTGTGCGACCTCGACGACGGTGTAGCCGAAGCGCTCCCCTTTCGCCTTCCAAGCTCGGTTGTTGCTCGGGTGATTGTCGGCGAAGATGAGCACCTCGTCGCCCGCGCCCAACTCGAGACCGTTCGAGACCCAGTTGTTGGCCTCGCTCGTGTTGCGCGTGATCAGGATCTCCTCGGGTGTCACCCGGAGGTGTGTCGCGAGCCGATCCCGGGTGCTCTCCTTGCCGGAGAGGATCTCGCTCCGATAAGAGGGGAAGGGCTCGGAATCGAGACGGGCCGTCTCTGCGGAGACGTTCTCGAGCACGGAGCGCGGGGCGGGGCAGAGGTTCGCGGCGTTGAGCACGCTCACCTCGTCCGGGATCATGAATTGCGCGCGCACCGCCTTCCAGTCGACGGCGCGGGGACGAAGCGCCGAGGGTGCGAGAGGAGCCGGCCGAGCTTCGGCGAAGCGCGGATGACCGAGGAGAGCCGCCGAGCCGCCGACGGCGAAGAGGCGTGCGAAATCCCGACGGTTCATCGATGAACGGCTCATGGACCCTCCCGGCTGGTGCGTTGCGATCAGCCTAGGATGCGGCCTCTGATCGCGCCAGCAACTCGGTCTACCCCGGCAGGGTGGCCAGCCTGCGAGGCCCTGTTTGGGCGAGCTGGACCGGGGCCTCAGCGCGCGTGCTCGACGTTGCGTACAACTTCGCGCATCCGCCGGACGCCTTCGACCAGGCGCGGTCCGGGACGCCCCAAATAAGGCTCGCCCACGGAGAAGACCCGCCCGTGGCGTACGAAGGCGAGCTCCTGCCAACGTTCGTTCCGGAGGACGACGTCCGGGCGGTACTTGTCCGGGTGAACGCCGCACCAGGAGAGCACGACGGCGTCCGGATCGAGCTGGGCGACTTCGTCGTCGGTCATCGGGCGGCTCTTGTGCTCCTCGTGACCGAGCAGCGCCCGCCCGCCCGCCGCCCGCACGACGTCCGTCGCCCACGACAGCCGCCCCGGCGTGATCACCGGCTTGGGCCACCACTGGATGAGGATGGTCGGGGCGTCCACGGCGGGCTCGTCCACATGGAGCTCGTTCCGCATCTCCTGAACGAGAGGAGCGGCGCGTTCGGACACGTCCAGCCGCGCGGCGATGGCCATGATGTCGCGATAGACGTCTTCGAGCGAGACGGGCTCCGGCGCGATGAACGGTAGCCCAGCTGCCTCGAGCCGCTCGACGACCTTCTCGTGGCCGGGCACGGTGAGGGTGGCGAGCACCAGGTCCGGCCGGAGCGCCGCGACCTTCTCGACGTCGATCTCGAGGTCCGGCCCGACCTTCGGTAGGGGCGTGACGACGTCGACGGGGTGATCGGAGTGATCGTCGACACCCACGAGGAGGTCGGCGCACCCGAGGGCGCACACGATCTCGGTGTTGGAGCAAGCGAGGGAGACGACGCGCATGAGCGCACCTACCCGGGGGCACTCGGGTTCGTTCTCGGGGTGGTATGATCGGACCCGCGGTCCGCTCGACGGGAACCGCCCCCGGGGGTGGCCGACGCGGGCTCGCTTCGCAACACCGCACGCAGGAGATCACCGTGGTCAAAGCTGCTTCGACGATGCTCCCCCTCGGCACCGAGGCCCCCGACTTCGCGCTTCCCGAGCCGGCGACCGGGCGGACGGTCTCCCGTGACGATTTCTCCGATGCCCGGGCGCTTCTGGTGGTCGTGCTCTCGAACCATTGCCCGTTCGTGAAGCACATCGCCGACGGGCTGGCGAGCTTCGGGCGGGAATACCAGGAGAAGGGTGTCGCGATCGTCGCGATCAACGCCAACGACGTGGCCAAGTACCCCGACGATGCACCCGACAGGATGGTCGAGGAGATCCAGCGGCGGGGATACACCTTCCCCTACCTCTTCGACGAGAGTCAGGAGGTCGTGAAGGCGTACGAGGCGGCGTGCACACCGGATTTCTTCCTGTTCGACGGTGATCGGCGTCTCGCCTACCGGGGTCAGTTCGACGCGAGTCGACCCTCGCTTCCGACCCCGGTCACGGGAGAGGATCTTCGAGCGGCGTGTGATGCCGTGCTCGAGGGACGTGCACTCCCCGAGGCCCAGATCCCGAGCGTTGGCTGCAACATCAAGTGGAAGCCCGGAAACGCGCCGAGCTGGTTCGCGTAAAGAGTCCCGAGGGCCGTGTTGGGGGCAAAACAAGAGACGCCACCGGCCAAGAAACCGGTGGCGTCTCACTGTCGCAGCCCAGCGCGAAGGCCGGGTTACGGCGCGAACAGCGTTTTTCTACGGTTCGGCTCTACAAGCCGTTCCGGCGATCGCTTGCCCGTGCCAGGCTGGACAGGGTACTCGGACTAGACAAGGATCACCTCCTGTTTTTGGTTGGACGTTGGGCGCGGACGCCAGCGGGATCGGGTCCCGCGGTCCTCACTCTCGGCCTTCTGGAGCTTCTGAGTGAGGCCCAGTTCAGATCTGAAGGATCCGAACGCGGCCATGATAATCCGAATCGAGGCGAGGATGCAACCCCGTTGAAAGGGCATACGAGGAGTCGTAGCAGCACATGGCAGACACACGACATGTAGTGGTCATCAGCGGGTGTCTTCTCTACGCCCTGGTCGGAGCCGCACGGGTCGCGGCACAGGACGCCGACGCCATCGACTGGCGTGCGAGCTTCCAGGCCGGCGAGCAGGCTCGTCAGGAGGGCGACGAATCCGCCTATGCTGCGGCCATGGCCGAGGCAGCGCGCGCCATGCCCGACGACCACCTCAACCGCCCCTTCGTGCAGTACCACGCGGCCCGCGGCGCGGCGCTTCAGGGCCGCTCCGACGAGGCGGTCGCGTGGTTGCGCACGGCGTGGGACGAGGGGATCGAGTCTCTCATGATCTCGTTCGCGCGGTACGATCCCGCGTTCGAGTCGATCGTCGGGTCGGATGCCTTCGAAGGGGTCATGGGCCTCGCCGAAGATCTGGAGGTGACCGTGACCCCGTTGGGTGGCGCCGTGCACCTGATCACCGGGGCCGGGTCCAACGTCGTGGCCCAGATCGGTGCCGACGGGGTGCTCCTGGTGGATACGGGGTACCGTCCGGCGCTTCCGGCGCTTCGACGGGCGCTCGAGGGGCTCGGCTCTGAGCGTGTGAGCTTGCTGGTGGTGACCCACCCGCACGAGGACCACATGGGGTCGGCGGCGGACCTCGGCGGCGAAGCCACGGTGCTCGGACACCCGGCGACCTCGGCGGCCATGGCCGAGCCCTACGTCTTCATGGAGGGAGTGAGCCTGCCCCCCAAGGATCCGGGAGCCTTCCCTGACGTCGAGATCGACTCCGACACGAGCTTCGTCCACAACGGTGAGACGGTTCGGATCGTCCCGACGGCGGCGCACACGGGCGGAGACGTGTCGATCTACTTCGAGGTCTCGAAGGTCGCGCACCTCGGTGACACCTACCTCGCCGGCAACCCGATGATGTTTCCCGGGAGTGAAGATCCGGCCGGCTTCCTGGACCGACTCGACGGCTTTGTCGACTCGATGGATCCGGCGACGGTGGTCGTCGGCGGTCATGAAGGAACGGCGGATCTCGCGGCCGTGCGAGCGCAGATCGAAGCGTCACGCGCGTGCATGGCGTTCGCGGAGCGGTCGTTTCGGGAAGGCCTCACGCTCGAGCAGACCGCCGAGGCGGGCAGCGACCGCTTTCCCGTGCCGTGGATCGCCTTCTTCTATGGTTACTTCGCGGCGAACGGGATGTCGGAAGCGGGGTAGGGCGGAGCCGACTGCGCGGCGGCCGCGCTCCTCCGACTCGGATCAGGCGTCGTCCCAGGCCTTGATCATGAGCCACGCCGTGAAGGCCACCGCGATCGTGATCCAGAGCAGCCCCCACATCGTCGTCGTGCCGAGACCGGTGAGCTCGGCCAACATGTGCGCGTCCGACTGGACCTCCGGTCGGTCCAGGACGTCGTCCTTGATGTCCAGAATCGCGTAGAGCGCGCTGGTGAGCCCGAGCGTCAGGAGGAGTCGGCGATTCCACGTAGCCCCGACGTTGCGGGCTGCCGCGACCATGGCGCTCCCGAAGAAGATGCCGAACACGATCCCGAACGAGCTGCGCACGAAGAAGAGGGTGAGCAGGATCACGGCGACCCCGATGGCTCCGTTCACCCAGTCGGTCCTGACCCAACGGGTCTGCGCCGCGCTGAACATCAATCCGCCCCAGAACAGACTGCCCAGATACCCGGCCGAGAGGGCGAGGAACGCGTTGCCACCCGTGAAATAGGTGGCTCCGCCCTGGTAGGGGTCGAGCGTGATCCGGTCCAGCGTGCCCCCGGTGCCGACGACCGCCATCGCGTGGCTGATCTCGTGGAGGAGCACCACGAAGATCTTCAACGGATAGATGACCGGCGTGTTCCACAGGAACCAGAGGGCCGCGAAGAAGACTCCGAAGCCCAGCAGAAAGCGAAGCTTGCCGTTCATCGATCCTGTCGGGGCGAAAGGGCTGTGCCTACTCGGTGAGACGACACCTCAACCCGTACGGTTGCACTGGGACCCGGGTTCCAGCCCCACCGGCGCCACCGCGCTCAACCCTCGCCCGCACCCACGCGCCTGGGGTAGCGCATGTCGAGGAGCCACCGGTAGCTCGCGAGCTCCGTGCGTGCCAACGACACGCCTTGAGCCGGATCGGAGAGGGCGGCGAGCGCCATCTGTCCGACCTGGTCCGAGCGCGCTCCGTACCGGAAGCCGAAGGTGGCCGTGAAGCGGTAGGCGAGATCGTCCCACTCGCGGACGAGCTCGGACCGTTCTCCGGCCGGTACGGCGATCTCACGGCGGTCGGCTTCCGCAATCGCGGCCAACCGCTGCCCCTCCTCGCTCGGCTCGACGTTCCGCATCCACGCCGTGAGGAGGCCCATGGGATCGTCCACCTGCTCGGCCACCGCCCGAGCGACCACGCTCCGCGCCTCCGCGAACGGCACGACCCGACGGTCCTCGAGTCTCAGGATGTGATACCCGTATTGGGTTTCGGTCACGGGGCTGATCTCGCCGGGCTCGAGGGCGAGCGCCGCGGCCCAGAACTCGGGCACCCAGGAGCCTTCACGGCCCGGCGTCAGCAGGCCCTGCCTCCCCTCGGCTCCGGGTTCTTCGGACAGCTCGGCTGCCGTCACCGCGAAGTCGGCGCCGCCCCGCAGCGCCTCCATGGCGCGCCCGGCCTTGGCCTCCGCTGCGGCCCTGTGGTCGGGAGAGCGCCAGCGTTCGCTGAAGAACAGGATGTGTCGGACCTCGAGCTCCCACTGCGGGTCGGTCAGGTAGCGGGCCTCGAGCACGTCGTCACCGATGCCGTGCTCCTCCAGCGTGAGCTCGGCCGCGAGGATTTCGAGGCGCCGGTCGTCCTCCCACTCCTCGACGAGGGGCGCCCCGAGCTGTGCCGTGGTCGAATCCGAAACGGCGAGACCGAACGCCGCGAGGTCGGCCAGCGAGCTCCTCCGGTCGTCCGACAGGCCGAGGAGCTCGGACTCGGTGTACGTGACCGAGCCGACGGTGAGCGCCGGGGGTGGACCGTCGCCACACGCACTCACCGCGGCCACGACGAGGACGACACCGGCCTCGGTGGGGCGGGGCCCGAACCTGACGGATCGAGCCGTCGCGACCGGAGGCGTCACGACCGGAGCGGGCGTCGGGCGGGGACGAAGAGGTGCGCGCATCCGGAAAAGGTGGCGCGGGAAGGGGTAGGCGCCAACCTGAGCCGGCTCAGCCCGTCTTCGGTCGCTCCAGCTGGCGGTCGAAGTCCCTTCCGTCAGCGATCCGGTCGAGCGAAGTCTCGATCGAGTCGAGACGGTCTTCGAGCTGCTGGAGGCGCGCGTTGAGCAGCTGCTGGTCGAGGGACGGTGCGGTGGGGCGCCCGAACAGGTCGCGCAGCGTCGGCGCGAGAAAGGCGCGAATGGAGAAGCCGAGCGCGACCGTGAACGCGGAGAGCCCGAAGAGCGACATCATCACCAGCTCGGCGAGCGCGCGGAAGTCCATGGATTCGTCCCGTCCCGAGGTCGATCGACAAGAGCCCGTACGCCCCGGAGGGGGTGCGGGTTTCGACGGGTATGCGACGGCGGCGCCACCATCTCGCGGAACCGCCCGAGAGGGCAGGGGGTTGGACCGCCGAGACCAGGGGCGCCACCTTGCCCGACGGCTCCGCTCACCGCGGCCCCAAGAGCTCCGACCGCATGTTCTTCACCCTCCTCCAGATCGAACCCGCCGGCGGCCTCTCCGAGGCGCTCTCGGGCAGTCCGTTCCTGGCGCTCGCGGTGATGTTCGGAGCCGGCGTGCTCACGAGCCTGACGCCGTGCGTGTATCCGATGATTCCGATCACCAGCGCGGTGATTGCCGGCACCGCGCGCGAGGATCAGCCCAAGTCGCGCACGATCGGCCTGACGCTCACGTACGCCGTGGGCCTGGCGATGCTGTACGCCACTCTCGGCGCGATCGCCGGCGTGACGGGCCAGCTCTTCGGCACGGTGAGCGCGAACCCGTGGGCGCTCTTCGCCATCGGCAACCTGCTCCTGGTCTTCGGGTTGGCGATGCTCGACGTGCTGCCCATCCCGATCCCGCGCAAGCTGCTCCAGCGAGCGAGCGAGTCCGAGGGTGGATCGTACGGGGCCGTGTTCGTCATGGGTGCCATGTCGGGCGTGGTCGCCGCCCCGTGCGGGGCCCCGGCGTTCGCCGTCGTGCTGACGTGGGTGGCCGCGACGGGGGCCGGCCTCATGGGCTTCGTCTACCTCTTCGTCTTTTCTCTCGGGATGACGGCCCTGCTCGTCGGCGTGGGGTTTTTCTCGGGAACGCTGGCGCTCCTTCCCCGCTCCGGTGCATGGATGGTGTGGGTCAAGCGCGTCGCCGCGGTGATCATGTTCGCGATGGCCGAGTATTACTTCATCCAGGCGGGGTACAACCTCTGATCCGCCGGCTCGAACCCTGTTGATGTCATGACGAAGCTGCTGAACGATATGCGGATCGCCCGTGCGGGCCTCTTCGCCGCTTCTCTCGCGGTGCTCATGGCCGCACCGGCCGCGGGCCAGTCGGGCGGAGTATCACTTGCGCTCGGTACCCAGGGTCCTGGCGCGGAGCTCGAGGACCTGGACGGCAACGCGGTCCAGCTACTCGACTATTTGGAGCCGGGCAAGCCGGCGGTGATCGAGTTCTGGGCAACGTGGTGCGAGCAGTGTGAGGCGCTCCAGCCCCAGTTCGATCAGCTCCAGACCCGCTTCGGCGGGGACGTGAACATCGTCGCGGTGGCCGTCGGCGTGTCGCAGAGTGTGCGACGGGTGAAGAGGCACCTCGAGGATCACGATCCGGGCTATCCCTACCTGTACGACGCGCGGGGGGCGGCGGTGCGGGCGTACAACGCGACCACCACCTCGATCGTCGTGATGCTCGACGCCGACGGGAAGGTCGTGTACACGGGTGTGGGCGTGGGTCAGGACCTCATCGGCGCGGTCGAGGGCCTGCTGGAGAGCTGACCTTCCCGCGCGTCGCGGCGTGGTCGACACGAAAGGCCCGGCGGGTGCATCCCGCCGGGCCCTTCCACACTCAACGGTCGACGCTCAGCTGCCTTCTTCGGGCTCCGGCGTGACGCGGTCGACCACTTCGGCCAACTCCTCGTACGCCATCGGGTCGTTCTGGTTGAAGGCCGGAATCACGTGCGCGATACGGCCGTCAGGCCCGACGACGATCACGGCACGGCTGTCGACCATGTTGTTGTCGCGGAGTCCGCCGCCGAACGCCTGGTAGGTGGCGCCGTCGTTCTCGGCGTCACTGAGAAAGAGGAAGGGGAAGTCCTCGTCTTTGAGCCACGACGCGCCCTCTTCGGACGAGTCGTTCGATATGCCCATGACGACGACGTTTCGACCCTCGTTGAACAGACTTGCGTACTGATCACGGTACGCTCTCATCTGAACTGTTCAGCCACGCGTTCGAACGCGAAAGAAGAACGCGAGGACGACCGTCTCGCCGCTGTAGTCGCTCAGACGCACGGGCTCGTCGAGCACCCCATGCCGCGTCGCACCCGGAAGCGCGAAGTCGGGGGCCATCTCGCCCACGGCCAGTAGGCCGCTGTCCTGAGCGCCGGCATGATCCGGCGCGCCCATCACGATTCCCCCCGCGAGCAGCGCGACACAGATCGCTTTGCGCATCTGGTCATTCTCTCCTGGGTGTGTGCTGGGATCGTACCCGCGGAATATCGGCGCCCGACCGTGGCGCGGCCAGAGCACGCGCGGTACGGACCGCTCCGCGTCTGTCCGACGTCCGCTGAACAGTGCTACCCGACAGTCGTGTAAGGGATCTCCCGACACCCGAATCGGCCCTGTCTGTTGACCTTTGTAACAGAATGTTTCAACGGGGCGTTTCAGGGAGGGACGATGATCCGAAACAGCGACGACGCAGCAGGGCACACCAGCGCCGCCGTCCTCGCAGAGATCGCCGACCTCCCGTACTTCCGGGTCGACGCGAAGCGAAACGTGGTCGAGATGAGCCCGGCGATGGAGCGGCTCACCGGATTCCAAGCCGACGAGGCCATCGGGCGCTCCTGCCTGAACATCCACCGTTGCGAGGAGTGCCTCGCCGGTTGTGGCGTCTTCGACAATCACACCGTGCTGGACAAGCACCTCGAGCTCTATCGGGCCGACGGATCGACGATCCGGGTCCGGAAATCCGGACGGGTCTTTCTCGACGAGCAAGGTCGGATCACCGGTGCGATCGAGGTCGTGTGGCCACTCGCGCTCCAAGAGGCGGGCGAGGGGGAATCCGTGCTCGCAGCGGCGGGTGCGGGGCAGGGGGCCGTGGACGTCGAGCCGGGATGCGAGCTGACACCCGCGGCCGAGGCTGCCCGCGCCGAGATCACGGCGATCCGCAACGCCCTGCAGGAGACCCGATACCGTCGAACGGAGGCGGCCCGGAGGCTCGGCATGAGCCGGACGACCCTGTGGCGAAAGATGAGAGAGTACGGCCTTTGAGCTTCGGGGCCCTGACGAGGATATGACGATGAATCGACTCTTGATCCTGGGTGCCGGCACGGCGGGCACGATGATGGCCGCCAAGATGCGCCGCGCCCTCCCGCGCGACGAATGGAACATCACCATCGTCGACCAGGACAACGACCACCTGTACCAGCCGGGGCTGCTCTTCATCCCGTTCGGCGTCTACGACGAATCGGACGTGGTCCGGCCCCGCGCCCGCTACGTCCCCAAGGGGGTCGATCTGCTCCTCTCGGGCATCGATGTGATCGAGCCCGGAGAGAACCGGGTACGGCTGATGGACGGAAGCCTCGTCGACTACGACTTCCTCGTGATCGCGACGGGTAGCCGCATCGCGCCGGACGAGATGGAAGGGCTGACCGGCCCGGGCTGGCAGAAGGACATCTTCGACTTCTACACCCTCGACGGTGCGACCAAGCTGCACCGAGCCCTCGAGGATTTCGAGGGCGGGCGTCTGGTGCTCAACGTGGCCGAGATGCCGATCAAGTGCCCGGTCGCTCCGCTCGAGTTCCTCTTCCTCGCCGACTGGTACTTTCACAAGCGTGGGATGCGCGACAACGTCGAGCTGGTCTACGCGACGCCGCTCGACGGGGCGTTCACGAAGCCCATGGCCTCGAAGAAGCTCGGCGGGCTGCTCACCGACAAGGGGATCCAGGTCGAGACGGTCTTCAACGCCGGCTCTGTCGATGCCGAGCGGAAGATCCTGGCGAGCTGGGACGAGCGCGAGGTGCCCTACGACCTGCTCGTCACGGTCCCCACGAACATGGGCGCCGAAGTGATCGAGCGGTCCGATCTGGGCGATGAGCTGGGCTTCATCCCCACAGACAGGAATACGCTGCAGGCCGAGGTCGCGCCGAACGTCTTCGTGATCGGCGACGCCACGGATCTGCCCTCCTCGAAGGCGGGCTCGGTCGCGCATTTCCAGGGTGAGATTCTGGAGCACAACCTGCTCGCCGCGATCGCCGGCGAGGAGTTGGCGCCGGACTTCGACGGACACGCCAACTGCTTCGTCGAGACCGGCTTCGGCAAGGCGATCCTGATCGATTTCAACTACGACGTCGAGCCGCTTCCCGGGCGATTCCCGCTCGCGAAGGTCGGGCCGATGAGGCTGCTCGAGGAGAGCCGCATGAACCACTGGGGCAAGCTCGCCTTCCGGTGGATCTACTGGAATCAGCTGCTCGCCGGCCGGGAGATCCCGCTGGTCCAGGCGCAGCTGTCGATGAAAGGCAAAGAAAACCCAGCGGTCCCGCAGGCCGCATAACCCCGAGGAGAGATCATGAGCACCGCAACCATCGCCGGGGTCCCGGTCGAGTTGGACGCCGAAGGCTTCATGACCGACGCGAGCCAGTGGACGCGCGAGATCGCCGAGGCGATCGCCCGCGACAACGGCATCGACCCACTCACGGACAAGCACTGGCAGGTGATCGACTTCTGCCGTGCCGACAACGAAGCGAAGGGCACGCCGCCTACGGTTCGCCGGATCACCAAGGGCACCGGCATTTCGACGAAGGAGATGTACCAGCTCTTCCCCAAAGGGCCGGGCATTCTCTCGTCGAAGATCGCCGGTCTGCCGAAACCGAAAGGATGCATCTGATGGGCACCATCACCGAGAAGGAAATGGCACCGGATCCGGTGGAGAGCATGGATCCGGCAGCGGCGGCCGAGCCCGTCGCCGAGGAGGAGAAGGAGGTCGGACGCAAGGTGGCGATCATCTGCTCCAAGGGCAGCCTCGACATGGCGTATCCCGGCCTCATCATGGCGAACGCGGCCCGGATGATGGGCGTGGACGCCATGATCTTCTTCACCTTCTGGGGCCTCGACATCATCACGAAGAAGAAGGTCGAGCACCTCCACGCGGACATGCTCGGCAATCCGTCGAGCCCGATGCCGCACTCCCTCATGGGTCTGCCCGGGATGGAAGCCCTGGCGACCAAGATGATGAAGAAGAAAATCGAGTCCCTGGACATTCCGGATATCCCGGAGCTCCTGGAGATCCTCGATGAGGCTGGTGCCGAGATGTACTCGTGCCAGCTGGCCATGGAGATGTTCGACGTGGACCAGGAGGACCTCGTGCCCCAGGTGAAGGAGAGCCTGACCGCGATGGACTTCTGGGAGAAGGCGGACGGGGCTCAGGTGGTCTTCATCTGACGCCACGACGAGTGATCCCGACGAGCCGTGGAGCCGAGCATGCGCTTTGAGCGAGTCCTGAGCGGCGTGGCCGCCGTCCTGACCGCCGGAATGGTGTGCGCGGCCGGGGGGTGGGGCACCCCCCTCCAGGCGCAGCAGGCGTCGGATTGGCGCTTTCGGTCCGACCCGTTCGCGGAGCTCTGGTACCATGGGATGGCCGTGGTCGGCTTCGCGGGCTTCGGGCGTGTGCCGCTCTACGATGCGTCGTATGCGTGGTCGGTCGCTTCGGACCGCAGGTCGCAGGGCATCGAGCCCACCACGCTCGAGCGCGAGCGCGGCTCATTGCAGGCCGTCTTCACGCGCGACCCCGCGTTCGAGGTACTCCACTTCGTGCCGCTCTATCTGGCCGACGCCCCCGTGGACGTCGCGCTCGACGCGTTCGATCCGCTCTCGGTGAATTCCGGTGGGCGGGCGGACGGGCGCATCGCCCGTGAGGTCGGCGCGCTCGCCGAAGTGATTCGGGAGCCGGCGCAGCGGGAGGCGCTGGCGCGCTTCGCCCGGGCGCTGAGGGAGGAGCGGGACGTGCTCGCCTCCGCCCGGACGAGGGGGATCGACCTCGAAGAGAGTGGTCTCGAGCAGCTGTGGCGGGATGTGGCTGCGGGACCCTTGGCGGACTTCCTTCGGAGGGAGCGGCTCGAAGGAGGTTGGGTCACCCTTACACCTGCCCTGGGGCCCGAGGGACGTTTCCTCGAGCGCCCCAGTGGATCGGTCGTCGCCGTGAGCGCTTCGGCCGACACGGATCCGCGCGCAGTCGTCGGTGCGGTGGTGCGCGAGCTGTGCTACCCCCCCGTACGTAGGGCGCTCGGCCCGTACGAGTCGTGGTTCGAGAATCGGGAGACCGTCTCGGACGTCAGTGATCAGGCGGCGACGCGTTGTGGAGCGCTTCTGCTCGAGGCGCACGAGCCCGACCTGCTTTCCGCCTATCGAGACCGTTTCGGGGACACGACCTCCGACGCGGCGTTCCTGTCGGCAGCCGGCTTCGCACCCGGCGTCGCCGCGCTCGAGCAGCAGCTGGACGAAGCGCTCAGGCGCGAACTGAAACTCAACCCAGGCAGCGACCGGGCGTCGCCCAGGCCTGCCGGGAGGTAATCATGTCATTCAAACGGTGCGTCCGGTACGTTGCGCCGATCGCACTCCTTCTGTTCGCTTCGACCCCCGTTCACGCAACGGACGGGCATTTCCTGCACGGCGTCGGCGCGGTCAACTCTGCCATGGGTGGAGCCGGCGTTGCGGCCCCCGGCGACCTGCTGGGGAGCTTCTACCTCAACCCCGCCGGGCTCGTCTGCGAGCACGGCACACGGATCTCGCTCGGCTTCGAGATGATGAAGCCCGAGCGTACCGTCACCAGTGAGTTCGGTGGCTTCACCGGAAGCACGACGAGCAAGGCCGACTTCACCCCGATTCCGGCGTTCGGACTCGCCGCCCGGGTGAACGAGAAGGTCTCGCTCGGTATCGGCATGCTCGGCATCGGTGGCTTCGGCGTCGACTACCCCGCCGATCCGGCGAACCCGGTGCTCGGTCCCCGTCCGCAGGGCTTCGGACAGGTGGCGAGCAATTTCCAGTTCATGAAGATCGCTCCGTCGATCGCGTACACGGTGAACGAGGATTTCTACGTCGGTGCCGCGCTGAACTTCGACTGGGCTTCGCTCTCGGTCGATCCGATGCCGATCGCACCGCCGGCGATCGATCCCGGGACGGGGACGGCATACTACAGCCGGGCCACGGCCACGGACGGCTCCTTCGGCGTGGGCTTCCAGGCCGGCCTCATCTACAAGGCGACGGACATGCTCCGCGTCGGGCTGTCGTACACGAGCCCACAGTGGTTCCAGGACTTCGAGTTCAACGCCGTGTACGAGAATCCGGAGCTGCCGGACTTCCAGACACACCGTGACATCTCCTTCGCGATGGACGTGCCCGCGGTGTATTCGGGTGGTCTCGCGGCCGACCTGGGCCGGTTCCTCTGGACCGGTGACGCTCGGTACATCACGTATTCGAGCACCGACGGCTTCGCCGAGTCCGGCATGAACCCGGACGGCTCCGTGAGGGGCTTCGGCTGGGACGACATCTGGGTGCTCGCTTCCGGCCTGCAGTTCCGTCCGGTCGAGCGCCTCGCGCTGCGCGGCGGGTACAACTACACGCAGAACCCCATCCCGCCGGAGCAGTCCGCAGCCAACGTGCCAGCGCCGGCCATCGTGCAGCACCACGCCACGTTCGGTCTCGGTTACCGGTTCGGCGACCTGACCGTGGACGCGGGCTACTACCGCGCGTTCAAGAACGACCTGACAGGTCAGATGATGACCCCGAACGGTCCGATCACGGTCACGAACGAGATGTACGAAGATTCGTTCCTGCTCACCTTCTCGTTCGCGCCCAGCGGCATGTAGAACAGTCCATCCCTTGCCGGGAGACCCTCAGCCGGGGCGGGCAGATGCCCGCCCCGGCTTCGTCTTGCTCCGGTCGGTCCTATTCGAACACGGTGGACGGCATCGTCATGAGGGCAGCGTACAGGTCGACGGCGTACCAGAGATTGGCGATGCGGAGGTTCTCGTCCGGCGCATGCTGATTGTTGTCGTGGTTCGCGACCGGAACCACCACGGCCGGTTTGCCGGCGACGTCGGTGAACAGAAAAAGGGGCAGCGTGCCACCCATTCCCGGCGCCACGACGAGTGCCCCTTGCCCGAAGGCGCGGTCGGCGGCGGCGTTGGCGGCGGCCACGATGCTCTGGGCGAAGGGATCGGCCATCGACGTGCGCGACGCTACGGATCCACCCTGCCCACCGGTCACTTTGGCGATGCGTGGGTATCGCAGACGCGTCTCCATGTCCGGATCTTCCTCCACGACGTGGAAGCCCTGGGCCTCGATGTGCCTCACGATGAGCTCGCGCAATTGGGGCGCGGTGTTGCCCTTGACCATCCGGATTCCGAGCGAAGCGACCGCCGTGTTCGGGATCACGTTGCGGGCCAGCGAGCCCGTGTTGCCGCTCGTGATGCCACGGACGTTGAGCGCGGGCACGAGGAGGCGCTCCGGGAGGCTCTCCGGCTCTCCCTCGGTCCGCACCAAGCCGAGCTCGCGCTTGAGCTCCTCGTCCCACTCGGGCATCGCTTCGAGCGCGGCCTGCTCCTCCGGGCCGATCGGGTCGAAGGTGTCGTACCAGCCCTCGATGAGCACCCGGCCATCATCGTCCTTCATGGACGCAAGGAGACGAGCAAGCACGTTGCCGGTGTCGGGTGCCCAGTTTCCGTAGTGGCCCGAGTGGAGATTGCGCGTCGCCCCGTAGACCGTGACCTCCATGCCGGAAGCCCCTCGGACGCCGAAAGTGAGCTGTGGTCGTCCGCTCGCGTGCGCGGGCCCATCGAAGAACAGCCAGATGTCGATGTCGCCGATCACCTCTTCGGACATCTCCATGTACTCGCGCAGGTTGCGTGAGCCGGCTTCCTCTGCGCCGTCGAACATGAACACGAGGTTCGACGTCGGTGTCACGCTCGCGTCGGCGAACGAACGGAGCACCGGGAGGATCGCGGCGATGGGGGCTTTGTCATCGCCGGCCGAGCGCGCGTAGAGCCGCCACTCGGGGTCGACTGCCTGGCCGTCGGCGGGCATTTCGATCGGCCTGCCTTCGGCCTCCATCGCCGCCGTGTAGAGCGTGGGCTCGAACGGGTCGTGGGTCCAGTTCGAGGGGTCCGTCGGCTGCCCGTCGTAGTGCACGTAGATGCCGAGGGTGCGTGATGCGCCCGGAACGTCGAGTCGGCCGAGAACGAGCGGGGACGCCCCCTCGATCTCCACGAGCTCGGTCGGGACGCCGACGGCCCGCATCTGGTCCCGAATGTACAGGGCCGCTTCGCGGATCTCCGGCGTGAACGCCCGGTTCGGGTAGCTCAGAAGCTCCGCGAAGTCGCGGACCAGGCGGGGCTCGTTGGCCTCGCGGTACGCCCGTGCGACATCGGGACCCGATTGGGCCCCGACCGCGCTCGTCAAGCAGAGAACGGCGGCGATTGCCGCACCACCCGCGCGGCCCATGGCGAGGCGAGGCATCATCCCTTGGCCCTCGTGGTCTTCTTGGCGGCCGGCTTCTTCTTGGCAGCCGGCTTCTTCTTGGCGCCGCCGGACTTCTTCTTCGCGGGGGCCTTGCTCCCGGCCTTCTTCTTGGCAGCAGGCTTCTTGGAGGCTGGCTTCTTCCTGGCCCCGCCGGACCTCTTCTTCGCAGGGGCTTTGCCCGCGGTCTTGGCCGCGGGCTTCCCTGCGGAGGCTGTACTCGTGCCGGAGGGCTTCTTTCGGGCGCTCGCGGCTTTCTTCTTGGTCGCGGTCTTCGGCGCCGCCGCCTTGGGCGCCTTTCGCGCGGCGTCGGCTCGACCTCGGTCGAACTCCTGTTTGGCAGCCACAGCCCCTGCGGCCACGCCTTCCGCGACGATCTTCGCTTGTGCGGCGACTTTCTTCGTCGTCTTGGTGACCTGGTCGCGAGCGTGGGCGGCTTCGCGCTTGGCTACGGCGGACGCTGCTTTCGTCGCCACCCGAGTGGCCGCCCGCCGCGCGCCCCCTTTCACCTTGCGAGTGGCCGACCTGCGTTTGGCCCCACGCTCCTTCTGTTTCGCGGCGCGCTCCTTGGCACGTTCGCGCTCCGCCTTCTTCTCCGCTCTCGCCTTCTCCTTCGCCTCCTTGACGGCCTCCTTCGCAGCGCGGGTGCGCCCCCGCTCCTTCTCGAGCAACGCCTGCATCTTCTCCTGCGTGGCTTCCGCCTTCTTGAGCCTTCCTTCGGCCTTCGCCTGAGCGGAGAGGGCCTTCTTCAGCTCGGCCTCCACCTTTTCCTGTGCCTCTTTCACCTTCTGGAGCTTCGCTTCCGACTTCTCCCGCGCCTCGTTGGCCTTGGCGAGCTCTCGCTCCAGCTTCTTCTTGGCAGAGTCCGACTTGGTTGCCATCTCTGGATCTCCCGGGCTTCGGTTGGGGCAGGTCACACGCAAGGTAGGGCGATTGGGCCGCGGCGCGTATGGGCACGGCCGCGCATCGGTGTGGCGCCCGGACCCCGAGTGATACATCTTTGCGGTCGTCGCCGGGACGCGATCAACGCAAGAGGCTCCGGAGGCTCTCCATCTTCTGGCTCATGGGCGATCCCACACTTCTCGTCATCGAAGACGCTCGCGACCACGCGCTGCTCGTGCGTGTGGCTGCACGGCGCGCGGCTCCCGGGCTCGACGTCCGGGTGGCGGGCGACGGGCGAGAGGGAATCGCCTATCTCGAGGGCACGCCGCCTTTTCAGGACCGGCGCTCCCACCCGCTGCCGGATCTGATCATCCTCGATCTGCTGATGCCCGATTTGGACGGGTTCGCGGTGCTCGAGTGGCTGCGTGAGCACCAGTTCAACAACATGCCCGTCGTGGTCCTGACCTCGTCGGACAACCCGGAGCACGAGCAGCGTTCCATGGAGCTCGGCGCCGACGCGTTCTTCCGGAAGCCCGAGAGCTTGGACGCCCTCGACGACGTCGTCCGGCAGATCGTGGTGGAGTGGTTCGACTCGGCCGGCCCCTCGGTCAGCGCATCGGTCCGCTCGGCGGGTTGAGCTCGTCGGGGACGAAGTCCCGGACATTCACGTAGACCACGACGGCCCACACGAGCAACGCCACCAGGATCACCGCGATCCCAGTTCGCGCATCGATCCGTGCGTCTCGGAGCCATCCGAGCATCGCCGCCTCCTGTGACACTCGTCCTCGGACGATCCCACGCTATCAGATCTTGATGACGAGTGACAACGTCAGGAAGTTGTCGAACTTCTCGGCCGGGACGGTGACGTCCGTGCCCACGGGGTTGTCCGCGGGGTCGAAGAGCGGAACGCCCAGTAGAGCCGGCTGGTTGTCGAAGAGCATCCGGTAGCTCGTCTTGAGGGCGAGCCCCTCCGTGATCGACACCGAGATCGCCGCCAGCCAATCCAGGCGAAAGTCCTCGGTGTCGGCCAGATTCTCGTCCGCGGCCAACGCCGTGGCGAACTCGGTGGTCGCGGTCAGGTCACGGGTGAACTCGAGGTTGGCGCGGAGACCGCCGAAGCCCTCTTCCCGCCCCGGCGTCGGCTCCACGTCCTTCTGGACGGTGTAGGTGCCACCGATGTCCGTCCGGAAGAGCGTGCGATCATCGTTGATCCACGCATCCCCGACACCCGCTACGAACGAGAAGCGGTCGTTGAAGCCGGCAAACGTGTTCCGCTCCCAGCCGGCTCCGGTGAAAGCGAAGAAGTTGTTCTCACCGAGGCTTCGGTCGTAGCGCGCCCGAGCGAAGTAGTTCTCGGCCGACTTCTCTTCGCGGGTCGTCTCCGTGACCACGAAGTCGGCCTCCGTGCCGGTGGCGACGCGATCCGTGAACTTGGACGATGCGCGGATACCGCCCAGCTCGAGCTTGAATGCGTTGACCGGCCCTTCGCCCGAGAGCTCCGCTCTCAGCCCGAGCGTGGTGGAGCTCGCGTTCCCGGATGCGGTGACGAATGCGAACTCGGTCGAGTTCTTCCACGTGAACTCCGTCGCATCGGGGTCCTGACCCTGGAGAGGTGCGACGAACAAGAGTGTGAGCAGAGCAGAGATCGCTGAGCTACGAACGATGGAGAAGGACATTCCGGACTCCGGGGGTCTGGGACGAGAGATCTGGGAGTGGGCCGACGGCCGAGCCTTACGCCGGAGGCGTCGTATGGATCCGCCCTTCAATCTTCTACGATCGGGGCGCCCGACCGGGCGCCCGACCGGGCGAGCGCCCGGCGCACGGCGCCTCGGAGATCCGACGCCGAGAACGGCTTCCGTAGGATCGCATCGTCGGCAGGCACGAACTCCTCCCCGACGGTATCGGGGTCGACGTAGCCTGACATGTAGAGCACCGGGGTGGACGGAGAGCTGACCGCCAGCCGCTCGGCCAGCTCGTGCCCGCTGCCACCGGGCATGACGATGTCCGTGAGCACGAGATCGATGGCGGAACCCTCCAACACCGCGACGTCCAGGGCTTCGGAGGCCGAGGCCACGGACCGCACACGGTATCCCACCTCACGGAGCGCGCGCTCGACGAAACGGCGGACCATGTCGTCGTCTTCCACCACCAGAATGCGCTCGGTCGGTACTC
>JBDHDM010000015.1:0-22957 GCA_039591515.1 Gemmatimonadota bacterium | reverse complement strand
GACGATGCATGGTGAGGCCGACGTGCGGGCACCGTACCGGCAATTCGAGCTCGTGGTCGGGATCCTGGAGCGGGAGGGCAAGGTGTTCGAGTCACACTCCTATCCCGACGAGCCTCACGGCTTCCGCAACCCGATGAACCGGGTCGACATGTACCGTCGCCTCGAAGGCTGGTTCGACCGGTGGCTGCGTGAGCCGGGCGTGGACCAGCCTCCTCACCCGCTCCCGTGAACGGCGCGAGGCCCGGCCGCCGTCGGCGACCGGACCTCTCCCCCACCCCACCATCACCGCACCCGTGCGGCTCTTACACTCCGAAGCCGTGCCCGGCGGAAAGGGTTCCGAGCCGCGGGCAACGCCGTGCGTCAGGCGAAGAGCGCCTCGAAGTGGTCGAGGCACAGCTTCCAACCCTCGTCGTGACCGTCCTTCGCCTCCGTGGCAGGGAAGCCGGCATGGACGAGGATGACCTCCGTGCCGCCGTCGACCTCGTGGAACTCGACGGTCACGAGCGTCTCGCCCATGGCGTTCTCCTCTTCCTTCCAATCCCACGTGTAGACCAGACGGTTGGGCTCGTCGATCTCGCGGTACGTCCCGAAGGCGTGGTGGCCGTTGCCGTCGACTTCCATGACGAGGTCGAACGACCCACCGACGCGGAAGTCGCTCCGGTACGACTGCACACCGTCCGGAGCGGGGCAAGCCCACTTCACGACGTGCTCCGGCCGGGTCCAAGCTTCCCAGACGGCCTGCCGGTCGGCGCGAACGGTACGGGTCAGACGAAGGGCACTGATGGTTTCGACGCTCATGAGTCTTCTCCTTGCTCGTTGGGCAGCCGACCGCCTCCACCACGCCGCCCCGTCGGGCCCCGATCGGGCCCGGATTCCTCCAGGTAGGCTGCCAGCGAATCGAGCTGCTGCGTCCAGAACCTGCGGTGCATCTCGATCCAGGCGCTCGCCTCGGCGATCGATTCGGGATCGTAGCTACACCGGTGCACGCGGCCGTCCTTCTCGCGACGGATCAGCCCGGCCGCTTCCATCACCTTCAGGTGCTTCGACACCGCCATGAGCGATACGTCGAAGGGCTCGGCCAGATCCGACACCGACGCGCTGCCATCACGCGCCAACCGCGTGAGAATCGCGCGCCGGATCGGATGTGCGAGCGCTCCGAAGGTCCGGTCCAGGTTGTCGTCGGCGAAGGCGACCACGTGCTACTCCAATAGTAAACCAGTTGGTTTAGTATCGAATCAGGAGACGATTCGCGCAAGAGGGTGGAACCGACGTTTGCGGGAAGCCGATCGACGGAAGAGGGGGGAACCGACGTGCGCCGCGAGCCGACCGACGGATTAGTCGGTGAGCCAGCTCTTCCACTCGGCCTCGGCACGCCCGACCGAAAGCCGGTTGCCGCTGCGCACCAGTGGCTGCTGCAGGATGAGAGGCTCGTCACACGCGATCTCGAGCCAGCGCTCGTCGCCGTAGAACGCGGTCTGGAGCCCCAGCTCCTGGAAGCGCTTCGACGAGCGATCGATGAGCTTCTCCTCACCGAACTTCTGGAAGAAGCGACGGAGCTCGCCTTTCGATGGGCTTCGCTGCTTGAAGTCCATGAAGTGGATCTTGATGCGGCGCTCCTTGAAGAAGCGCTCCGCCCTTCGTACGTCGGCGTTCTTCTTGACGCCGAAGATCTGGACTTCCACGGCTGCACCGCGCCACCGAGAGGGACCGGCCTCCCGCTCGGAGGCCGGGTTCCCAAAGTTGGCGCAGGCCCCCTTCGCCGCCTACTCCGAACGCAACGACGACACGGGATCGAGGCGCGTCGCTCGCCGAGCCGGCACGTAGCAGGCCACGACCGCGACGAATCCCAGCAGGCCGGCGACCGCGACCAGCGTCGCCGGATCGGTCGCCTCGACCCCGAAGAGGAGCGACTGGAGGGCACGCGCGCCCAACGAGGCACCCATGACACCGAAGAAGAGGCCGAGCCCGATGACGACGAGCCCGTGCCGTAACATCAGACGGAGCACGTCGAGCCCCCGGGCGCCGAGCGCCATCCGAATCCCGATCTCCTGCGTCCTCCGGCGCGCGGCCTGCGCCGTCACCCCGTACACCCCTACGGTGGCGAGGAGCAGAGCAACCGCGCCGAAGACGCTGAGGAGCTTGAGCAGGAACGCCTCACGCGCCATCGAGCGACGCCACACCTGGGTCATCGATTCCGTGCGGGCGATCGGAATGAGCGGGTCCATCTCGGCCAGGACCGCCCGAACGCTGGGCATGATCTGATCCGTCCCGCCGTCGGCCCGGATGACGACCCAGCTGGATCGACCCCAGTCCTGGTCCCGGTTCTCGAAAACTTCCGCGCGAGGCGCGTGCCGCGGTGTCTGCTGATGCTGGTCGGCCACGATGCCGACGATCTCGTACCAGTTCGATTCCTCGGTGGGCTCTCGGTCATACGCGATCCGCTCGCCGATCGGGTCCTCGTCGGGCCCGAAGTGCTCCCGCGCGAAGGTCTCGTTGATCACGACCACCAGCGGGTCGTCGGGACCGTCCGTCGTCTCGAACAGTCGGCCGCGGATGAGTGGCGTGCCGACGGTCTCGAAGTAATCGGCGTCGGCCCTGCGGTGGATCACCTCGAACGCCACCCGGTCGGGGCCCCATGTCTCGCCCTTCGCCGAGCTCGACCAACTCGTTCCGCTGAGGGGGAGCTGCTGAACCGTGCCCACCTTCCGGATGCCCGGACGCGCCTCCATCGAAGCGATGAAGCGGTCGTAGAAGTCCAGGACCTCGTCGCGGGTCTGGTATCGGGACGGGGGTATGCCGAACTGGACCGCCATCAGGCCGGCCGGCTCGAAGCCCGGGTCCACGCTGCGCAGCGTCGCGAAGGTGCGCACCATGAGCCCGGCGCCCAGGACGAGCATGAGCGCCAACGCGACCTCGACCGTGACCAGCGCGCTGACCGTGCGGAGGCCCCGGCGCCCGCCCGTGCTGCTCCGACCCCCGTCGCGCAAGGCGGATTCCGCGTCGCCGGCCATGGTCCGAAAGACCGGCCCCGCCCCGAACAGGAGGCCGCTCGCGATCGCCACGGCGGCCGTGAACAGCACCACGCGGTGATCGAGTGCGAGGGACGTGGCTCCGTCGATTCCGAGGTCCTCGGAAGTCGCGATCGCCTGGAGGCCCACCCAACCCAGGGCAAGGCCGATCGCAGCGCCGATACCTGCGATGAGCACGCTCTCGCCGAGCATCTGGCGGGCGACCCGCTCCCGGGCGGCACCGAGCGCCCGACGGAGCGCGACCTCACGGGTGCGATCGTTCGCCCGGACGAGCATCAGATTCGCGACGTTGGTGCACGCCAGCAGAAGCAGGAGCCCGACCGCACCCAGGAGCACGAGAAGCTGGGTACGCACCCCCTTCACGAGGAAGTCGTGCATCGGAGCGATGCCAGCTCCCATCACGGCGTTCGTCTCCGGATACTCGACCTGCAGCCTTCGGACGACGACCTGGAGCTGCGCGTCGGCTTCATCCATGTCCACCCCCGGCGCGAGGCGAGCGAATGCGCGTACCATGTGCGCCCGTCGGAACCACACCTCCTCTCGCGCCCCCACCGCCCAGCCGCGTGGGTACCAGAGGTCCGTCTGCGCGCTCGGGAAGTGGAATCCGGCGGGCATGACCCCGACGATCTCGGGCGAGGCGTCGTTCATCTGGATCGTCTTGCCGACGACGTCGGGATCCCCACCGAAGTACTCCTGCCACAGCCGGTGACTGAGCACGACCACGTTGTCGGAGCCTTCCCACGTCTCCTCGAGGCGGAAGGTACGCCCGAGCTGCGGAGCGACACCCAGCGTCGTGAAGAAATTGCCCACGACGCTCGTGCCGCCCACGAGGACCGGCTCCCCTTCTCGGAACGTCGTGAGCTGTGACGTGAACTCGGAGTACGCGGAGACGTCGGCGAACGCCCCGACCTGCTCGCGCCAATCGAACATGTTGGCCGGGGCGGCGGTCGCGTCGTCCCAGCCGAACTCCGGATTCGTCTCGTACAGCACCACGAGCTCGCCCGGCTCGTCGAACGGGAGCGGTCGGAAGAAGAAGGCGTTCGCCGCCGTGAAGATCGCCGCATTGGCGCCGATTCCGATCGCGATCACCGCGATCGCCGTCCACGCGAACCCCGGGTTGCGCCGCAGCGAGCGTGCCGCAAACCGCGCGTCCTGCCAGAGCGTCTCGAACATGACCCCTCCCCTCCTCTCCCGTTGGTTCCATACGTCGATCCACAGCCCCGCCACGAGCACGCCCAAGCCCCACGCCTCCCGAATTCCGAAGTCGAGACGACGCAGCCTGATGAACCGGCGATCTCTCCCGGTCAGCTCGGCGGCCCGCGCGTCGTGGACCTGCAGCAGGTCGGCTCCCGGCCCCTCCCGAAACCCTCGCGGCGCGAGCCGGAGGAGGGCGCCGAGAAGGCGCCTCGTCACGATGCGCCCCCGGCCAACAGATTCTTCCGGCGCGCCGCCACCACGAGCTCCGCCAGCCGGACCGACTCGGCCTCGGCGTGGTCGCGCCCCTTGAGCGTGAGCCGGTAGTACTTGCGTCGGGCATCGGCACCGGGGCCCGCAGCCGTCTCTTCGATCAACGCGTCGGTCTGCATCCGCTGGAGCGCGAGGTACAGCGCACCCGTGCTCGGGGCGGCCCCAGCGCCCGAGCGTTCCTCGATCTCCTTGATAATCCCGTAACCGTGTCTCGACTCGTCCGCGAGGGCGAGCAGGATCTCGTACGTGAGTGGCGTCATCCCGGCCAAGGGACCTCCAGAGCATGAGCGAGGGGTGCGTCGTCGGAACAACTATATAAGCGATTTATATATATGACAATTACTCATTCGCCAGGGAGGCAGGGTTGATTCGCGTACGGCCTTTCGCTAGCCCTCAGCCATGGACGTTCAGCTCGGCCTCTTCCCCGACGAGCCGGCCCCAGAGCCGGCCTCTCCCGTAGGGGCGGCGTCCGTCCCGCCCGCGCTCCGCGACACCGCGCATCGGATCCCGACCACCGTCCGGCTCGGTACGTCCTCGTGGAGCTTTCCCGGCTGGGACGGCATCGTCTACGACCGGCCAGCCTCGCAGTCGACGTTGGCACGCCACGGGTTGGAGGCGTACGCCCGTCACCCCCTCCTGCGCGCCGTCGGCATCGACCGCACCTACTATGGGCCGCTCAAGACCGAAGACTTCGCTCGGTATGCCGAGGCGGTCCCCTCCGACTTTCGGTTTCTGGTCAAGGCGAACCGCCTGCTCACCTCGCCCACCAAGCCGGAGGGCTTCGGGGTGCGAGACGTGAACCCGCATTTCCTCGACCCGCTCTACGCGGTCCAGGAGGTCGTCGGACCGATGTGGGAAGGGCTGGGCCGCAACGCGGGCCCGCTCCTCTTCCAGTTCTCCCCCGTGCACCCCAACGTCGTCGGTGGGCGAGGTCCCTTCTTCGAGCGGCTGCACCGCTTCCTCGACGCCCTGCCGGAAGGCCCGCTCTATGCCGTGGAGCTGCGCACGCCTGCGCTGCTCACCTCGGAGTACGCGGAGCTGCTCGACGCGGTGGGAGCCGCGCACTGTTACAACGTGCACCCGGCGATGGCGCCGCTCGAACGGCAACTCGAGGTCCTGTCACCCTTCTACCAACCGGCCTTGGTCGTGCGGTGGATGCTGCACGCCGGACTCCGGTACGAGGTCGCTCGCGATCGATACGAGCCCTTCGATCGGATCGTGGACGAAGACCTCCCGTCCCGAGAGCGGATCGCGATGACCGTGCTCGACGCCACCGTGGCCGAGCGTGATGCGTTCGTGATCGTGAACAACAAGGCCGAAGGCTCGTCACCGCTCTCGGTCTTTCGGCTCGCGGAGAGGATCGCCGGCTGGGAGCCCGGCCGCCCGCCGGATGAGCCGCACCAGGAACAGCTCTCGGAGAAAGGAGCGCCCGGTGCTTCGTAATCCGAGGGTGTGGCTCTGGGCCGCAGGGCTCTGGCTCCTGCTCTGCGGGGCGGCGCACGGGGCAGCCCACGTGTGGATGTTCGTCCTCGAGAACGGCTTCTTCGGGATGCGCGAGTTCGCGATGAACGCCATGAAGCAGGCCGAGTCGTTCGATCCGCTGCGCCCGACTCTCTGGCGTCAGTTCCGGATGCTCTCCGTCTCGTTCGGGCTCCTCCTCGCCTTCACCGGGTCCGTGAACATCGTTCTCGCCTGGTCGCGCGCGCCCGCCAGCGGGATCCGCCCGTTCGCGCTCCTCGGCACGGTCTTCTGGACGGTGGCGTTCGCGCTCTACGCGTTCGTCGACCCGGTGCTGCAGGGCATCCTGGTCGCCGCGGTGGCGGTGCCTCTGCACGCGATCGCGTACGTGACGGCCGAGCGGGAGGTCGAGGCCGGCCAGGCCGGGTGGGAGGAGACCCCGTCCGTGGGGTGACGAGCGGTGGGATCAGCGCCCGAGGCCCCGTAGCTCCGCTACGAGATCCGTGGCCGAGCGCCCGAGGTCCGTGACACCTCCGGAGTAGTTCCGCAGAAGCACGACCCCGATCGCGGCGTCGGGATCGGCGGCCATGTGGGCGTTGTACCCGGCTACGGAGCCGCCGTGGGAGATCGTCCGGCGCCCCTCCTCGTCGATCGTGACCCGGAACCCGAGGCCATAGCCCGACCTGGGATCTTCCGGCGTCTGGACTCGCATCATCTCCGCCCGACTTCGATCACTCAGGATGGTGAGGCCGGGCACGCCGGACATGGCGCCGAGAAAGCGGCCCAGATCCGCAACGGTGGAGTACACGCCTCCATTGGGGACCTTGTAGCCACGTCCAGCATGCTCCCTGGCCGACGGCTCCGGGTCGATCCCGCCGTCCCGGTGGACATACCCGGCCGCCAGCCGCGGCTGGAGCTCGGCGCCTACGACCACGAAGGCGGATCCGGTCATTCCGAGTGGCACGAAGATCTCCCGCTCAACCAGAGCCATGAACGACTCCTTCGCCGCCCGCGAGAGCGCGAGCCCCAGCATCCCGAAACCGATGTTGGAGTACTGATACCGGGCTCCCGCAATCGAGTCGAAGGCGGTGAGCGGGATCGAAGCCAGGATCCGCTCCTCCCACGCCTCGATCGGTCCCACGACCGACCCGGGCCAATCCGGCTCCCGGACAAGGCCGGCCGTGTGGCTCGCGAGGTGCCGGAAGGTGATGGGCTCGGCACCCGGTCGAGCGGTTGCGAGGCCGTCGACCGCCGGCAGATAGTCCCGAACCGGATCATCGAGCTCGATCACGCCGCGATCGACCAGCCGCATCATGAGCACGGCGGTGACCGACTTCGAGATCGATCCGGTTCGGGATACCGATGATGTGCTCATCGCCACGCCTGCGTCCCGGTCCGCCCAGCCCCATGCGTCCGCCCAAACGAGATCGCCGTCGACCACCACGCCCGCGACGATCCCCCCGACCGAGTCGGTCTCGACGTCGTGGGCGAGGCGTGCGCCGAACGACTCGAGTGCGGCGGCCCAGCTCCCTCGCTCGGCCCGAAGCGCGCCGGTCGCGCGGTCGACCTCTGCCGGAGCCTGAGCCGCCCCGATCGGAGGCAGACCGGCGGGCAGAGCAACCGCAAGTAGGAAACGTGAGAGGCGCCGGGTACGCATCAGCGTACACTGGGCTACACGGCTGGCTTTGGCCACCCGGTGGGCTGGCCACCGGGCGACCGTGCGCCCCTGGACGGAATCAGCGGCCCAGGGAGATCAGCCCCCCGGCGTATACCAGATGGGAGATGTGTAGCCTCGCTCCTGGTGAATCGTCCGGGCACCGTCGGGGATCTCGACCCCGAACCGGAACGCGTCGTACACCACCCACCGAGGCGTGGGAATCTCGAGTACGCGGGCGTAGTAGAAAGCGGGGTGATCCGGGTCGAAATCGGGGTCGGTCCAGACGACGCCGAGCTCGGAGGCCCCGATCGTGTTCGTCCAGTTCGCGCTCTCGACGTCGACGGTATTGCCGACGGGGGGAAGGTTGCCGTTCGGGTCCAGCTCACGCCCCGGCGACCACACCACGTCGTAGACTCTCTCCTGCGTG
The DNA here is from genome assembly GCA_039591515.1 of Gemmatimonadota bacterium. Taxonomy (GTDB): domain Bacteria; phylum Gemmatimonadota; class Gemmatimonadetes; order Longimicrobiales; family Gaopeijiaceae; genus UBA2589. The sequence goes on along the minus strand of JBDHDM010000015.1, from coordinate 14,919 downwards.
TCGCCGGCGTCGTCGAGCCACCCCTTCACGATCTGGATCCGGTCGAGGTTCGCCCCGATCGGATCGCGGAGCGCGTACACCATGAAGCTCGGAGCGGCGTTGCCCTCACGAGGTCGGAGGTCCCCGCCCATGGGAACGCCCTTGTCATAACCCTGGAAGGCGGGCTGACGGCTATTGAGATCGTCGTTCGTGAAGTCCCAGCCTCCGAAGAACCGGATCGCCATGCGCGAGCCCGTCGTGCCGTAGACCTCCTTGCGCTCCATGGCGTCGAAGACCGACGCACGGGTGTTCTCCTCGGCCCAGACGGCGGCCAGCCCCGACGCAACCGACTCGTAGCCCTCGATCTCGCCGAACTCGGTTTCCATGAAGGCGTGCTCCATGCGCTCCGGAGACGGCTCGACCCCGGTGTGCTTCCCGAAGAAGTTGTCCTCCTGCGCCGTGGCGAGGCCGGTGTGGCTGTCCGTGGAGCCGACGACCCCGAACTTGTACGGGTTGGTCCCGAGCCGCCGCTCGAGGAGGAGGCCGTTCTTCAGCGCCTCACGGGCGTACTCGCCCGCGAGCATGTCGTTCGTCTTGCCCGCGCTGAGGTCGAGGTTGCCGACGTCCCAGTTCTCGTAGTCGGCGAATTGGTCATCCGGCGAGAGGAACGGATGCGCCTCGCCGTCACCCTTGATCTGGGTGATCTCGTACATCGGCTCCCACTTCGCCCGCTCCTCGACGTAGCGAGCGTCGAGCGCCCGGCCGGTGTACTGCTGGTCGACAGGGAACATGATGCCGTTGGAGAGGTTGCCGTTGTGCGCGAGTGCGAGCACGGAGCCGCCGGTCTTCTCCTCGTAAGCGTCGAGATACGCGTACAGGTCGAGTGGATCCTGCGTGCCGATCGGCGGGGTCATCGTCAAGGGAACGACCTGGCCGGCCTTCTCGCCCCCGTCGCGAAAGATGACGTTGCGGTGGAGGTTGTTGCCGGCGACGAGCGAAGTCCACTCGAAGCCGATGAAGGCGGTGAAGGAACCGGGGTCGTTGAAAGCCTCGGCCGCGTCGATGACCTCCTGCCACAGCGTCTCGAACTGCGGCGAGCCCGGGGAGAAGAGGGCGATCAGCTCTGGGGCGATGGTACCCTGGGAGCCGGCCGAGATGAGATCGAGCGCGGTCTCGACCGCGGTCTGGCCACCCGCCCGCAGTCCGTCCGCCCAACGCTGGCCCTGCTCGAAGCGGGTTACCGCCGGATCACCCTTCGCCAGTGCATTGATCAGGCCCATTCCGTCGGAGTGGTCGGCGATCACGAGCCAGTCGAGGGGACGAGACAGCTTCACCGGCTGCCCGGTCGACGCCACGACTTCCTCGCCGCGCGCGAAGCGGTACGCCTCCTCCAGTCCGAGTCGGGCGCCAAAAAGACCGGCGTCCATCGAGAGTCCCGTGTGCAGATGCGTATCGCCCCAGAGTGGACGACTTCCGAACGCGCGTTGTGCATAGGGCGAGTACGCACGACCGGAGTAGAGATCGGAGAGCGACTCAGCTGACGGCCGGATTTGGGCTTCGACCGGCACCGCGTAGAGAAGGGTCAGAACAGCGGCACACATCAGGACACGCTTCACGATGGGGCTCCTTTTCTGCTTCTGCGCCGGGGCGCGGTCGAGTCGACTCTAGTGTCTCGGAACCGGTCTGGAGGCTCGGGATCAGTCTCGAGGCTCGCGACCAGCCAGGGTTACTCCGACGGTCTACAATCGGTCCCGCGGAGGAACGATCGTAAGGTACCGCGCAGGGCCGCGATCGACTCTCGGGCACACCCCCATCGTGGGCGTCGGGGATTCCCCTTCGCCACGGTGTCACGGGACTGGTGCCGACGAGCCCCGACTGCGGCTTCGGGGAAACTACCCGACCGCCACCTTGCCCGAACGCCACGCCCGCACGGTACCGAGCACGCGCTCCACGTCCGACTCGTCGTTGTAGAGCCCGAACGAGAATCGGAGCACACCGCTGCGCAGGGAGAAGACGGTCTCCGCATCGACGAGATGTCGATGGAGCTCGTTCACCTCGGGATCATCCGCGGTGTAGTGCCGGCCACCTCCGAGACGTCCCGACGAGACGATGTGTGCCAGGTGTGGTCCCGGCTCACCCCCGACCACGGGGAGCCCGAGCTCGAGCAGCCCCTCGGCGAGGCGAGCCGCGAGCCCACGTGCGTGCCGCTCGATCTCGGGCACTCCGATCTCGTGAATGAGCGACAGCGAGGCCCGGGTCGCGGACATTCCGAGGTAGTTGTAGTTGCCGAGGTCGAAGCGGCGGGCTCCCGCCGCGTACTCCAGTGGGCCCTCCGAGTAGGCGGTCTCGTGGGCGTCGAGATCGATTCCGTAGCGGGCCACGTGGATCGGCACCAGACGTTCCGCCACTGCACGCCGCACGTAGAGGAAGCCGAAGCCGTACAGCGAGAGCAGGCACTTTTGGCATCCCACGGCCATGGCGTCGATCCCCAGCGCGCGCGCGTCCGTGTCGAGGGCTCCGACCGACTGCGCCCCGTCTGCCACCGTGAGCGCGCCCACCTCCCTGGCTCGCGAAACGAGCGGCGCCAGCCGTGTGACGAAGCCCGGTGCGAACGAGATCGTGGGGGAGGTGACCACCTTCGTCCGATCGTCCATCGCCCCGACCATCGCCTCGATCGGCATGTGGCCCTCCTCCGATGGAAGCGCACGCACCTCCACGCCATGCCGCCGACGCAGATTGTACCAGAGGTAGATGTTGTTCGGATGTTCGAGCTCCGGGCAGATGACCACGTTGTCCTCCGGGCTCCACTCCAGGCTCGCGGCGATGAGGTTGAGGCCCTCCGAGACGTTCTTCGTGATCCCGACTTCATCGGCGTCGGCGCCGATCATGGTGGCGAACGAAGCGCGCACGTCGTCGACCTGCTCACGGAGGAGGTCCTTGTCGCTGGTGCCGTCGACGCAGTCGTCCATGTACGCGGCGACGACGTCCCGCACGGTGGTGGGCACGAGCCCCTTGGCCGCGATGTTCAGATACGCGCGGCGCTCGGCGCCCGGAAAGAGCGCTCGGACTTCCGGATTCATGCGGATCCCCGGTTGGCCTCGGACGCCGCGACCAGCGAGGTGCCAATCATGTCGCCCATGACGTTGATGGTGGTGTTGCCCATGTCCACGAGGCGATAGATGCCACCCACGATCGCCGCCACTTCGATGGGCAGGTTGAACGCCTGAACATAGATCAACGCGATCACGAAGCCTCCCCCCGGGATTCCCCCGGAACCCTCCGAGAGGAGCAGTCCGATCAGCAGGACCGAGACGAGCGCAGCCGGGGTGAACTCGACGCCGGCCGCCTGGGCGGTGAAGAGGAGAACGGCGCCGAGCATGACCGACGTCCCGTCCTTGTTGAGCTGGGCCCCGAGCGGGAGGGTGAAGGAGTAGAGCGAACGGGGCAGCCGGATCTCCTCGGCCATCTCGAGGGACACCGAGAGTGACGCGAGGCTCGACGTCGTCGCTGCGGTCGTGGCCCACAGTGGCCCCGTCTCGGCCAGAAAACGCCCCGGCCTACGGTCAGTGAAGAGCCGCAGCAGGGTCATGTACCCGACGAAGACGACGAGCTGCGCCACATAGACTCCCCCGAGGAACTTCGTCATGGGGCCGATGAGCGCGGCGCCGTAACGCCCGACGGTCACCGCCATCAGCGCACCGATGCCGATCGGGGCCGTGAGCAGGATCAGGTCCACCAGGCGTCGCAGCAGCGCCGCGAGGTCGGAGAACGCCTTCGAGAGGCGGACCCGTGGCTCGTCCGCGAGCATGAGCGTCGAGATGCCGAGCAGCACCGCGACCACGACGATCTGGACGACGTTGCCCTCGGAGAAGGCCGCGAAGGCGTTCGTGGGGATCATGCCGAGCAGAACGTCGGGCACGGACGGCACCGTGCCCACGGCCGTATCGACCTGCTCGGTGAGCTGCATCCCGACGCCGGGCCGCAGCACGGCCATCGCCCCGAGCCCGAGACACAGCGCGACGACGTCGGTGATGACGTAGTAGCCCATGATCTTGCCGGCGAGTCGTCCGAACGTGCGCACGTCGGTCAGGGCGGTGAGCCCCGCCAACAGGTTGAAGAACACCAGCGGGATCGCGGCGAGCACGAGGAGTCGGATGAAGAGGTCTCCGAGGGGCTCGACCACGGAGATCCGCTCGCCGAACACGGCTCCGAGGATCGAGCCGACGACCATACCCAGGAGGATCTGAGTGCCGAGCCCGAGGCCCGACCGCCCCGCCCTCCCCCTCGCCGATGCGCCTTCGTCCGATCCGGTCGTCATTCCGCGCAACTTGCAGTGAGGGGTGCACATGGGCAAAAGTGGAGCATGTGCATCTCCCGACGTTCCATGCTGCCCGCGGCCCTCCTGTGCGCGGCTGCGGCCTGCTCCGGCGAAGCGAGCGAGCAGGCCGAGCTGACCCGCGCCCAAAAGGACAGCATCGTTGCCGAGCTGCCGGTTCCGGGCGCGTCAGGCGTCGGCGACGCCATGCAGGCACGGGACCGCGCCAACGCTCGCGCCGCCCAGCACGACGAGCAAGAAGCCCGTCGCACTCCCTGACCCCTCGGCCCGCTCACCCATCGAGCGAGCGCCTGACTCAGGGATCGGTCGGCTTTTCGAGCGCCTCCCGACCTGCGACCTCGCTACCTGACGTGAGCAGCCTGTCGGTGAAGTCCTGCCGCTCTTCCATCAGCCGAAGGCGCGCGTCCATCGTCTCGAGGAGCTCGCGCATCTGGTGCACGTCACCCTCGATGCCGGACTGCCGGTCACGGGCGTAGAATTCCAGCAACTCGGACACGCGCTTCGCGATGGGGCGCAGGATCGCGACTCCACCTACAGTGAGGATGGCCACGATCGCGACGAGCATCGGAGCGATAGCGTCCCACTCCATCGGAACTCCCGGTTGAGGATCGGTGGTATCGAGGCGTACGACGAGGCGGGTCCGCTCGTTTCGACCGAACCGGCTCGTTTCCGGCGCTGGTGACGATACCGACCGCCGCCCTATCTTACCACGACGCCATCTGGGCCTCAGACCCGAACCGACCATGATCGAGCTCCGCCGCTTCCTCTTCCTTACCCTCGCTGGCCTCGTCCTCGGAGCCTGCGGGCAAGTCGACGCGGCTCCGCAAGCCGCAACCGCGGACGTCGATTCCGGCCAGGACCTGCCCACCGTGCTCGTGTACAAAGCGCCCTCCTGCCTCTGCTGCGGCGGGTGGATCGAGCATCTGGAAGCGGCCGGGTTCAACGTCGATGCGCGGGACGTGCGGGACCTCATGAGCATCAAGCGCGACGGGGGCGTGCCCACCTCGATGTCGTCCTGCCATACGGCGATCGTCGGCGGCTACGTGGTGGAGGGTCACGTCCCGGCAGAGCAGGTGAAGCGCTTGCTCGCCGAACAGCCCCGGATCGCGGGGATCGCCGTGCCCGGAATGCCGATCGGGTCGCCCGGCATGGAAGGTCCCGGCGCGACCCCGTATCAGGTCTACTCGTTCACGCATGACGGGCAGGCGGACGTCTTCGCGGAAGTCGACCCGCGCTAGCGGGTAGCGCCGTGCCCCCTCCCCCTCCGGTCGTCGTCCTTCTCGAGGATCAAGACGAGCTCGGACGCGTGATCGGAGACGTGCTCGGAGGGGAGGGCCTGGAGGTGGTTCACGCGAAAGACGCGACGGCCGCGTTGGATACGATCCGCGACCGTGAGGTCGCATTCGTCGTGTCGGACCTCCCATCGCTCGGGATCGAGCGCGGGGACCCGCTCGCGCCGATCGCGGAGCCTCACCCGGATCTCCCGATCATCATCATCCGCGACCCGCGCGCCGACGACGTGCCTTTTTTCGGTCCGTGGCGTGAGGAGGGCTCCAGGGTGCTCCTCCGAAGGCCGTTCCGAATCGACGACCTGCTCTCGGCGACGCGGGAGCTCGTACAAAGCTCCGCCGGCTGAGGTCGCCGGGCGACCTCTGCCCGGCCGCTCTAGTCGTCGTGGAGAATCCGCTCGGCAGGGTCGTCCAGGTCGTCGAACTGCCCCGAGCGGGCCGCTCCGAGGAAGAGGATCAAGAAGACGAGCGCGATCCCGACCGCGATCGGGATGAGGAAGGTGATCGCGATCATGCCCGCTCCAGCGCTCGAACCCGGCGCTCGACGCGTCCCGCGCCGGCCAACACCATGGCGCTCGAGAGCGGCATCAGCACCGCCGCCACGAGCGGATTGACCCAGCCGGCCGCGGCGGCGGAGACGGCCAGCACGTTGTACACGACCGACCGGATCTGATTGGCTCGGACCGCGTCGCGACACACCCGGCTCACCCTCACGCCCGCCGCGAGCGGCTGGATGGATCCGACGCCCAACACCGCGTCGGCCGTCATGATGCTCGACGCCGCCCCCGTTCCCATGGCGACTCCGATGTCGGCGGCAGCCAGCGCAGGCCCGTCATTCATTCCGTCGCCGGCCAGCAGGACCATCCGCCCCTCCTGGCGCCAGGATTCGATTCGCCGCGCCTTCTCAGCGGGGCTCTGGTCGGCCCACCACTCGCTCGCGCCGATCGCCTCGGCGATGCGGCCCGTAGGCTCCGCGTCGTCGCCACTGAGGAGCGCCACGTACGCGCCCAGCGCCCGCAGCGCGCCGACCGCCCTGCGCGAGTCGTCCCTGACGCGGTCGCCGATCCGGATCAGGCCGCGGTACCCATCCTGTCCTTCGAGAACCACGACGTCGGCTCCCCCGCTCCGCAGGCGCCACGGTGTCCCGTCGACCCGGCCGCTGATCCCTGTGCCCGCCTCTTCCCTCACATCGGTCGCGGCGGGGAGCGCGAGCCCGCGCGCGATCGCCTCACGGATGATCGCGATCGCGATGGGATGCCGGCTGTACCGTTCGAGGCCCGCCGCCACACGCACGTCGTGATCCGACGCGGACACGATCTCGACCGCCCCTTCCGTCACCGTCCCGGTCTTGTCGAGCGCCACGACGTCGACCCGCGCCGTTTCGAGAAGCGCGTCCGCCGAGCGGAAGAGAAGGCCTCGTCTGGCGGCCGCCCCAAGCCCCGCGGCCGCCGTCAGCGGCTTGGCCAGGGCGAGCGCACACGGACAGGCGACGATCAACACGGCGACGGTGGTCGCGAGCGCCTTCGCCCCACCGGCCAAGGGGAGCCAAATCGAGAACGTGACGGCCGCGACGGCGAGTGTGACACCCGTGAACCAAGGCGCCAGCCGGTCCGACGAGGACGGCCGAGTCCCGCGGTCCGCCGCTTGCCGCAGCTGCTCGGCCATCTGCTGGATCACCGTGCCTTCCACCGCGACGGATACGTCGACGGTGACCGACCCGTCCAACAGCACGGTCCCCGCCCAGACCTCGTCCCCCTCCTCCACCACGACCGGGGCGGACTCCCCCGTCAGCAGCGCGCGCTGGAGTGAGCCCCGCCCCGCCACCACGACGCCGTCCGCCGGAAGATCTTCTCCGGCCCCCACCGCGATCCGGTCGCCGGGGAGCAGCGATTCGGACGCCACGACCTCGAGGGTGTCGCCCACGATTCTCCGCGCGGTCGCCGGCACGGTCGCCGCGAGGGTCACGGCGGCTTCGGCGGCCCGCCTCCGCCCGCCAGACTCGAGGACGCGGCCCGCGAGGAGCAGGGTCACCAGCATCGTGAGCGAGTCGAGATAGGTGTCGAAGCCCACGAGTGTGCCCACCACCCCCTGCGCGTACAGAACCGCGACCGCGAGGGCGATGGGCACGTCCATGTGCAACACCCGATGCCGGAGGCCCGTCCACGCACCCTCGAAGAACGGCGATGCAGAGTAGAGCGCCACGGGCGTGGCCAACACGAGCGAGGCCCATCGGAAGAGCTCGACGTAGGCCACTTCCATCGTTCCGAGCCATCCCGCATAGATCGCAGCAGAGAACATCATCACGTTCGCCGCCGCGAACGCGGCGACGCCGAGTCGTGTCAGGAGCGCGTCGTCACGGCGAGCCTCGGTGCCGAGGATGCGTGGACGATACCCCAAGGAGGAGATCCGCCCGGCCACCGTGTCGAGACCGATACGGTCGGGATCCCAACGCACCGTGGCGCGTCCCGTCGCGTAGCTGACGGTGGCGCTCTCGATCCCCTCCGTCCGCACGAGGACGCTCTCGGTAACCCACACGCACGAGGCGCACCGAAGCCCGTCGACGGCCATGCGAAGCTGGCACGTCCCGTCGGGCATGCGCTCCGGCTCCACCGAGTCCCAGCGCTCCCTCAGCGGCTCCGGTCGTGGGGGTAGCTCGGTGCGCTCGGCGTAATACCGCTCCAGCCCGGCGCCCTGGATGATCGACCACGCCATCTCGCATCCGCGACAGCAGAAGGCGTCTTCGGGGCCCTCGACGGCCACACCACAATGCGGACACGCCGCCTCCGCCGGCTGCCGACCCTCTGCGGACGCGCCTACCACGGCCTCACGACCCCTCGCGGCGCCTCGCGGCGCCTCACCGCTCGCCGGTCTCGTACGACTCGGCGACCTCGTCGGCTCCGCCGACCGCGATCGCGACGAAGGCCACGTTGACGGCGACCACCACCAACAGCGCCAGTGTGATCCCGATCGGCCAGACGTGATCCGACCACCACTTCGCATCGATCTCGACCGTCTTCATGCGCCTCCTCCGACGCTCGCGTCCGTCTTGAAGGTCGTGGGTATCTGCAGCTCCCGCTCCGGCGACGAGATGATCACGCGAAACGGGATCGTGCGGGCATCGATCACGGCGGCGGGCAGTCGGATCACGAGCGGCACGGTCCGCGTCTCCTCCGCACCCAGCATCAGGGGCGAGGCGATGATCTGCGCCCCGTCGAGGCCCTCGAGCCGAACGCCATAAAGCACCGACTCGGCTTCGGCCTCGTTGTTCGTGATCTGAAGCAGGTAGGTGTTCCTCACGAAGCCGTCCGCGTCGAGCGTGTACAGCGAGCCGGGGGCTCGATTGACCGTGGCCTCGAACGGCACTCGCGCCACGAGCAGAACGATGCCGGCCGCGACGAGCCCGGCCATGAGGGAGCCGTACGCGACCGTACGTGGACGAAAACGTCGCTTCGCCACTCCCTCGTCGGCCGCGATCGAGCTGTACCGCACCAGCGTCGGTTGCCCGAACCTGGTCATGACGCTCTCGCAAGCATCGATGCAGCGGGCGCACTGGATGCACTCGAGCTGGAATCCGTCCCGGATGTCGATGCCCTGGGGGCATACGACGACGCACTTCTTGCAGTCGATGCACCCGCCCGCCGGGCCCCGCTTGGTGCCTCGCGGCTCGCCACGTCCCTCGTCGTACGAGATGAGCAACGTCTCCGCGTCGGTCAACGCGCTCTGGAAACGGGCGTACGGGCAGAGGTAGATGCAGAACTGCTCGCGGAACCATGTGAAGTCCGCGTACCACAGGGCGGTGAAGATGGCGACCAGTGTGTACGACGTCGCGCTGGCCCGTCCGGTCCACAGGGGTCGGGCCCCGCTGAAGATGCTCATCATCGCCATCGCGAGCAGGAATGCCACGGTCGCGAAGAGCGTCCACTTCACCAGCTTCCGCCACGCCCCGTCGAACGAGAGACTCTGCGCGTCGCGTCGCTTGCGCTGCGTCCGGTCTCCCTCGATCAAGAGCTCGATCGGTCGGATCCAGCTCTCCAGGAAGACGGTCTGCGGGCAGGCGTACCCGCACCAGATCCGACCGAAAACCGCCGTGAAGAAGAAGAGCGAGAACGCGAGGAAGAAGAGCAGCAGGGCGAGGAAGATGGTATCCGACGGCGTGAAGATCGCTCCGGAGAGGAAGAGCCTCCGGGCGGGCAGGTCGATCTGGAGGAGGGGATGCCCCTTCACCGTGATCCATGGCGCCGCGAACAGCAGCACGTGCAGCAGGAGGAACGTCCCCCTGCGCAGCCGCATGAAGAAGCCGTCGATCGACTGGGGGTAGACCCAATCGCGTGTGCCCGACATTCCGGGGAGGCGGAGTGTCGTCATGCGGTCAGCCTCCCGCGCCGGTCCCCATGAAATCGTCCAGGGTGCGCCCGGTCGCGTCCATGTTCCGCTGCAGGATGAACGCGGCCACTTCGTTGATCTGTTGTGCGGTCAGGATCGGGGCCCAGGGAATCATGCCCTTCTCGGGCACGCCGTCGCGGATGATCCGCAGGATGTCCGCCACGGTCCCCCCGTGCACCCACTCGTCGTCGACGAAGGAGGGCCCGATGAGGCCCTCGAGGTTCGGGGCGTGACAGGCGATGCACTGTGTGTTGTAGACCTGCTCGCCTCCGGAGACCAACTCCGGAGTCACCGTGAAGCTCTCAGCGGCAGCCGCCGCGGCAGCGGCAGCGGCTTCCGCGGGCCAGCGTGCTTCGGCAACCGCCATCTCGTCTGCCAGGGCCTGCTCGAACGAGCGGTTGGCGATGAAGTGGTAGTGGATGCCGTATCCGATAGCCCAGACGATCGTCAGCCAGAACAATCCGACCCACCAGTCGGGCAACGGGTTGTCGTACTCGTCGATGCCATCGGCCTCGTCGGAGTGGCCGAGGAGCCGGTTGGTGTCCTTGCTCACCCTTCACCTCCGTCGAACGGCATGAGCGCAGCTCGATCCATGCGGGGTTTGTGGCTGGGCGCGTATGCGTACCAGCACCAATAGAGGAACGAAGCGAGGAAGACCGCCGTCATGACGCCGAGCAGCCACCCCATCTCGACGGAGGCGGCCGCCTCTCGCATGAGCGGGTTCATTGTCCACCTCCCTGACTCCGAAGATACTCCCGCCCCTCGACCCCGAGGCGCTGGAGGTACGCGATGAGGGCCACGATCTCGTCGTCCCACTCCGCCGTGATCCCGCTCGTCGCCAATGTCTGCGTGATCGTCGCGCCCTGTGACTGGAGACTCGACGCCACCGAGGCGTCGTCCGCACCCACGTAGGGCGTCCCGGCGCGCTGGAGCGCCCGTACGGAGGCGCCGATGTCCGCCGGGTCGATCTTCTTCTCGAGGAGCCACGGATAGGGTGGCATGACCGAACCCGGAGACGTGGAACGCGGATCGCGCATGTGCTCGTAGTGCCAGGCGTCCGGATACTTGCCGCCCTGGCGCTGGAGGTCCGGCCCCAGCCGCCGCGAGCCGAGCAGGAAGGGGCGATCGTACTGGTACTCGGCCGCCCGGGTCCACTCACCGTAGCGCAGGATCTCCGCACGCATCGGTCGCACCATCTGCGAGTGGCACAGGTAGCAGCCTTCACGGATGTAGATGTCGCGCCCGGCGACCTCGAGCGGAGAGTAGGGCGTGATGTGGTCGGCGCGCTCCCACGACGCCGAGCTGGCCGTGAACATGGGGACGATCTCGACGATCCCGCCGATACTGATCGCGATCGTGCACGCCACCGCGAACACCGCCGCCTTGCCCTCGAACATTCTCCGGTGGAACTGGCCGTAGGCCTTTTCGGACTGCGCCTGATTCTCGTTGCTCATCGCTACTCTCCTCAGTCCGCGCCGACGGCTACGGCGTCCGCGCCCGCGGGCTCACCCGAGCCGCGGATCGTCTGCCAGAAGTTGATCGCCATCATCACCGCTCCGACCAGGTACATGCTGCCACCGATGAACCGGAGCCACAGGAACGGATCGAGCCGGTTGGTGATGTCCAGGAAGATCGGGTTCGCGAGCTGACCGGCGTCGTTGAGGGCCCGCCACTGCAGCCCTTCCATGAGCCCCGCCGCCCACATCGCCACCGTGTAGATCACGATGCCGATCGTCGCGAGCCAGAAGTGGTGGGACGCCCACTTGGGATGGGCCAGCTGCCGACCCCAGATCTGCGGCACCATCCAGTACATCATGCCGAAGGACATCATGCCCACCCACCCGAGTGCTCCGGAGTGGACGTGGCCGATGACCCAGTTGGTGTAGTGCGCGAGCGCGTTCACGGCCCGAATCGACATCATCGGCCCCTCGAAGGTGCTCATGCCGTAGAAGCTCACCGCGACCACCATGAACTTGAGGATCGGATCCGTGCGCACCCGATCCCACGCTCCCTTGAGCGTCAGTAGTCCGTTGAGCATGCCACCCCACGAGGGCGCGATGAGCACGACCGAGAAGACCATGCCGAGCGTCTGCGCCCAGTCGGGTAGGGCCGAATAGAGGAGGTGGTGTGGCCCGGCCCAGATGTAGAGGAAGACGAGCGCCCAGAAGTGGATGATCGAGAGCCGATAGCTGTAGACCGGGCGCTCGGCCGCCCTCGGCAGGTAGTAGTACATGAGGCCCAGGAACGGCGTCGTGAGGAAGAAGCCCACGGCATTGTGACCGTACCACCACTGGACCAGAGCGTCGGTCAGCCCCGAGTAGATCGGATAGGAGCGGAACATCGTCGCAGGCACGGCGAGACTGTTCACGATGTGCAGCACGGCGATCGTGAGGACGAAGGACATGTAGAACCAGATCGCCACGTACAGGTGCTGCACGTTCCGCCTCGCGATCGTGCCGAAGAAGTTGATCGCGAAGACCACCCAGACGACGGTGATCGCCACGTCGATGGGCCAGATCAGCTCGGCGTACTCCTTCGACTGCGTCAGGCCGAGCGGGAGCGTGATCGCAGCCGAAACGATGATCGCCTGCCATCCCCAGAAATGGATGCGCGACAGGGTGTCGTTGAACATGCGCGTCTTCAGGAGCCGCTGCATGGAATGGTAGATGCCGGTGAAGCAGACGTTGCCCGCGAACGCGAAGATCACCGCATTCGTGTGCAGCGGCCGGAGGCGCCCGAAGGTCGTCCAGGGCAGCCCCAGATTGGCGGGCCACCACGCGAGCTGCAGGGCGATGATCACCCCGACCAGCATGCCCACGAGTGCCCAGACGACGGTGGCCGTGAAGAACATCTTCACGATGTCCATGTCGTACTCGACCCGCGTCGCGGGCACAGTCCCGACCGTGGATTCTTCCATTCGATGCCTTCCTTGTTCCGGCTTCGAGGTCAGTGTTTGCTGAGTCCAGTGCTTCTGAGGTCAGTGCGAGAGGGGTACGGGCATCCCCGCGCCGCTCCGGGTCGCCACCACCCACAGGCCGGCCAGCGTGGCGACCGCGGCGAGGACACGACGGGCTCGGGGCTGCTGATGCAGAACTCGGTGTGCCGAGAGCGCGACCGTCGTCAGCAGCGGCATCGTGCCGAGCCCGAAGGCGACCATCGCCAGAGCCCCCGTTCCCGGCGCACCCGCGGAGATGGCGAGGCCGAGAGCCGCGTAGACGAGACCGCACGGCAGGAGGCCGTTCGCCGCGCCAAAGAGCGCACGGGAAGCGAGGTCCCGCTTGGCGGCGGCTCGACTCGCGAAGCGGGTGAGGCCCGGGAGATGAACGGCGGGCTCGGGCACGAGCCCGGCCATGGCGGCACCGAACCATACGATCAGACCGCCCGAGAGGAGCTGGGGGAGCCACGCGGGTCCGGGGAGCGCGCCCCCGGTGTAACCGGCGACGGCCCCGAGCGCGGCGTAGGTCGCGAGCTTGCCCCCCTGCCAGGTCAGCACGTGGGCAGCTCGCCCGCTACAGGCGAGCGCGAACGGGCCGCACATACCGACGCAGTGGACGCTGCCGACGAGCCCCATGAGGGCGGCGGCTCCGAGGATCTCGATCAAGGCAACGCGGGAGGGGATGGGGAAACTCGATGACCGATGGGAAATTGACCCTTGCCCGGATCGGTGGGTGTCGGGAGGAATGGCGCACGTACTGAGGGGAGATTCCCCCCAACGGGCCGGCACCTCCCGCCCGCAAAGAAGCTTGATCTTTGAAGGATGTCGGCGTTACGGTTTCGAGGTTGCCGGGGTCGCCACCCTTCTTGCACGGAGCCGTGTTCTGTGACCGCGCCGAGGATCCTAATCGTCGACGACGAGGAGTCTGATCGACTCCTGCTCCAGGGCATACTGGCGCGCGCCGGATACCAGACCTTCGTGGCCTCCGGCGGCGAGGAAGCGCTGCGGACCTACCTCGACGCCGGGGTGGACGCGGTCATCACCGACCTCCAGATGCCGGACGTGCACGGCTTCGAGCTGATCTCGATCCTGCGTGACTTCACACCGAGGCCGGCCCTTATCGCGGTGTCGGGGACCGGAGCCATCCAGCTTTACATGGCGGAAGTCCTCGGGGCCCGCTGGACGCTGAGGAAGCCGGTGGACCCGGAGCAGCTGTTGGACCTGGTGGAGCGGGCGCTGGCTTCCCGGGGCAACGACGAGGGACGCCGCTCGGGCTGAGCCCCGGACACCGGGGTGTCCGCCTGAGGCCCTGGTGGCTGTTGGCTAGCCGCCGGTCAGATCTCCTTCAGGAGACCGACGCGTAGCGCGAAGCGAACAAGCTCGCTCCGATGGCTGAGACCGAGCTTGTCCATGATGCGGGACCGGTAGGTGTCGACCGTCTTCGGGCTGATGAAGAGCTTCTGACCGATCTCCCTCGAGCTGAAGCCCTCGGCTGTGAGCGCGAGGACCTCCTGCTCACGGGTGCTCAGATCGCTGAGGCCAGCAGAGTCTTCACCCTCCGCGTCCTTGTAGCGGCGCAACAGGAGGGTCGCGGCCTTCGGCGGCAAGAACACCTGACCACGAGCCACCACCCGAATCGCCTCCAGAAGATCGGTGTCCGCGCTGGTCTTGGTCAGATAACCACTCGCACCGGCTTCGACCACCGGGACCAGATACTCCTCCTCGGCGTGGACCGTGAGGACGAGCACGCTGGTGTTGAGCTCGAGCGCCGAAATCCGCCGCGTCGCCTCGAGTCCGTTCGACCCCGGCATGGCGAGGTCCATGATCACGATGTCGGGCTTGAGCTCGCGGACGCGATCCACCGCCTCGTCCCCACTCGACGCCTCACCCACGACCTTCATCCGCCCCTCGGCCTCGATCAGGGCACGGATGCCGGCGCGAAACATCGCGTGATCGTCGACCAACAAGATCTCGATCGCCTCAGCCATTCTGTTCCT
>JBDHDM010000014.1:0-23345 GCA_039591515.1 Gemmatimonadota bacterium | reverse complement strand
CGCTGCGGGGCGGATGGTGAGTGCACTGCTTCCTCCCTTTCGGACGTGAAGCGACAATTGGCGGCGTGGCGCGGCGGGACGCCAGCGTGAAGGGGACCGAGCGTTGGGTCTCTTGAGGTCGCGGCCCGACGGCGACACACTTGGCAGACTCCACCCCACCGAGCCGACGACCATGTCAGACGAACACCGTCACGTTCCCACCGAGCGACACTGCCCCCTTCCACCGGATTCCGCCGCCCTGCCCAGGCGGGAGGCGATCAAGCTGGGCGTTGCCGGCCTCGGAGCGGCCGGCCTGAGCGCGGTCGGCGCCGGCCCAGGAGGGCTGCCCCTGGGCTTCTTCGGCACGGCGGAGTTGTCCGCGCAGGAGATGTCGAGGTTACAGGAACGCCCTGCCTTGGGTCCGGCCCCGGAGATGCCGTTCGCTGCCGAGCCCATCGACGTCGTCCGTGTCGGGTTCGTGGGCGTCGGGCTCCAGGGTGGCTCACACGTACGCAACTTCCTGGGCATCGACGGAGTCGAGATCGTCGCGCTCGGCGACGTCAACGCGCCGCGGGCGGAGGAGGTGGCGACGTGGGTCGAGGACGACGGCCGCCGCCGACCCTCGCTCTACACGCGAGGAGAGACCGACTTCGTGCGGATGTGCGAGGAGGAGGACCTCGACCTCGTCTTCACCGCGACGCCGTGGGAGTGGCACGTCCCGGTCTGCCTGGCGGCGATGGAGAACGGGAAGCACGCCGCGACCGAGGTGCCCGCCGCCTACACGGTGGACGATTGCTGGGCGCTGGTCGAGGCGGCGGAAAGCCACCAGAAGCACTGCGTCATGATGGAGAACTGCAACTACGACCGTCCGGAGATGATGGTCTTCCACATGGCGCGTCAGGGACTGTTCGGCGAGATCCTGCACGCGGAGTGCGGATACCTCCACGATCTGCGCGGCATCAAGTTCGAGGACCGCAACGAGGGGCTCTGGCGTCGTGCGCACGCGCTCGCACGCGACGGGAACTTCTATCCGACGCACGGGCTCGGCCCCGTCGCCAACGTCATGGACATCAATCGGGGCGATCAGCTCGACTATCTCGTCTCCATGAGCACGCCGTCGCGTGGGCTCTACGACTGGGCCGAAGCCCACTACCCGGAGGGGCATCCGAAGCGGCAGGAACGCTACGTGCAGGGCGACGTCAACACGACGATGATCAAGACCGTGCACGGGAAGACGATCTACGTGAGCCACGACACGAACCTCCCGCGCCCGTACTCGCGCATCCACATGGTCCAAGGGACGAAGGGGCTCTTCCAGGGGTATCCGCACCGGGTGCACGTGGAGGGCATGAGCCCCGACCACCGATGGGAGGACTGGATGGAGCGCCGCGACGAGTTCGACCACCCGGTCTGGCGCGATCTGGAGGCGCGATCCGCCGGGGCCGGGCACGGCGGAATGGACTACATCGAGGACTATCAGCTCGTGAAGGCGTTGCGCGAGGGCCGGCCCACGGACATGAACGTCTACGACGCGGCGATGCTCTCGGTGATCTGTCCGCTCACGGAGTGGTCGGTGGCGAACCGGTCCCATCCCGTCGACGTCCCGGACTTCACGAGGGGCCGCTGGGCGCAGTGGCCCAAGCTGGAGTTCCTGAGGGGATAGGGGGGCCGTGACCACCGCCTTCGAAGCGCGCTTCGGCGGGCCCCCGACGCACGTCGCCTGTGCACCGGGCCGCGTGAACCTCATCGGCGAGCACACCGACTACAACGGGCTCCCGGTCTTTCCGATGGCACTGCAAAGGCAGGTGAGGATCGCGGTGCGGGCCCGGGACGACGGCATGGTCGTCCTGCACAACGAGGATGCTCGCTTCCCTGCCGTCGAGTTCGAGATCGAGCCCGCGATTCCACCGTACGTCCAAGGAAGCTGGGGCAACTACGCCAAGGCGCCCGCCAACGAGATGGCGCGGAGGTTCGCGATCTGGAGGGGTTTCGAGGGTCTGGTCTCCTCGGACGTTCCGCCCGCTGCAGGGCTTTCGTCGTCGTCCGCCCTCGTCAACGCGGTGGGTCTCGCGCTCGCCCACATCAACGAGGTCCCCACAGAGCCACGACTCCTGGCCGAGGTCATGGCGGACGCCGAACAGTACGTCGGCACGAGGGGCGGGGGCATGGATCAGGCGATCTCGCTGGGCGCGCGGGACCGATGCGCGGCGAAAATCACGTTCGTCCCGCTCCGGCTGCGGCATGTGAGCGTGCCGGACGACTGGTGTTTCGTCGTGGCCGACACGGGCGTGCGGGCGGAGAAGTCCGGTGCTGCCCGCACGGCCTACAATCTGCGGCGGAAGGAATGTGAGGAAGCTCTCCGTGTCGTCGGCGGTCACATCGCGACCGAGAACCTCACCGAGAAGCTGACCACGACCTACGCCGAGCTGGTGGAGGCCGTCGATCCGGACACCCTGGTCGCGATCGGGGAACACGTCCTGAGTGGCAACCTGGCTCGGCGGTTCCGACACGTCATCCGGGAGGCAGAACGCGTGGAGCGGGCGGTCGACCGGATGGTTGCCGCGGATACGGTCGGGTTCGGCACACTGATGGACCAATCCCACGCCTCACTTCGCACGGACTTTCTCGTGAGCTCCGGGGAGCTCGACGAGGTCGTCGCGATCGCCCGCGAGGGTGGCGCGGCGGGCGCGCGCCTCACCGGGGCGGGCTTCGGTGGCTGTGTGGTGGCCCTCGCCGACCGCTGGACCGTGGGCGAGGTCCTCGAGACGCTGGTCGGGGAGTATTACGAGCGCCGCGACATGGCCGACCTCATCGACGACCGACTCTTCGTGGCCGTCCCCAGCCCAGGAGCGAGCTGGCTCCCGGTCTCCCGGTGAGGCGGGAGGCTGCAGGGAGTCGGCCGGCCTAGCGGAGCCCTACCCGCGGCAGCGTCCGCATGAGCCCTCCGGCCGAGAGCGCGGCCGTGCCGAGGCAAACGACAGCGGGTACGAGCCGCCCGTAGAGTGCGTATCCCGTTCCCAGCACGGCGCCATAGACGACGGCAACACCGAGGAACCAGCAGAGGAACGCCGCGGTCGGGCTGTCGTCCGAGGGGTCCGACACGAGTCCCAGGCCCGCCCCCTCCCAGCCCCTGCCCATGGGTCGGATCGAGCGGTGGAAGGCTCGGAGCGTCTCCTCGTCCGCCGGGGGCGTGACGAGAGTGACGGCCAGCCAACCCACGGTCGTCACTCCCACGCCCACGACCAGCTGCAACGCGGGATCGAGGGGGGTGAGACCCAGTGCCCCGTGCACGAACTGGAAGTAGAGGGCGACGAGGAAGGACAACACCATCGCGGACAGCTCGCTCCACGCGTTGATGCGCCACCAGAACCAGCGCAGGAGAAAGACGAGTCCCGTCCCCGCCCCGATCTGTAGGAGGATCTGGAACGCCTGCATGGCGTTCTCGAGCCACAGTGAGATCGCACTCGCGAGCACGATGAGCCCCACCGTCGCGATCCGCCCCACACGGACGTAGGTCGTCTCCTCCTCATCGCTCGCGATGAAGCGCCGGTAGACGTCGTCGACCATGTACGAGGCGCCCCAGTTGAGGTGCGTCGAGATCGTGGACATGTAGGCAGCGGCGAGCGACGCGACGACGAGCCCGAGCAGACCCGAGGGCAGGAACACGAGCATCGCCGGATAGGCGAGGTCGTTGCGGACGATCGACGGATCCACGTGCGGAAACGCCGCCTGTATGGAGTCGAGCGTCGGGTAGATCACGATCGAGGCGAGCGCCACGATGATCCAGGGCCAAGGCCGCAGGGCGTAGTGCGCGATGTTGAACCACAACGTGGCCTTCATCGCGTGCGACTCGTCCCTTGCGGCGAGCATCCGCTGGGCTACGTAGCCGCCACCGCCGGGCTCCGCACCGGGATACCACGTGCTCCACCACTGGACGGCGATCGGGATGACGAAGACGGTGGTCGCCGTGCTCCAATCGGAGAAGTCCGGGAGCAGCGACAGCTTGTCGGCCACCTCCGGGTGCGTGAACAGCCCCACCAGTCCGCCCACCTCGGGCTGCGCCAAGGCGTACCAGGCGGCCGCGACCGAGCCGACCATCGCGACAGCGAAGAGGATGAGGTCCGTGACGACGACACCCCACAGCCCCGAGGTCGCAGAGTACAGTGCGGTGACCGTGCCGGCGATGAGGACCACCTCGTACTTCGAGGCGCCGAGGAGGACCCCGCCGATCTTGATCGCGGCGAGCGTGACCGTCGCCATGATCATGCAGTTGAAGAACACGCCCAGGTAGATGGCGCGGAACCCCCGGAGAAAGGCCGCCGGCTTTCCCGAGTAGCGCAGCTCGTAGAAGCCCATGTCGGTTACGATTCCCGACCGGCGCCAGAGCTTGGCGTAGAAGAACACCGTGCACATGCCGGTGATGACGAACGCCCACCAGATCCAGTTCTGGCTCACACCCCCGGTGCGAACGAGGTCCGTGACGAGGTTCGGGGTGTCCGTGGAGAACGTCGTCGCGACCATCGACGTACCCAGGAGCCACCACGGCATGGAGCGACCCCCGAGGAAGAACTCCCCGGTCTCACGACCTGCCCTCCGCGCGAAGTAGAGCCCTACGCCGACGGCCACGACCGCATAGGAGATGATGACGGTCCAGTCGAGGGAGGTCAGTTGCATCGTCGTCTCACCCGAGCCGGGCGAGCGCGTCAGCCAGCCTCGGTGGGTATGCCCCGGCCGCGACCCGCTCGCGCAGAATGGCCGCGGAGCGGTCGCGGTCCGCTGCGTGCGTGATGCCGAACCACGTGTCCGGCGCCTGGAGGACTTTCACGGTGGTCGCCCCCAGCTCGATCTGGTCACTCACCGAGGTGGAGAGAAAGCACTCGGCGTGCGTGTCCGCGCCCCAGTACTCCAGAAAATGCTGAAATTGCCGGCGCAGGAGGTCGAGCACAGGGGGTGTGAAGCCCCAGAGGTTCATGGAGGTGATCTCCTGTCCCGTGAGCTCGACGGGTCTTCCGTCGGTCGTGTATCCGGTGATCCATCCGTCGCGCCGTTGGATGTTCTGGACCTCCGTGACCCGCTCGAGTCGGTTCCCCTTGGAAAGCACGCAGATTCCGCGCGCGACCCCGCCCGCTCCGGACAGTGTCTTCGAGAGCTGGTAGCCTACGATCACCGCTTCGACCTCGGGCGGCTCCGCGGTCAGCTCCCGGTACAGGAGGTCGAAGGCGGCTGGACCGTATAGGTCATCCGCGTTGCACACCGCGAAGGGGCCCTCGATGGCGTCGGCCGCGGAGATCGCGGCATGCGCCGTCCCCCACGGCTTGGCGCGGTCCGGTGGCGCCGGGAACCCGTCCGGGAGGTGATCGATCTCCTGGGTCACGAAGTTGGTCTCGATCGTTCCACCGAGGACGCGGTCCACGTGCGCACGCACCTCCTCCTGGATTTCGCGACGGACGACGTAGGTCACGCTACCGAAGCCGGCGCGAGCGGCGTCGTACACGTTGAAGTCCATGATCGCCTCTCCGCCCGGCCCGAGGCCGTCGAGCTGCTTCAGGCGGCCGTACCGCGTGGACATGCCCGCTGCGAGCACCACGAGAGGGAGAGACACGGCGTCGGGACTGGAGGCTCACGGGACGCCGGAATCTGCACCCCAGGCCCAATGGAAGCGAGTCCCCCGTGGCTGGCCTCTCAGTCAGTTATGTTTTATTCATTATCGATGCATAAACAGTCAGTCCCCTTCGCGGGTGTGCCGTCTCGGCAAGCGCTCACCGAACCCACGGGCGAGAGGCAGCGTGGTCGCGTCGTGATCAAGCTCGGGAGCCGTCTCCTGACGCAAGGGTCGACCCGGCTCGCTCCCGAGCGGCTCACCGCCGTGGCTCGATGCATCGCCGAGGCGCCCGACCAGGAGGTGGTCATCGTGTCGAGCGGCGCCGTGGCGGCGGGCTTCGACGCGCTGGGGTTGGCTGCGCCGCCGACCCGCGTCAGGGAGCGGCAGGCGGCGGCGGCCGTGGGCCAGGGCCGCCTGATGAAGATGTGGGCGGACGCCTTCAGTGGCGTCGACCGCACGGTCGCGCAGGTGCTGCTCACCAACGACTGCCTCACCGACCGCAGGCGCTACAACGCGGCGCGTGGGGCGCTCGGCGCCCTGCTGCGTGCCGGGATCGTGCCGATCGTCAACGAGAACGACACGGTGAGCGTGGAGGAGATCATCGTCGGCGACAACGACAACCTCGCCGCGATGACGGCCGCGCTGGTGGACGCCGATCTCCTGGCACTCCTCACGGACGTGCCGGGTGTGCTCACGGGAGACCCGGAGCGCGATCCGGACGCGCGCCTGGTCGAGCGGGCCGCGAGCGCGGCCGAGCTGCGCGGCCTCTGCTTCGCCAAGAAGGCGATCGAGTCGACAGGCGGGATGGTCACGAAGCTCGAAGCCGCGGAGCGGGCCGGGCGCTTCGGGATCCCGACCGTCGTCGCGGACGGAACCGATCCGTCGGCGCTGTCCGCCGTCGTTCACGGGCGTCCGGCGGGGACGTTCATCGAGGCGGACCGGGAGCCCCTGCCGGCACGGCGGCATTGGATGGCCGTGCAGAAGGGACTGACCGGCCATCTGGTGGTGGACGACGGCGCCGTACGTGCCATCCGTCGCAGAGCGAGCCTGCTCCCGAGCGGGATCGTCGGGGTGGGCGGTCGGTTCCGGCGGGGTGACCTCGTATCGGTCGTGGACGGTTCGGGAACGGAGCACGCGAGGGGCATCGTCCGGTTCGACGACCGGGAGGTGGACCGGATCCGAGGGCTCCACACGGACGAGGTTCGCGCCGCGCTCGGGGTGGCGCACGGACACGTGGTGATGCGCCCGGATCGGATGGTGCTTTCCAGCCAAGGGGAATCGTTGTGACGACGATGGTGGATCGGACGGTCGACGTGATCGTCGAGGACATGGCGCGCCGGGCGCGGGCCGCGTCGCTGAAGCTGGCGCGCTCGACGCAGCAGCAGCGGACGGGGGCACTGCGCGCGATGGCGGACGCGATCGAGGCGCGGGTCGACGAAATCGAGGCCGCGAACGGGCTCGACCTGGCCGCAGCGGACGCCGCCGGGATCAGCGGTGCGATGCGCAACCGACTGGAGCTCGGCCGCTCGGGCATCGTCAAGCTCGCAGCGGCGATCCGCGAAGTGGCGGCACAGCCCGACCCGCTCGGCAGGCTGGAGGACGAGGAGACGCGTCCCAATGGCCTGCGCGTGGCTCGGATGCGCATTCCGCTCGGGGTGGTCCTCATGATCTACGAGAGTCGGCCCAACGTGACCTCCGACGCAGCGGCGCTCTGCCTCAAGGCGGGCAACGCGGTGATCCTGCGAGGCGGCTCCGAGGCGATCCACTCCAACCGCGCCATCGCGGACGCGATCCGTGAGGGTCTGGCCGGCTCCGAGCTTCCGGTCGACGCGGTGCAGCTCGTCCCCGTCCGAGATCGCTCGGCGATCGACGTGCTTTTGCGCCAGGAAGACGACGTCGATCTCGTGATCCCTCGAGGGGGAGAAGGGCTCATCCGGGCGGTCACGGAGAAGAGCCGCATCCCCGTGCTGCAGCACTACAAGGGCGTCTGCCACGTCTTCGTGGACGAGAGCGCGCCGCTCGAGCGGGCGATCGAGATCGTGGCGAACGCGAAGGTGCAGCGCCCGGGCGTCTGCAACGCGGCCGAGACGCTGCTGGTCCATGCGGAAGCGGCGGAGCGAGTTCTTCCCCCGATTGCCGAGCGGCTTCTCGCCGAGGGAGTCGAGCTGAGGGGCTGTGCTCGGACGCGAGAGATCCTCGCTGGGCGATCAGTGGCCCAAGCGACGGAGGATGACTGGCATGCCGAATACCTCGACCTCACGCTGGCCGTGCGGGTCGTGCCTGATCTCGAGGGGGCGCTCGACCACATCGCGGCGTACGGCTCCTCGCACACCGAGGCCATCGTCACCGACGACGAAGCATCCGTGGCCACGTTCGTGGGCGCGATCCAGTCGTCGACGGTCGTGGTGAACGCCAGCACTCGGTTCGCCGATGGAGGTGAGCTCGGGCTGGGCGCGGAGATCGGGATCTCGACGTCGAAGCTTCACGCGTTCGGACCCATGGGCGCGAACGAGCTCACGACACGGAAGTTCGTCGTCTTCGGTGAGGGCCAGGTCCGCGGCTGACGAAAGGCATCAGGGTGCGCCGACGCCGGCGAAGCTCACACCCGTCAGCTCCGAAATCTCCTTTTTCCACGTCGTGAGGTCTCGAGCGGAGAACCCGTCGAGGCGTTCGTGCCCGCACGCCCGCGCGAGAACGCTCATCAGCTCCACCGTCGCTTCCAGGTACCGGTGAAGGCGAGCCGCGGACTCCTCCACGATGAGGCGCGCGCGGAGGTGCTCCTGCTGCGTCGCGATCCCGACGGGGCAGTTGTTCGTGTGGCATGCTCTCATCCCGAGGCAACCGATGGCTTGGAGGGCCGAGTTGGAGATGGCCACGCCGTCGGCACCGAGGGCCAGTGCCTTCACGAAGTCCGACTCGGTCCGGAGTCCGCCCGTGATGATGAGGGTCACGTCCGACGCGGCTGAAGCGTCGAGGTGCCGGCGAGCCCGTGGCAGGGCCGCGAGAGTCGGCACCGAGATGTTCTTCTTGAAGATTTCCGGAGCCGCGCCCGTGGCCCCCCCGCGGCCATCGAGGATGATGTAGTCGACCCCCACCTCCAGCGCGAAGTCGACGTCGCGCTCGATGTGCTGGGCCGAGAGCTTGAAGCCGATCGGAATCCCGCCCGTGACCTCCCTCACCTGGTCGGCAACGGAGCGGAAGTCGGCCGGGGTGACCAGATCGGGAAACGCCGGCGGGCTGATCGCCGGCTTCCCGGGCTCGAGCCCTCGCACCTCGGCGATCTTCTCGACGACCTTCTCCCCGGGCAGGTGCCCACCGGTACCCGTCTTGGCCCCTTGGCCTCCCTTGAAGTGGAACGCCTGGCACCGCGAGACCTTGTCCAGGCCCCACCCGAACCGGCCCGAGGCCAGCTCGTAGAAGTACCGGCTGTTCGCCGCCTGCTCCTCGGGGAGCATTCCACCTTCTCCGGAGCAGATTCCCGTGCCGGCCCGATCGGCCCCGATGGCCAGGGCCACTTTGGCCTCCTGGGAGAGAGCGCCGAAGCTCATGTCGCTCACGAAGATCGGGATGGCGAGATGCAGGGGCCGTGCGGCCCGCGGACCGACCACCAGCGAGGTGTCGACCGGCGTGTCTTCGGGCAGGGGGCGCGCGGCGAGCTGCGCCGTCAGGATCTGGAGATCGTCCCAGCGCGGAAGCTCGGTGAGCGGCACGCCCATCGCCGAAACGGGCCCGTGGTGCCCGGTCCTGGCGAGTCCGTCGCGCGCGAGAGCCTGGATGTAGGGATTGTGCGGTTCCTCGGGGGTCCCGTGCACGTCCTGGTACGTCCCCAGGTACTGGTCACGCTGGTAGGGCTGGGGGTGGTCGGTCGCGAAGGCGGCGACCTCTTCCTCGTCGACCAGGACCGCGTCGGCTTCTTCGTCGACCTCGGCTGCGAACCGGTGGAGGGCCTCGTCGTTCTCGTACTCGCTGACGCCCGACTCGTACCGGTAATCCCATCCGTGGAGTCCGCAGATCAGGTTCGGCCCCTCGATGCGGCCGTCGGCGAGGAGGGCTCCCCGGTGGTGGCATCGTCCATACAGCACCGAGACGCGGTCGTCGTACCGGATCACGACGAGGTCCACGCCGGCCACGATCGCGTGGACGGGCTTGCGGTCCTCGAGGTCGCTCCACCGGGCGACGCGCACGGGGTCGGTACGGACGGTCGGGAGCTTCATGATCAGTGGGCTGGAGAGGGGCGGAGGCGTTCTTCAACCTCGAAGGTCTGTCAATCCTCGGCTGTTACAAAGGAAGTACGCACCCCGGCTGAGAGTTTCCGCGGCTCCGCCGAGCCATCCTGATCGTGCGCGGACGGTTCTGTCTCGTCCGGCCCGAAACGGAGGTGGGAGATGGTCGAGGTACTTGCGGGGCTTCTCGTTGCGAGCGCGGTGAGTGGCGTCGTGCCCATCGTGAACGCCGAAGTGCTCGTCGTGGCAGCGGCCGCGGCGCTCCCCGCGATCGGGGTGCCGGTCGTGGCCGTCGTCTCGACGGTTGGGCAGATGAGCTCCAAGACATCACTCTTCGCTCTGGCGCGATGGGCGCCCTCGAGGTTGCCCCTGAGGGCCAGGGGGACGATCGATCGCGTACGGGCGCGGTTGGAGCGACGAGAGGGGAGCGTCGGGTCGCTGGTGCTCGTGAGCGCCGCGACCGGTATCCCGCCCTTCTACGGGGTGAGTCTCGCGAGCGGCGCCCTCGGAATGCGCCTGAGGAGCTTCGTCCTCGCCGGGTCGCTGGGCAGGCTCGTTCGCTTCGGCCTGCTCGCGTCGCTCGGGCGCACGGTGGGAGCCGGCGTGTTCGAGTCGGTCGCCTGCGTCGTCTGCGGCGCGTCCGGCGTGGGAGGGTGACCATGAAGATCGAGCTCTTGGTCGACGCGGCCCAATTCTGGGAACGGATGCGCGAGGACCTGGCCCGGGCGCGCCGGAGCGCCTACGTGCAGACGTTCTCCTTCGAGGGCGATCGTGTGGGAACCAGGCTGGCGAAGGCATTGCACCGCAGTCGGGCACCCGACCGCCGGCTGCTCGTGGACGGGTACTCCCGGCTGTACCACAGCGACCGGCTGATCGCCGGCCCCGCCTGGCTGGAACGGACCTTCCGCCGCGAGGTCATGCTGACGAGACGGTGGGTGGGCCGTCTCCGTGCCGGCGACGCCCGGGTGAGGTTCGGCAAGCCACTCGGTCCGTCGCCGGTTCGGCTACTGCGACGGAGTCACAAGAAGCTGGCCTGCTTCGACGAGGAGGTCACGTACATCGGGGGCATCAACTTCAGCGACCACAACTTCGCGTGGCACGACATGATGCTCAGGATCGAATCCCCGAGGGTGGGGGCTCTCCTTTCCGAGGAGTTCCGGGCGACGTTCGACGGGCGCGCTCGCTCCTATGACGTCGAGATCGGCCCGCTTCGCTTGATCTCGATGAGCGGTCGATCCAACCGGGATCGCTTCGAGCCTGTCGCGCAGGCGGTCCGCGACGCCCGGAGCACGATCCGAGTCACGAGCCCCTACCTATCATACCCCTTTACCATATATCTTACACAAGCCATATTACGTGGCGTGCGGGTACAGGTTCTCATGCCTGATCGGAACAACAAGTCCAACCTCGCCCGCCACATCCTCGAATGTGCCTCACGGGGCGGGTTCGAGGTCCTTCGCTACCACGGTGGGATGAGTCACATGAAGGCGATGCTGATCGACGACGAGCTGCTGGTGGCCGGCTCGAGCAACTTCGACTTCATGAGCTACCACATCCTGGAAGAGCACGTCGTCATGACTCGGGACCCACGCCTCGTCGGTGAGTACGTGTCCCGCGTTTGGAATCCCGACGCCGCGGCAGCCGTCATCGAGCCCGTTCAATCCAGCATAGGCACGCGTCTGGGCGACGCGGCCGTACGGCTGGGGGCTGCGATCGCGAGCACGTTGGCGCTTACGCAAGAGGAACGAGCATGAAGATCTCACGCAGGGTGATGGCCGTGACCGCAGGGGTCCTGATCGCGGGGGCCACCCACACGTCAGCTCAAGTCGCCCCATCCGGTGAGGCCGGCGGCGACGGCCTGGAGCGTATGGAGAAGCCGGCCTGGGTCGTCGGAGACGTGCCGGATACCGTGTGGCTCCTGATGGAGAACGCGGTTGCCGCGAAGGGCGAGGACACGATGAAGGCGCTGCTGGTCGAGGCGGAAGGGCACGCTCGTTCCGCGGTGGTCGGCAACGAGGACAACGTTGGCCGACGATTCGCGCTCGCGGCGGTTCTCGGCATGCGCGCCGATCGCGAAGGCGGCCGCACGAAGGTGAGGGCGGCTTCCGCGCTGCACGACGAGCTGAAGGTCGTGCTGGAGCTCGATCCGGACCACGCGCAGGCCCATTACATGATGGGCCGACTGCACGCAGGCGTGCGTCGCATGAACGGGATCACGCGCTGGCTGGCGACGAACCTCCTCGGAGGGGCCACGCTCAAGCAGGCCTCTTGGGAGGAGGCCGAGCGGCATCTCGCCTTCGCGGAAGCCTCTGCCCCCGAGGTTCCGGACCACCATCTGCAGCTCGCCCGCGTGTACCGCGACACCGGACGTCCGCAGCTCGCGCTGCCCGAGCTCGACCACGTGATCCGGATGGAGGTCACCTCTCCCATGGAGCGCGAGGCCCGCGAAGAGGCGCTGCAAATCCAGGAAGAGATCTACTCGGCCTTCTCGTCTCGCTGACGAGACACTGGAACTTCGGGGCGGCATGTGCTCGTATAGGCAGTCATGGAAGAGATCCACATCCCGAACGAAGCGACCTACTCGCCCTTCTCGCTGACGGACGTCATCGCCACGGCGCCGCTCGCCTCGAGGGTCCTCTTGGGCGCGACGCTGCCCGGGCGGGTTCTCAGCGCGGCGGCCCTGGGCATGTACGCCGGCAGCGCCCTCAAGGATTGGGTGAGTCGACGCGACGTACGCTGGATCGACTTTCAGCGTGAGTTCGGGTGTGACGTGAAGACGCTGAAACCGATGCCGGCGACGGCGAGGAAGGACGAGATCCTGAAGCTCGGCGCGCGTCTCGAAGAGGGGTACACGGACGAGCGCATCCCCCGGACGGATCTCGCGGTGATGGTGAACGGGCACCTCACCGAGTACATCGCTGGCGTGACGGGTCAACGGGTTCACACGAGCTCGGAGGTCCGGGAATTCACCTTGGCGAAGCTGATCTTCCCCTTCGCGATGGGCGTCTGCGACGTCGTCTCGGGAGACGTGGCCCTGTTCCGTGACACGGGCATCTTCGAGCCGCACATCATCTGCCACGAGTTCGTCCATCGGAAGGGCTATTGGAAGGAGCTCCACGCCCAAGCCCTTGCGTACTTCGCACTCATGTCGTCGGGTGATCCGGTGCTCGTGCAGGCGGCGCTCGCGGAGCGTCTCCACCGGCAGCTCAAAGTCGTCGCCGGAGAGGACCCCGAGGTGTACCACGACCTCGTCGACGGGCTCGAGCTCCGTTCGGAGTTGGCGGACGCCTTCCACGCGCTCCGTCCCGATCCCGGGGTCTACGAAGGCTCCGTGTCCGTGGTCATGAAGAAGCTGTACGACGAACGGCTCAAGCTCACGGGTCAGAACGGCCTGTCGGACTACGACGAAGGCTTCACCAACCTCCTGTGGACCTTCGTGAGGAGCTCCCGAGCCCGACAGGAAGCGCGGCAGGCCGCGATCTGATCGGACACCGTCAGGGTATCGGGAACAGGTTGTACTGGACCCGTCCTGCCCGTTCCGGCGGCTTTCGGAAGGAGGCTGCGGAAAGCTCTGGCGGTCGATCGAGTCCGAGTCGGGCACGGGTCACCCGAAAGAGGCTCGCCAGCTGATCGGCCCAAGGGCCCTCTCCGCGACCGCGGACCGCGTAGCGGGCATCGTACAGCCGGCCCTTTCTCATCGCGCGCACCCGGTTCAGCACCTTCTCTCGGCTCTCCGGTGCGTGTCGAGCCAGCCAGTCGTCGAAGATCTCCTTCACGCCGTGCGGAAGCCGAAGGAGGATGTAATTCGCGAAGGAGGCTCCGGCGTCCGCTGCTGCCCGGAGAATGTCGGGCACCTCGTGGTCGGTGAGCCCGGGAATCACGGGCGCGACGTTGACTCCGACCGGGATGCCGGCGTCAGCGAGCACCCTGATCGCACCGAGCCTTCGCGCAGGCGTCGAGGCTCTCGGCTCCAGCGTGCTTTGGAGCTCCTTCCTCAGCGTGGTGACCGAGAGCACCACGGCCACGGCTTGGTGCCTTGCCAGCTCCTGGAGCAGGTCCACGTCTCGGGTCACGAGGTAGCTCTTCGTGACGATCGCCACCGGGTTCCTGAAGTCGGCCAGGACCTCGAGGCACCTGCGCGTGATTCTCAGCCGCCTCTCCGCCGGCTGATACGCGTCGGTGTTTCCACTCAGCCCGATCACACGGGGGCGCCAGCTCCGCGACGAGAGTGCCCGCCGAAGTAGCTCGTCGGCCTTCCGCTTGACCAGAATCCGGGACTCGAAGTCCAGACCCGCCGAGAAGCCCAGGTACTCGTGGGTGGGCCTCGCGTAGCAGTAGGCGCAACCGTGGCTGCATCCCCGGTACGGGTTGATGCCGACGTCGAAGCCGACGTCGGGTGCGTCGTTGTGCGCGAGGATCGATCGTGTCGCGTCCTCGAGCAGGATCGTCTGCGGCGCCGGGTCGTCAGGGTCCGTCCACCCCTCGCGGTCGACGTGCAGGCGCTCGAACCTGTTCGGCGGATTCCAGCTCGCGCCTCTGCCGCGCAGGGTAGGAAGGGCTCGTGCCATCGGGCCGGCTCCGTGAAACCGAAGAGAAACCGAAACTCCGGGAAGCTACAGCGCGGTCGGCCGAGGGGGAAGGCCGGGAGCCGAAACCGCGCGGGGAGCGTCACGATCGGGTGCCGGCCGTGGGGCGAAGGGCCTCGGACGGTGGGGTGCGAAAAGAAAGAGGCCCCGGCCGGATGGTCTCCGGTCGGGGCCTCGATCGGGGTCGAAACCGGTCAGTCCATCTCGATGTCGTAACAGACTCTCCAGTCGACCATGTTCTCGGGGTCTTCGGAGCCCTCGTCGGTCGGCTGGTGACGTCCGACCCATCCCGCCGGATCGCCGGAGTACTCGCGTCGGTAGTCCACCAGCTTGTCGTTGGGCGTGAAGTCGTCGAGCTCCTCGCCGAACAGCTCCACGACGAGGTTGTCGCCGCATGCCCCCTCGTACAGCACCTTGTCGATCTTGTCGACCTTGTTGCGCCGAGGATGGTCGGATATCGACCAGTATCCCTGCTCCGGGAAATGGAGCTCGTGCGATTGCCCGGCGGTTGTGATCACGGAGCGGAAGCGGAACTCACCCTCGTCGTCCCACATGGCTTCCTTGTTGTCCTTGATCTGGATCCAGCGAAGGATGACGCGGACCTGGCCGCCACCGTTATCGGACATTCTGGCTCCTCTTGCTCTCTGACGTGGATGTCGCGGAGTAATAGACTCCGCGGAGGCCGCCGGTCAAGGGTTGGGGGCGCTCGACGACTCGAGTTGCGTCAAGCCGGCAGGATGCGAGAGACCACGACCTGCAGGGTCCCGTAGGTGGAGAGCATCACCGCGAAGGATAGAGCGGTTCCGACGCCCCGGCGGAAGTAGAAGCCCGAGACGATGCCGCCCGTGAACAGCGCTTCGAAGCCGGCCGCGAGAAAGAGGCCGATCGTGATGGCGGAGGCCACCGTGGCCGCGCTCCTCAGGGCTTGCGCAGGGTCGAGGCCGCCGCGACTGAGGACCGAGGTCGACAGGGCCCAGAGGAACCCCACGAGCCCGACGTCGAGCAGGATCGGACGCCATGCCACGTCGGGCTCCGGAAACCCCGTCACGGCAACGAGCACGTTGCCGCCCACGAGGAGGGAAAGGGATCCCAGCAACAACACGAAGCCGACCAGCAGCCAGGTGAGCGCGTCCCGATCACCCTCGGTAGCCGATGACCACGCACTCCGGATGTTGATCACGAGGAGACCGGCGGCGCAGAATCGAACGACGTCCATCGTCCGGCTCAGCCCCGCGTCGCTGAGCGGACGCCCGGCTGACGCCGTCCAACCCCAGAGCACGGCGAGGACCACCGCACCGGCGGCGAGGGGTGCCCAGGAGCGTCTCATGAACACCGACGCGTTGTGGAACGGGAGGAGGATCGGTGGCAGGGTCTCCGTCGGAAGGAGCTCCTCGCGCGTGAGCGCTCTCGGGAAGACGGAGGTGAACCGCAGGAGCCCGACGAGGCCGACGACTTCGATGAGCAGGAAGTGCGCCTCGAAGATCTCTCGCTCCAAACCGGGCGCAGGGGGGCGGAAGAGCATCGTCACACCCGAGTACGCCATCAGGTAGCTCCAGGCCCCATAGGCGAGTCCGAGTGCTCGAGCCGCTTCGTGGCGCCGGTGATTCGACAGCACCAGGAGGACCCCGAAGACCGAGCACGCGAACGAAACGATCGCGTGGGCGACGAGCGGGGCGATCGTCGTGGCGCTCACGTCGCGTGCCACGGTCGCCGTCAACCCAAGTGAGTGCCACCACAGGGCATCGAGGTACGCCAGGTGCCCTGCGGTGCCCGCGACCGCGAGGAGGATCACCATGATACGCACGAAGGTCGGGACGACGATCACGGGCTCGATCCTGTGCGTTGGGGACACGAACGTAGGTCAACTTGCTCCGTGACCCACGGGGCCCACAAGAAGATCGTCAGTCCGGGCCGATGCGCGTCCACGCAGAAGTCGACCTTTCGGGAAGCCGGTGCCCGCGTAACATACCCCTCCGCCCGTCTCTCGGGCGTGCCTCACCAGTCGCCCCGATCGGGACGGAGTCACGACCGAGCCACCCTGGACCACGTCTCCATCATGTCCATCAGCCGCTCTCTTCCGGCCCTCCTCCTTTTGTTCGCCTTCGGCGCGGATCAAGGCCAAGCACAAGAAGCTCGGGCCCGATGGGAGCGCATGTGTCAGATCCGGGCCGAGAAGTTCGATCTCGTCCTCCCGGGCGCCCTGCAACAGAACGATCTCGACATGTGGATCGTCGTCATGCGGGAGGGGCTCCTCGATCCGATGTGGGAAGCGTTGGGGCGAGGCTACGTGGGCGACTGGGCCTACTACGTCTTCACGGACCGGGGCGAGCGGGCCGAGCGGGCAGCCCTGGGCGTCGGGGGGTATCGGCTGGAGCAGTGCGGGGTCTACGACCACTTTGGCGGCGCCGGCGCTCTGGCGGACTACGTGGCCGAGCGGGACCCGCAACGGATCGGGGTCAACATGGCGCCGTCGATCGGTGGGGCCGATGGTCTGAGCCATACATCGTACCTTCACCTGGCCGAGGTCCTGGGCCCGTACGGCGACAGGCTCGTATCGGCAGAGCGTTTCGTTTCCGACTTCCGCGCGACCCGTACCGCCACGGAGATCGCCGCGTTCGCCGAGGCCGGCGAAATCAGCCGCGAGATCGCAGAGCGCGCCTTCTCCAACGAGGTCATTACGCCCGGCGTGACCACTCTGGAGGACGTCGCGTGGTGGATGTCGGATCAGCAGCTCGCGCGTGGGCTCGAATCGTCGTTCGACATGCCCTCGGTCTACATCACCGGGCCGGAAGGCATCGTTGCGACGTCGACGGATCGGATCATCCAGAGGGGCGACCTCCTCATGCTGGACTGGGGTGTCGGGTTCCTCGACTTCTACACGGACATGAAGCGGATCGCCTACGTGCTCCGCGAGGGTGAGACCGAACCGCCGGCTGGCGTGCGTCATGCGTTCGAGCGGGCCAGACAGGTCAGGGACATCATGAAGGCCACGATCAAGCCCGCGCCCACGGCCGCACAGGCGTTGGAGCGGACCTGGGCGGCAATCGAGGCGGCGGGCTTCAACCGGATCGAGTTCAACCAGCCGACCGACGACCCGGCGGTGACCGACGTCGTCCTCGGCCCCCATTCGGTTGGGAACTGGGGGCACGGTCTGGGGCCATCTCTCGCTTTCTTCAACCCGACCCGCATGACGTACGAGCTTCGCCCGACGACGCTGATTTCCATCGAGCTCTTCGCCTACACCGCGAATCCGGAGTGGAACGACGCCAAGATCAGGATTCCTCTGGAGGACGACGCGATCGTGACGGAACGGGGAGTCGAGTGGCTCTA
Source organism: Gemmatimonadota bacterium (assembly GCA_039591515.1). Lineage (GTDB taxonomy): Bacteria > Gemmatimonadota > Gemmatimonadetes > Longimicrobiales > Gaopeijiaceae > UBA2589. The sequence continues at coordinate 5,625 of JBDHDM010000014.1, read as the reverse complement.
CCCGGTCAACAATCGGATCCTGGTGATCAAATGAACGACACGGGTGATCCGCTGGACTTCGAGGCGTTCGAGGCGCTGACCTTCGATTGCTACGGGACGCTGATCGACTGGGAAGCGGGCATCGAAAGAGCGGTGCGGGACCTTCTCGGCGAGCCCTCGGACGCGTGCACCGCCGACCAGCTGCTCGAGCAGTTCGGGCGCTTCGAGTCGGAGGCCGAGGCGGGTCCGTTTCGGAGCTATCGCGAGGTGCTCCAAGACGTTGCGCGCGCGTATGGGAGGGCTCACGACGTGGACGTCGGGGCCGGCGCCGTGGAGCGCTTCGCCGGATCGGTCCCCGACTGGCCGCCCTTCGACGACACCGTGGAAGCGCTTCGAGCGCTCGGCTCGCGCTATCGGCTGGCTGTGGTGTCCAACGTCGACGACGACCTGTTTGCCGGGAGCGCGGTGCGACTCGGGATCGACTTCGACGAAGTGGTGACGGCCCAGCAGGTCCGAAGCTACAAGCCCGCCCGGGCTCACTTCGACGAAGTGCTCCGGAGACTCGGTGTGCCGAGGACGCGCGTGGTGCACGTCGCCCAGAGCCTCTACCACGACATCGCGCCAGCGCGTGAGCTCGGCTTGCGGTGTGTGTGGGTGAACCGGCGGGCGGGACGCGCCGGTGCCGGGGCGACGCCTCCGGCCCGGGCCGTGCCGGACGCTGAAGTGCCGGACTTGGGAGCGCTCGTCGATTTGGCGGGAGTGGGAGGGGCCTAGCCGCGCCTGGCCATATTTTTTTCTCGCAGTCGAGCCACCGTCCGCTTAGACTCCTTGCATCCGGTCCCGCGAACGGGACGAATGGTCCCCGCTGTTTCCGACATGCGATTCGCGTACATCGATTCGAACGGCAACGAGGTCCCGATTCCGAGCGTCGATGCACTGGCGCTCCGGATCGAGCTCGGCGCGATCTCGGAAGACACCCAGCTGTACGACGCGCAGGCCGACGAATGGGGGCCGGCGCACACGCACGAGATCTACCACTCGCTGTCGCGCTCGACGGGTTCCGACAGCTTCGTCGCCCCGCCTCCGGCGGCTCCGCCCCCGGCACCGAGAGCGACCGAGGCTCCGCCGACCCCGCCCTCCAGTGGGACGGGTGATTCCGCAGGGGCGGCCGGTGGGGCTACCGATGAAGTCGGGCAGGAGCCGCAACCCGAGTCCGTCGGGGCGCCCGAGGCGGGACCGGTGACGGCGGCGGATCTCGGACTCACGCTGGCCGAGCCGACGACTCCCCTGGAACCGACGAGCCCCTCGGAGCCGACGAGCCCTCCCGGGCCGGAGGAACCCGGTGCCGATGGGAGTGATTTCGGCCTCGATCTGGCGCCAGCGCAACCGGCCCCTGAGCCGTCCGACGTGTCGGGACCGGGCAGGGAGGGACCAGAGGGCGCAGTGGAGCTTTCGGAGCTGGGGCCCGATGAGGAGGAGGGACCGTCCTTCGATTTTGGTGCGATGGACGGCGGCTTGGACTTCGACGAGTCGTTCGAGGAAGACGATGGGGCGCCGGCCATGGACTTCGGGTCGACCGTGGCCGACACGGTGGAAGGGTTCGGGGAAGACGCGTTGTCGTCGCCGGCCGACATGGGGCTCGAGACTTCGTCCCCGTTCGACGCGGGCGGTTTCGATCCGGTGTCCGGGGGACTCGAGCTCGAACCCCCCATGTCCGATTTCACACCGGGAGATCCCCCTTCCTGGATGGAGGATGTCGGCCCCGCGGAGGACGAGGACGTGCTCGATCTCTCGTCCGTCGGTACGACGGCAGAGCATGCGCCGCCGCGGGCCCACCGGGCTCCCGACGACCGTCCGTCCCCGCCGAGACGACGCCCACGCCGGTCTCTCACGGGGCCTCTGGTCGGCGCGGTCGTGATCGTCGCCGGCGGGGTTGGTGCGTACGCGGCGTGGCCTCTCATCAGTGCCCGCTTCGCCGCGTCCGGAGAACCCGAGGTGCAACCCGTGATCATGCCGCCGATCTCGGCCGAGCTGATGCCCGACATGAGGGCAGCCGGCGAAGCGGCGCTTGCCGCGGCTTTCGGCGAGGTCCGACGCGATTGGGTTGCGGCTGGAGGGCTGGAGGCGCCGCCGCAGGACTGGCTCGCCGGCCTCTATCTCGCCAACGCGAGCGGGTACGGCGGGGTCGAAGCGTTCTGGAGTGGGATGCGGGACTACCTGGACGGCGTCCGGGCGATCGACCTCGCAGTCTTTGACGAGGCCTACCGGGCCGAGATGACGAACCGCGGGGTTACCGAAGAGGACGCGGCCGCGATGCGCGAGCGAGCGGACTCGGGGTTCGTCGCGGCCGCAGAGGCCCGTGAGGCCACCTTGCTCCAGGTGGAGGCCCTGATCGATGCGGCCATCCGGCTGCACCGCTTCCTGGAAGCGAACGAGGCCAACATCGAGCACGCTCCGGCCTCGGCGGTGACCACGGACCCGGTGCTGGAGGTGAGCCCGGCGACGGAGGAGATCGGAACCGCGATGGGTGACCTGATCGACGACGTCACGGCGGCTTTGGCAGCGCTGGACTACCGGGAACAGGTTTCGGCTGCGGGGATCTGGAGTACGGTGTTGAGTCGGGTACAGGAGTCGGGCATCCAATAGCCGGAGCCCGGGCGGTAGGCCAGCGCCGAGGCGCTGGCCAGCGGGATGTCGTGGCGCTTATCGTGCGTCTCGTCGGGTGCTTTTTCTGCGTGCGGGGGTCGGATGAGGGAGTGGTGTGTGGTGGTGGTCGCGGCCTTCGGCCTGGTTGGACCGGGGCAGGCGGTCGGTCAGGAGCAGACAGCCGAGACCACGATTGTGAGCTTGTTCTTCGATTGTCAGGCTCCCAGCTGCCGGGATGACGACCACTTTCGCCGAGAGCTGCCGTTCGTGAATTGGGTCCTCGACCGGGAGGTCGCGGACGTGCACGTGTTGGTGACCTCGCAACAGACCGGTGGGGGTGGGCGCCTCTTCACACTTGCCTTCATCGGACGGGGACGGTTCGAGGGTCAAGAGCAGAACCTCACGTTGGCGACCCCGGCGGATGCCACCACCGACGACGAGCGCAGCGCGCTGGCCGACCGCGCACGGCTCGGGCTCGTCCGCTACGTCCAAGACACGCCTGCAGGGCAGGACCTGAGGGTCACGTACCTGGGTGTCGCGGGCGGGGAGGAGGGAGGCGTCCGAGATCCCTCGGGAGCGGCCGGGACCGCGTCGCCCAGCGACGATCCATGGAATTTCTGGGTCTTCTCAGTGCGGGGGAACGCCTTCGTGAGAGGAGAAGCCACGTCGCAGTTCACGAACCTCAACGTGAACCTGGAAGCCAGCCGGACGACGGAGACGTGGAAGTACAGCGTCGAAGGGAGCTTCTTCGAGGAGGTGCAGAAGTTCGAGTTCGTCGACAGCGACAGCGTGCTCCAGACCGTCGAGGAGAAGATCGAGGACTGGGATGTGAGCGGACTCGCCGTGAGGAGCCTTGGGGGGCAGTGGTCTCTCGGGTTGCGCGCGGACGTGGGGTCGTCGACCCGTCTGAATCAGGATCTACGCTGGAGCCTGAAGCCGGGCATCGAGTACAACTTCTTCCCCTACGACGAATCCACGAGGCGGTCGCTGACGCTGCAGTATCTGATGGGGCCGGCGCACTTCCAGTATGCCGACACCACGATTTTCGAGCAGGGGAGCGAGACTCGGGCGCAACAGTCGCTCACCGCGCGCCTCGCGCTGGTGCAACCTTGGGGGCGGTGGACCACCTCCCTCACCGGTCAGCAGTATTTCCACGACCTGGAGAAGTACAGCGTCGACATCTTCACGAGCTTCAACGTGCGCCTCTTCCGGGGCTTCTCGATTCGCATGACGGGGTCGTACTCCTGGATCCGGGACCAGCTGTATCTGCCCAAGAGCGGCGCGACCGAGGCGGAGGTGCTGCTCCGTCAGCGCCAGCTCGAGACCAGCTACCGGTACTTCACGTCGTTCGGAATCGAGTACCGCTTCGGATCGATCTTCAACAACGTCGTGAACCCCCGCTTCGGCGGCGACGGCTTCTTCTTCTTCTGATCGGACGCGGGTCGCCCGCGGCCCCGGTCAGCGGAGGGGTGGTCCGTCGTCGGCGAGGATGATCCTCCTCGAGCCGAGGTCGTACGCGTCGCCCGGCTTCAGCCAACGCAGGGGAATGAGGGTGAGCGGGTCGGTGACGTCGTAGATGGCAACCCTGCCACCGATCACCCGAGCCAGATCTCCCGTGACCACGATGGCCGAGCCCTCGTTCAACCCGATCCCGAGCAGGTGCGGCGCGCGCCGTAGGACCGCGAACATCTCGTTCTCGCGACCCCTTTCAAGCAGGTGTTGATCGAGGGCGACGTTGCGGAGAAAGCCAAAGCCCTCGGCTCGTTCGGTCGCGACGATCTCACCGTTGTACTCCCCACCGCGCAGCAGGAAAGACGCGAGCGCGGACGCACCTGCGGAGTTGCCGCCGATCACGCCGCCGCGCGTGAGAAGCTCCTCGAGCTCGCGGTGCGTCTCCGTGCCGAGGTAGACGTCGACGAGACGCCACTGGTGCCCTCCGGAGAGCCAGACTCCGGTCGCGTGCTCCAACGGAGAGGCGAAGGCCTCGAGGTCGGCGACCGAGCTGCTGCGCGTGTGGAGGATCTCGAGCTTCTCGACGCCAGCCGCCCGGAGCTCCTCGATGGCCCGCCACCCGTCCTGCCCGCCGTATGCGGTCCCCGCGGTCGGGATGAGGACCACCCGGGCCTCGGGGCCGCCCGCGAGCTCGACGAACCGGCGGTAGATCGAAGGATCGAGCGTGCCACCTCCAGCCGCGATGATGGCTCCTCGTGGTGGGCCGACGCACGCTTGCGCGCAGGCCTGTGCAGAGGCGGGGTTCGATAGCGCCGGTGACACCAGGAAGAGGATCCCCGCCAGGAGGCCGAGCAAAGGCCGGCCCAGGTGACGCGGTCCCGATCTGCGTGCCGAGCCGCGGCCGAATGCGACCTCGAAGGTGGCCCTCACCCCGCTCCCATCATCCCTCCCGTGCGACTCACAGGTAGGGATTCTCGCCCGACGCGTGGTCCGTGACATCGTGGACCGCCGTCACCTCGGGAATGGCCTCGCGCAGCATTCGCTCGACGCCCTGACGCAGCGTCATCCGAGAAAGAGCGCATCCCTGGCAGCCTCCGCCCATCTCGACGAACACCTCCGTGTCGTCGACGTCGATGAGCGAGATCACACCGCCATGGGCCGCGATCGCCGGGTGGTTCTCCGGCCGGCGTGCGCGTTGGGGCTTCCTCGCGCTTCGCCGGTTTGACCTCGAACCCGCTTTCGTTGACCCTCTCGACATAGTCGATCGTTGCACCATCCAGGATGGCGGTATCGATCTCCTTCATGAACACGGCGAATCCGCCACCGTCGATCTCCCGTTCGTCGTCGGCTCGCTCCGCTGTGTCCACCAAGGTGAGATCGAAGACGGGTGCGTTCGGAGTCCCGCTCACAGAAACGCGAAGCGCCTGATCCCCGCTCTCCTCTCCGAGGAAGGAGAGGACCATCTCCCGGGCCGTGTCGGTGAAGCTGATCATTGTCGTGCGCGGTAGGTGAGAACGAGATCGAAGACCGTGGAGCTCGGCTCCCGGT
>JBDHDM010000013.1:0-35722 GCA_039591515.1 Gemmatimonadota bacterium | reverse complement strand
GGATGTCGAAGAAATCCTCCAGGGAGTCGTACGCGATGTCCTGGAGGAGCCCGGTCAGGTAGTCGGCCACGTCGCTGTCGTGCTCGGCCACACCGTCAATCAGCGCGTACAGTCGTTCCGCGTCCTGGTCGAGGGTGGCTGCCCTGATGGCCTCCACCAGCTCCGGAGGAACGGCCTCGAGTCTGTGCTTCAGCGAGGGGTCACTCCCACTGGTCGTCATGGCGCACCCTCTCGGTGTTTGCGTGAGCTCACTGCGGATCCTGAAGGTGCTTCTGGGTGGGTGCGCTGTCTGTCAGGCAACGGGTGGTAGGGGGCGTAGGGCCTGAGGCCGGGTGGTGCCGGAACGCGCGACACCGATACGGCTCCCGCGCCCAGTAGTCTGCCGCGGGAGCCTCCCCACACGCCTCACCCGAAGACCCCCGATCGCGCCAACTGGACCCACGGTCCATCATGTGTGGGGAGGACGGGGACATGACCAAGAAGCGCGTCTTGACGCTGGCCACGCTCATGTGGGCAGGTGCGGCTCCTGCCGCCGGACAGGGTCTTGCGAACCGCCACATGCTCGAGGTCCGAATGGGCGCGTGGCACCAGGTCACCGATCACCGAACGGATGTCGGACCGGGAGGGATCACGACTTCGGTCGGTGCTTCCGGTTTCCTCGGAGGGATCGCCTACGGTTTCGGGCTGCGAGAGAATCTCGGGCTCAGAATCACCGTCGGGGCGATGGGCGCGAGCGTGGACACAGAGGTCGCGGTGTCCGGAGTTTCGAGTGAGGTCGCGGTGGTCACGCCGCTGTTGATCGGACTCAGATACTACCTGTCGGGATCTGCGCCAACGTCTCCCGCGAGGCCGTTCTTGAGCGGGAGTGTCGGAGCCTTCGTCGGCAGCCAGCAGAAGACCATGACGGGAACGACCGTGTCCGTCGAAGCGAGGACGGAGGCGTCCATGGGATTCGAAGCGGGCGCAGGCGTCGACGTTCTGATCGGACGTCGCTTCGTTCTGTCGGCGCTCGTGGCCTACGACGTCATGACGGACTTTGATCAACCGGTCGGGGGCAGCGAGAACTACAGCGGTCCGCAGATCTCGCTGGGATTCGGCTTCCTGTTCGGGGGCGGTTCGAGCTGAGCCGTATCGGGCACCGGCCTGCAGCCTTCCTCGACGGGCGATGCGCTTTCGGCAACGCACGCGCCACAATCGCCTTTGCGGCTCCCGACCCGCCCGGTACCTTGCGCTCTCCATCGCTCGAAACGGGAACGGACGGACGCATGCGCCAGACGCAGGGCGTGCTGTGGAGCAAGGGCGTCTTGCTCGCGCCGCAGCACCTACAGATCCAGGATCGGTTTCTCGAGGACACGGCCGAGTTCAGGATTTCGTCGCTGTCGCCCTTTCCTTGGGGCTTCACGGATCTCCAGATCGACCTCGAAGCACTGAGCGAGGGTGCGCTTGTCGTGAAGCGCGCCGCAGGGATCTTCCGCGACGGCCTGGCATTCGACATACCGTCATCGGATACGGCTCCGCCCGCCCGTCCGCTGGAGGGTGTGTTCGCGCCGGACCAAGAAGCCGTGACCTTCTTCCTCACGATTCCCGAGCGGCGATCGGGCCTGAGGACGATCGCGCTCGACGAGGAATCTCGCGACACGCCGTTCGTCGCGAGGGCCGTTCAGATGAGGGACGAGAATACGGGACTCGGGGAGAAGTCGGTGATGGTTGCCGAAAAGAACTTCCGTCTCGCCACCGAGAACGAGTACCTGGAGGGCAGCATGACCCTCCCCGTCGCTCGGGTCCGACGGGGCGAGGCAGGACTGCTCGAACTCGACGAGACCTTCGTCCCACCACTGCTCGCGGTCGATGCGAGTGCGCATCTGAAGGTCATCGCGCGCCGGCTTCAAGAGATTCTGACCGCGAAGACGAACAGCTTGTCGAAGATACGGCGCGAGCGTGGCAAGGGCCTTGCCAGCTTCGGCGTGAGTGATGTGGCGAACTTCTGGTTGCTTTATTCAACCAATCGCTACCTACCCGAGATCCGACACGTGCTCCAGATCGGTCGAAGCCATCCGGAACGGCTGTTTTCGAGCATGCTCGGTCTCGCCGGGGCGCTCACGACGTTCTCGTCGTCCGTCCACGCGATCAACCTGCCCACGTACGACCACGAGAACCTCTCCGGCTGCTTCGGTGCACTGGATGCGGCACTCCGTGAGCTTCTGGACACCGTCGTTCCGGAGCGCTTCGTATCAATCCCGCTCGAGGCAACGCGCACTTCGATTCATGCCGCCGCGATCGATCAGGATCGGTACTTCGACTCGACCGAGGTCTACCTCGCGGTCCAGGCCGACGACGTGGCGCCGGACAGGATCTCGCGCCTCCTGAAGATCACGTCGGGCGATCGCATCGACCATCTGGTTCGACAGGCCGTCGGCGGCGTGGGTCTGACCCACGTCCGAGAGCCCGGCAAGGACGTCCCACTCAAGCTCGAGTACAGCTACTTCCGAGTCGATCAGTCCGGGCCTGAGTGGGCGTCGGTGCGCGGGGCCCGCAACCTCGCAGTCTACGTTCCGAGCGAGATCGCCAACCCCCGGCTCGAGTTGGTGATGATGCTTCCGAAGTAGTCCGCCCGTCAGCCCGCGGGGCCGGCAGGGTCGACGGCCACCGAGTCTGTAACCGGCGTATCACCTTCGACGGTCGCGCCGCCGAAGTCCCAGACGCTGAAGAAGCCGACGACTCCCACGGTCAGCACCAGAATCACGACAAGGGCAATCGCGAAGGTCGCCGACGAGAGGCCCGAGCGCTGTCCGGTCGTCGTGCTCGGGTCGTCGCTGTCGGCCGCCTCGCTCTTGCCCATTGCCCCCTGCGCTGCCGTGGACGCGGCGCGTGCGCCCATTCTGGCCGACTCGCGGCCGCCAGGGGCGCGGAAGCGAGGAGGTCTCGGGCGAGCGGCGGGTCCCTGCCGAATCAGTGCTTCAGGGTCGGACAGTGGGACGTCCAGGGCCCGTGGAGGCCTGATCGAGACCGGGGGGGAAGCGGGTGGATGAGGGGGCGGCCTCGTCCCCGATGGCGTCGGGGCAGCCCGCTCTCCGCCCGGCGAGGCCGGCGTCCCGACGCCCCCGGACATGGGCGGGAGCTCGGCTCCGAAGATCTGCGTGAATTCGCCCTGCTCGGCAGGGACCTCGTCGACCGGGCCTGATGGCGAGGAGGGGGAGGGACGCGGTGACTGGGGACGCTCCCCCCGCAGGGCCTCTGCCCAGTTCGGGTCGCTCGCGGGTGTTGGCGGTACCTGCGGCTCACGCCGCCGTCCAGCTACGGGAGCGTCCGACCAGTCGAGCGACGGCTCGGTGGCACTCCCGGCATCCGGCTTCTCCGCAGGTCGGAAGAAGCGATCGAACTCGGCCGTCTCTTCCTTCGGTGGGGGTGCGAAGGGGTCTGCGGGACGTGCGCCCGGGGACGCCGGCGAGGCCCGGGACACGTCGCCCGAGGGAGGAGGTGCAGGGGGTTCGGCCGGAGCACGGACGGGGGGCGGCCGATATCCCTCCCCCACCGGGCCGTCGGCCCCAAGCGACGGCAGGCCCGCGTCGACTCCCTCCCCCGCCCCGGCCGCCCGAAACATCTGCGTGAACTCCCCCGCCTCTTCCGGTGCATCCGGCTCGGCGGGCATCGCCGGCTCGGTGTCGCGTCCGCTCAATACTCCGTAGCCCGGTTCACCCGGGGGGTCCGGGGGCTCTTGAGCGCCGGGCAACGGGTCGGCTGGATCGCTGCCGGACGCCTCCTGCCCTCCCGCCATGAACATGGCTGTGAACTCGCCCGGGGGCTCAGAGGGCCCCGGATCGCGTGGCGGCGGAGCGGGCCCTTCCGGGGCGACCGAATCGCCAAGAGGTGTATCCGCCCCGCCCGCCATGAACATGCTCGTGAACTCGCCGACACTGGCGTCTAACGAGTCCTCCTCAAACGCCGGGATCCCCGCTTCGGTGGGTCCGGTGCCTTCACTTCCCAACGGTAGACCACGCGAGGCGAGCCAGGCTTCGAGCGACTCGAAATCCCTCAGGAAGCGGGTCACGATCACCAAGCGACCGTCCACCACGTGCGATTCGAGAATCTGGTTGTCGCTATCGGCGGACCGCAGCCGCTCCGCCGCGAGGCCCACGCTCTCCCTGAGCTCCGGGGTACCCGACACGAAGTGCGCCATGACGACCACGCCGCTGCGGTGGAGCGCGTGGTAGCTTTCGATGTTCCCGTCCGTCACGCAGTCGATCAGCTCGTAGCGGACCTCGAACTCCTTCAGGTTCATCGGAATCGACCCCTCGGTGGCGCACTCTTCGCGAGCGTACCATCATGGTACCCGCCTCGGCGCGCGCGCGCCGAGGCGACCGTCGGAACCGGCGGTGAGCCGCCCAACGGCGGACCCTCGCACCAGAACCGAGCACCGTGAACCCAGCCAATCCGAACAGGTGCCTGAATCCCGTCGTCTGGAGCGAGGGGATGCATCTGGGCCAGCATCACTTCCAGTTGCAGAGTCGCTTCCACTTGGACGTCGCGGATTTCATCATCTCCTCGCTGAGTCCCCACGCGTCGGGGCTCATCGATTGTCAGTTCGACAATGATGCACTTCGTAATGGTGCGGTCTCGATCCTCCACGCGCGAGGGGTGATGCCGGACGGCCTGGTCTTTCGTTTCCCTGAAGATCCTCCGCCACCCTCGCTGCAACTCCACGACGAGTTCTCACCCACCGCCCACAGCCACCTCCTGTTCCTGGCGATCCCGGCATTCGAGAACGGACGCGCGAACCTTTCTGCGGAGGACGTGGGCGCCACATCAACCCGGTTCCGGCCGACCGAGGAGCAGTTCGCGGACGAGACGACGGGAGCAGACTCGAAGCCCGTGCAGCTGGCCACGAAGAACTTCCGCCTCCTCCTCGACCACGAAACGGACGAGGGCCTCGTCACACTTCCCATCGCACGGCTCACGCGTGATGGAGCGGGCAACTTCAGGCACGACCCCGAGTTCATCCCTCCCTGCATCCGCATCGGAGCGAGCACCCGTATCATGACGGAGCTCCAGCGACTCCTGGACATGCTCGAGTCGAAAGCGGCTGCCCTTTCGGCGGAGCGGGCTCTCGGTGGGGCTGGAGACGAAGCGGACGAGTTGGTCAGCTTTTGGCTTTCCCACACGGTCCAGTCGGCCATCCCGCCGTTGAAGCATCACCTTCGCAACGGGCGGAGCCACCCCGAGCACGTCTTCGTGGAGCTGGCGCGTCTGGCCGGAGCCCTTTGCACCTTCTCACTGGACGGTTCGGCGGCCGAGCTACCCTTGTACGAGCACGCCGATCTCGAGACCTGCTTCAGCGAAGTCCACCACCACCTCCGCCGAAACCTCGACGTCGTCGTAGCCCAGACCGGATACACGATCCGACTCACACAGACGAGTCCGAACTTCTTCGCCGGAGAGGTGGGCGACGACCGCGCGTTCGACGGGGGAGCGTGGTATCTCGCCGTCCACTCCGCTTCGGGGCGCGAGAAGTTGGCGAAGGAAGTCCCACGGCTCGTGAAGGTCTGCTCGGCCAAGCATATCGAACGTCTCGTAAGAGAGGCCTTCCCGGGCCTCACCCTCCAGCCGGTGGCGACCCCTCCGAGCGGCTTGAAGCCGAGGCCGGGCGTGTCGTACTTCAGCATGGATCGGACCGACCCCTGCTGGACCTCGATGAGTCGATCGAAGAGCGTCGGGCTCTATGTCCCGGATTCGATCGAGCACACCGGCGTGGCCGTGCACGTTCTCGACATGCAGTGAGCCGCGAATGAGAGTCCCACACATCACCGGCCACTTCGACCCGGATCGGCGCGACCTGGGAAACGCAGGTGCGCTCGCCCTGGCCCTACAGGAGCCCTTCACCGTCGTGGCCCGGCTGCGCTCGGGCCGGCCCGTCGGCAACGATGCCAGAGCCTTCCGTGCCCAAGTGAAGCAGCTGCTCACCGTTGCGCACCAGGATCTGCGGGCGGCGGGGTATTCGGACGAGGCCGTCCGATCGGGCGTCTACGCGTTTGTTGCCTTTCTCGACGAGTCCGTGCTCGGATCGGGTCAGCAAATGTTCGCGGGCTGGGCGAGCAAGCCGTTGCAGGAAGAGATCTTCGGCGATCACACGGCCGGTGAGATGTTCTTCCGCATGCTCGAGGAGCTCCTCCAACGAGCCAACGACGCCGAGACCATCGACGTGCTGGAGGTCTACCAGCTTTGTCTCCTGCTGGGATTCCGCGGTCGGTACCGGGAGGACCCCTTGGAGCTCGAGCGGTTTCGGGAGGCCTTGGATCGGCGGATCGAGCGCTGGAGAGGCAGGCAGCCACTCGCACCCGACGGTGGACATCCACGGGAGCCAACGCCTGCGGGGCCACGCGATCCGATCGTTCGACCTTTGGCCGTCGGCGTGGCCACGATGCTCCTCGCCGTGGTGATCGCCTACATCGCCTTCTCGTGGATGTTGGATGGAGGGTTCGATTCGGTCACGGCCGCCGCCGCCCAGGCGGCGGTATCGGACCAGCCATGATCCGAGCACCGGAGGCGGTCCGTTGAGCGTCCCCGTCCGCGTGTGGATATGGGCCCTGGTCGTCTTTGTCCCGTTTCCCGTGGCAGCCGTCATCATCGCCCGAGTCCGAGACATCTCCGGTGCTCCACTCTGGGTGCTCTGGACCGCGCTGCTCGTGCTCGGGCTCGGCGCTGCGGGCGTGGTCTTCCTCTACCTGAAGGACCGGAAGCCGAGCTCTCGACCCGGATCGGGGCTGCTGCGGAGGCTCGAGGAAGCGTTCGCCGACGCGAACGCGATGCTGCGCCGATCGAAGCTCCCCGGCGTGCGTTCCGGGCGGGTCATCGTGGTCGTCGGCCCGCCTGGTGCGACCAAGACCACGCTGGTCGAGCAGTCGGAGTTTGGGGTCGAGTTGCTCGTAGGCGAGACCTCGGCAGACGGCCTGACCCTTCCGACGGATGTCGTCAACATCTGGAAGGCTGGCGACGCCGCCGTCATCGAGGTCGGGGTCGACGTTCTGGAGGATGAACGGAGCTGGCGACGCCTCGTGTCGTGCCTCCGCCCTCGGCGGTGGGCGCCGACGCTCGGCCGCGGAAGACTACCCTCCCGCTCGGCCGTCGTGTGCTTGCCGGTTACGCAACTCCTGTCGCCTGATGCGAATGAGGAGGTCCGGTCGGCGGCCGCCCTTCTCCGCGACCGGCTCACAGAGATGGCCATGGGGCTCGGAGTCGAGCTGCCCGTATACGTCGTCTTCACCAAGGCCGATCGGCTCCCTTACTTCGCCGAGTTCGCCGCGGTACTCGATGAGGACGAGGTGCGCGGAGTGTTCGGCGTGACGCTCCCCCTGGATCTGGGGGGCGAGGTCGCTGCGTACGGCGAGCGCCAGATGGGCCGGCTCCGCAAGAGTCTCGATCGGCTGTACCGCTCGCTCGGACGGGCCCGCATCGTGCTGTTGGCGAGAGAGCCCGATCCCACGACTCGGCTGGGCGCGTACGAGTTCCCGAGGGAGCTCGACAAGTCACGCGACCTCATCGCCCAGTTCCTCGTCGACCTGTGCCGGCCTTCGCAGGCCAGCGTCAACCCACGCTTACGAGGGTTCTACCTCACGGGTGCCCGCGTGGTGGAGAAGCTGATCCAGGGCAAGTCGGCCCCGATGACTCGGGCGGAGGAGTCGTCGGGCCCCGTCGACGCAACGCACGTGTTCTCGCCAGAGGAGGTCATGGCGGAGCAAGCGGGAGCCGCGGTGGAGGGCGTCACCGTCCAGCAAGTGCCGGAGTGGGTGTTCACCTCCAGACTGCTCCGCGAGACCGTTGGCGGTGACGTCATGGCGGAGGCGCTCACCGGCAGTGGCCTGCTCGTGCATGTCGGCAGAAGGGTGCTCCTCGGAGCGGCCGTGGCCGCGCTCCTCCTCGTGGGCATCGGGACCACGGTCTCGTTCAGGCGGAACGTCGCGCTTCAGGCCGGGGCGGCTCCCTCCATCCGGGCCGTCCGAGCACTCCCCGAAGCTCCGTCGGGGCCGCTCCAGATCGATCAGCTCGCGGCGCTGGATTCACTCCGTCGCGTAATCGAGCCATTGTCGCGCCTCGAGGTGGACGGTGCACCGATGAGTTATCGGTGGGGGCTCTACCGAGGCTCTCGCGTGCGCGAAGTCGGCCTGTCCGTGTACTTCGACCGCTTCCAACGGTATTTGCTCGCCGATGCGCGCACGGCACTCGTCGATCACCTCGACGGCCTCGGTCGATCCGACGGCCCGTCCGGCGATCGAGGCGAGGGCTATGACGCGCTCAAGGCCTATCTCATCATGGCCGGCCAGAGCGCTCGAAGCACGCCGGAGTTCCTCGCGCCCCAGCTGTACGACCACTGGCCGGGGCGTGTCGACCTCTCGCCCAACGGTGAAGAGCTGGTGCGTGACCAATTCGCATTCTACGCGCGGGAACTCACCCTTGGAGACCCGTTCGACTTCCAGCCGCATCAGCCGCTGGTCGACTCCTCCCGGGATTTCATCCGCTCGTTCGCGGACGACACCCGATACTACCCCGTCCTCATCGACGAGGCCTCGCAGCAGGGTGAGGCGATCTCGTTCGCGGCGATGTACCCGGATGCGGCCGAGCTCGTTCGCAACGACGTGCTCGTGCCCAGCGCGTTCACGGCGGACGGCTGGGACTTCGTTCAGAGGCGGCTCGATGACCCGGACGCGCTGTTCGGATTCGAGGACTGGGTCGTGGGAGGGGATCCGCCTCCACCCGAAGAGCGACGCGCCCTGGCGGCCGAGCTTCGGACCCGTTACGAAGCCGAGTACGTCCGTCGGTGGGTCGCGTTCCTCTCCGCGTCGTCCTTCCGACGGTCGGGCGCGGTCGCGACCACCGCTCGTCAACTCCAGACGCTCGGCGGCAGGGAGTCACCCATTCTTCAGGTCCTGGCGTTGGTGGCGGCCAACACGAACGTGGATTCGGCGGTTGCGGCGGTCTTCGAGCCCGTGCACCTCGTCGTACCCCCGGGCGAAGCGGCGCTCGTGGGTGAAGGCAACCAGGCGTACGTGGATGCGCTCGCTTCGATCGGCATGGCGCTGGCCCCGATGGCGGAGCCGGGAGGGTCGGGCGGGGCTGCGAGCGGCGCGGTGACCCAGGTCGCTGCCCAGGCGGAGGATGCCGTACGTCAGGTCGCGCTCGCCTTCCCCGTCGAGGGCGAGGCGGGGACCATAGCCGACGCGGTCGAGCAGCTCCTCCAGCAACCGATCGTGAGCGCGCGCAGCCTCGCCCGTGGGCTACCCAGCCGGCAGGCGAACGCCGCGGGCAGCTCCTTCTGCACGGACTTCGGCGCGCTGGCCAACAAGTACCCGTTCGCCACCGGTGGACCCGACGCTTCGCTGGAGGAGTTCGTGGCCATGTTCCAACCCGGCGAGAGCACCCTGTGGGGCTACTACGAGCGGACGTTGCAGAACCTGCTCGAGCGTCGAGGCAGCCGATTCGAGGCGATCCCGAACACGACCCCCAGCGCCACTGCGGAGCTGGTGAGGTTCTTCAACGATGCGGCGGTGATCTCGTCCGCCTTCTGGGAGGGTGAGAGCGGTCCCGAGCTCGTCTTCGGCCTGCAGCTGAGCACCAGCCAGCGACTCACGGAAGTCCAGGTCCAGGTCGACAACCAGGTCCACACGTTCACGCAGACCGCCCCGCGCATGGCGTCCGTGACCTGGTCGGGTGAAGGCGCACGCGAGGCCAGCATCACGGGCGTGCTCGACGGAGAGCGTGTCCAGCTCGTCGCCCCGCAGGATGGGCAGTGGGCGCTATTCGAGATGTTCCGAACGGCGACTTGGGCGCCTCGAGGTGGGCGGACGTTCGACGTCGTGTGGCCGTTGCCTGGATCTTGGCCACCGCTCGAGGGCACTGTGAGTCTGAATACCGACGTGCCCGTCCTCAGCCGAGACTTCCTCACTGGACTTCGATGCGCCTCGACCATCGTGCGATGAAGGAGGGTGAACCCGTGGACCTACCGCTTCGCCCGCTCCCCGCCCCCGTCCAGGCCCGGCCCATGCGTTACGCCCGTTGGCGGGCGTCCGCCCTGCTGCTTGCGGCGCCTCTGGTGTACGCGTGTGGCGGAGGCCCGGACCCCATCCCCTCACCACCTCCGGCACCCGCGCAACAGCAGGACGTGCTCGGACCGGTGTCACAGGCGTCTCGCCTGTACAGCGACAACACAGGCGGCTTCGTGGACTCGACCCGCATGGTGGTCCGTGACGAGGACGAGTGGGGCCGGGTATGGGAGCAAGCGACGTCTCACCGATCGAATCCAGTACCCCGGCCGTCTGTAGACTTCACCGACAACATGGTCGTGATCGTCGCCGCCGGGCGGATGACGCCCGAGGACCTGATCCGTGTCGACAGCGTCGGGATTCGTTCCGTCCGCACGGAATCCGGAGACCTGGAAGACGTCTTCGAGGTCGTGGTCCGCACCATGGAGGGGTGTGGAAGACTACGCGTCGACGCCTATCCGTTCGAGATCATCCGGACCAGCTCGTTCGATGGTCCCGTACGGTTCGTCGAACGGCGATCGACGACCGAGCCGTGCCAAGACGCTCCGTAATGAACCGTCCCCCCTCCGAGGCTACGAACCCCGGGCCGGAGCTGATCGGTCGCACGCTGGCCGGCCGTTACCGGATCTTGGAGATGCTCGGCGAGGGCGCCATGGGGTCGGTGTACCTGGGCGAGCACCTGCGTATCGGCAGAAGGTCCGCGATCAAGGTCCTGCGCTCCACCCTGGCCAAGGACCCCGAGGCCATCGCGCGGTTCACGCGGGGGGTGACGACCGCGTCCAAGGTGAATCACCCCAACCTCTGCTCGATCTACGACTTCGGCGAAACCGATGACGGCCGCTTGTTTCTGGTGATGGAGCTCATCCGAGGTGAGAGCCTCCAGGAGCTGCTCGCACGTGAAGAAGCGCTGCCGTTGGTGGACTGCATCAACATCGTCCGGCAGGTCGCGGGTGCTCTGCAGGCGGCCCACGACATCGGTGTCGTCCACCGCGACTTGAAGCCCGGCAACATCATGCTGACCACGGACCGAGACGGGGGACGGGTGGTCAAGGTGGTCGACTTCGACATCGCGAAAGGCTCGACCGAGGGCGAGCCCTCGGACCTGACCCAGATGGGCCTCGTGATCGGTACGCCCGAGTACATGAGCCCGGAGCAGATGACCGCCGACAGGCTGGATGGCCGTAGCGACGTGTACTCCCTCGGCATGGTCCTCTTCCGGATGCTGGCCGGTGTGCTCCCTTTCTCTGCCAGAACGACGCGCGAGGTGATGTTGCAGCGCCTCACGGCGAAGCCCGGCACCCTCGCGGCGGCCGCTCCCGACGAGTCCTTTCCCGAGGGCCTCCAGGACGTGCTGGATCGCGCTCTCGCGCGGGACCCGGAAAACCGCTTTCCGAATGCCGAAGCGCTTGCTCGGGCCCTCGACCCCTTCGACCCAGAGCACAGTGGAGCCGCCCAGCCGCCTTCGGTGGGCTCCGCCGGGAGAGTGACGTCCCCTCCAGCCGCCGCCGGGGAGGCGTCCCTCGGCCCGCGCGTCGCACCCCCCGCTGGAGCGGCGGTCCAGCCCGCTCAGCGGGGACGTCAGCCTGAGCCGGTCGCCCCGCAATCGACGCCCGCCACCCAGGTCACGAAGTCCCGTCCGCGCGTCCCAGCTCGCGTGCTGGCTCCCGTCGTGCTGATCATCGCGAGCATCGGCGTGATCTGGGCCATGACCCAAGGGGGCCCGGTGGTCAGCATGGAGCTCGCTCTCACCCCGGCGAACGCGACGATCACGCGTGGGGAAGCGGTGCAGATGGTCATCGCAGACGGACCCGCCGATTCGGGCCCGGTCTCTTGGAGGTCGAGCGACCTCGCAGTCGCGTCCGTGAGCTCCACCGGGCTCGTCACAGGCATCGCCCCTGGCACCGCGTCGATCACCGCCACGGCACTCGACCGTTCGGCTGTCGCGCAGATCTCGGTGACCTCCGGGACCCCTGTCGTCGACTCCGACCGCAGTGAGCCGGGTCCCCCGGCCAGGCTGGCGCTGGACGCGACCGCGTTATCGCTCGAATCGACCGAAGCAGGCGCTCGTCCCAGCACCCGATCCGTCTCGATCGAAGGCGCGAACGTGACGGCGCTACAGAGTCGCGTTCGCTACGGTGCGGGGCAGCGAACGGGGTGGCTCGACGCCCGCCTCTCGGGGACGGGGCCGCCAGCCACCCTGACGATCGGCGTCGACCCGGGCGGCCTGCCGGTGGGAGAGCACCGAGCGACGGTCACCGTGTCGAGCGCCGAGGGCCCCGAGAGCACCCTCTCCGTGACCTACGTCAAGCGGGCGGCGGCCGTGGAGCGCGATCCCGAGGAAGGGAGTGAGGCACAGCCCGGAGTGCCTCCGTGGACGGTCTCGTACACGTTCGGGGTTCTCGACAGAATCAACGATCGGGTCAGCGATGGCGCGGAAGGCGTCGCGCTCACCGCCGCCCGGGACACGGCCATGATGGTTTGGGAGGTGGAGGGCGGGCGGCCACAGGTCGCGGCGGCCGCCGCCTTTGCGCTTGCCCAGGTGGAGCTCGCCCACGGCAACTCCGGCGCGGCGTTGGAGTGGGCCGAGCGGGCCGTGGACCGCGCTCCGGACAACGACGGATACCGCAGGCTCCGCGACGCTTTGCGAGGGGCGCGTCGATGAGCCCCCACGAGCGAGGGGGCATTCTGCTCCAGTGTTGCGGGGCCAGTGACACCGGAATCGAGCGGTCCGAGAATCAGGACAGCCTGGCGATCGCGGATCTTTCCGTCGGGACTGACGGGGTGGAGCAGCCTCGGGCGGGAGATGGCTCCTACGCGTTCGTGCGTGAGTTCGAGCTCGGCCCCCTTGGCGCCCTCCTCATGGTCGCCGACGGGATGGGGGGGGCGGCGGGTGGACGCGTCGCGAGCAAGATGGCGACCTCTCACGTCGTGTCGTCGGTCTCCTCGCACTGGTCGACGGACCAGGCCCGCTCTCCGGAGCGCTTCGTGAGCTCGCTCGAGGCGGCGGTTCGAGATGCGAACGCGTTGATCCACGGCCAGTCGACCATGCACCCCGCGTATCACGGCATGGGGACGACCGCCACCGTGGCTGGAGTGCTGGAGGATGATCTCTTCCTCGCCCAGATCGGCGATTCCCGAGCCTACCTGGTGCGAAGCGGACTTTGCACTCAGCTGACCTGGGATCAGTCGTTCGAGAACTATGCGGTCGAGAGCGGCTGGATGAGCGTGGAGCAAGCGCGGCAAAGCGTGCACCGGAACACGATCCTGCAGGCCCTCGGGCCCGAGGACTCGATCGACGTCGACCTGACGTTTCAGCGTCTCCGTCGCGACGACGTCCTCGTGCTCTGTTCTGACGGCCTCTTCAGGGTCGTCGGCGAAGAGGAGATCGTAGCCGCCGTGGGTGACGACCTGCAGGCCGGCTGCGCCTCCCTCATCGAGGCGGCCAGGACGCGGGGGGCGCCGGACAATGTGACCGTTCTCCTCGCCCGCTTCAGAGGGAACGGTCTGAGTCAGCCGGGCGAAGAGGACTACGTGGGCCGACAACCGGTCCCGGAGCGCGGGGCGTGAACAGTCTCTCCACCGAGTTCCACCTCCAAGTCCTGTCCGGGGCCCTGCAGGGAGCGGCCTTCGGCTTCGAACAGGATCGGGTCGTGGTCGGGAGGGCCGACGACTGCACGCTCCGATTCGATCCGGACTCGGATCTCTCGGTGTCGAGCCATCACGCGCTCCTGGCTCGCGGGCCGGATGGCTGGACCGTCGAGGACTTGTCGAGCACGAACGGTACGTACATCAACGGGATCCCGACGGTAGGTGTGAGTCGCCTCCGGGACGGCGATGTGGTCGAGTTCGGCCGGGGCGGCCCCGAGGTCCGCATCTCCTTCGCTCGGGCGCCCGATGTCGCCGCGTCGTCGTCAGTCGGAGACCCACCGGAGTCGCCCTCCCTCGGCGTGGGGCGGGTCGGTGCCGGGTGGGTGACGGCAGCCCTTTGGGGGGGCGTCGCGCTCGCGATCGTCGGCATCTTCTGGCTCGGAAGCACGAATCAACGCGCGTGGGATCGCGAGCGCGACCAGCTCATGAACCGCGTCGACAGCCTCCTCGCTACGCGGGCGTCCCGAGACACGGAGCGAGAATCCGCGCTCGCGGAGCTCTCGGACAGCCTCGGCCTCGCACGCGAGGAGGTAGAGCATCTGCGGGAGCAGCTCACGGCCGCCACCTCCACGAACGACCGTGCGCAAATCGAGGAACTGCAGCGCAGATTGCAGGAAGCGGCCACCCTTCTGGAGCGCCAACAACTTGCCGCAGCGCTGGACTTCGAGGGGATTCGTCGCCAGGTGGAGCCCGCGGTGGCGATGATCTGGAGCGAGCTAGCGGACGGAACCGTACTCACGGGCACGGCCATGTCGATCGATCCGGATGGGACGCTTCTGACGAACCGTCACGTCGTCTCGCCCGAAGGAGGGGGCTCGGCGGGGCGGCTTGCCGTGCAATTCGCGGGCTCGAGCCAGGTCTGGCAGGCTACCCTGATCCAGGTGCACCGCACCGCGGACCTGGCCTGGGCTCGTGCGGAGGGTATCGTCGGTGATGTGCCCCACATGGATCGCTTCAACGACCGAGCGGATACGATGGCCGTCGGCTCCGCCGTCGCGCTCGTCGGATTCCCGCTCGGTGGGAGACCTGGCGCCGAGACCGCCGGGTCGCGCCGGAGGGCCGTCGTCTCGGCCGGGGTTCTGCTCGAAAGACGCCCGAACGAGCTACGAATCCAGGGCTACGGCGCCCAGGGGGCGAGTGGCAGCCCCGTGGTGGATCGCGACGGCCGAGTGATCGGACTGATCTACGGGGCCGAGTCAGGTTCATCGATCCTACTGGCGGTACCCATCGCGTTCGCGGGCCAGGAGTAGGCCCGCCGATCTCCCGTCAAGCCTGATGTGCACCCTCGAGCAGTTGATCGAGAGCGGTCTGCGCCTCGGTGTAGTCAGGGAACTCGCGTGTGAGTCGATGATAGAGCTCGATCGCGCGGTCCTCCCTCCCCTCGTCCACCGCGGCTTCGGCGTTGGCCAGCAGAATCACCGCATCCGGGGGCACGTTTCGCTCCATACGCGCCTCCTGGGCCCCCGAGGGGAGCGGCGGTAGCTCCAACTCGTCCGTGATCTGGGCTGCCGCGCTCACCAAGACGTCGTAGAACTGCTCCCGCTGGTCGCGTGCGGTGGTGCTCCGGACGAGCTCACCCGTCTCGGTGTTCACGATCCGGACCGTGAGTACCACTTCGCCGAAGAGGTCAGTAATCGACCCGAAGACCATGTACCGTGCGCCGACGAGCTTACCCGCCTCAGCCGCCGTGGAGGGGTCCACGGCACCTTCGTCACCCAACGCAATCTCATCGAGGAGGCGGCTCAGGTCGCGACGCTCCACGATACGGAGCGCGCCGTTCTGCCGGAGCTCGTTGAGGAGCATGGCCTGCACTCCTACGCCGAGATTCTGCATCTCCATGGCGTCAGGGCCGACCGAACCCGCCGCGTCGAATTCGAAGACCGCGACCCCTGGGCGCGGGTCTTCTTGGCGGACCCCTTCGTCCACGATCAAGGGAGCACCGGGGCCAGTGTGCGGAAGCAACGCGACCAACCATGCCGCGACAACGGAGACCGTGGGAACGATGGCGGTCATCATGACTTCTTTCCTCTCCAAGACTCGAACCGAAGCGCGGCGCCCCCCCTGCTCTTCTCACACCGGCGGGCGTCAAAGTCGCCCCGCCGCCGCCCCCCAGCAAGTCAGGTCCTTATCGTGCTCGCGGCTCAACCGCCGATCAGCACCATGGGGCAACCGCCAACCACCGTCCCTCCGTGCGCTGTCGTAGATGTCATCCTCGCGGCCGGCATCCCGCCCACCAACGTCATGACCGCCCCCATCACGATGACATCGGGTGGCCCGACACACACGGCCATGTCCGAGAGCTTCGCGGCGGGCATCCCTCCGATGAGCACGAGCGGCGCCCCCGGACCCGTAATGGGCCCGCCGACGTGTGGGATCGGTGGCAGGCCCGGTGTGACCATCGGACACACGTGCATGTCGGTGAGGCGGGCGGCTGGAAGCATCGTCGTCTACCCTTCGGGTGAGTGCCATAGGCTTACTCGGTCGGCGACCTCGAGGCCACGACCGACGAAGTCGTCGAGGCGCTCGAGCATCTCGTCGGGCTCATCGGCGGCTGCGAACAGGAGACTGCCCGCAAGTGCCTTGGCGGCCATGTACTCCTCAGGGGGGACCGGAGGCTGATCCGCGGGCCCGAGCGTGTCCCCCGTGAAGAACGCGGCGGCCCCTACACAGCCGGCAGCGGTGCCCAAGTCCGCCTCCTGAGCAGCGTCGTACGCCGCGCGCCGATTCTCGTCGCTCGGCTCCTTGATCCACTGACCGGTGGCGTCGAGTGAAGCCTGGATCTTCGGCGGCGGCTCGTCGCCGGCGGTATCTCGGACACAGGACCAGGCCCACCAGACGGCCTCACGTGTGGGTAGGGCGTGGGCGAGGATACCGAGCGCCGCAACCACCTGTTCGCCTTTCCGGAGGGCGTCGATCAGATCCGAGGGTGTGACAAGATCACCCTCGGGCAGCGTGTCCATGCCGGAAGCCTTGCAGACCTCCTCGATCGTCTTCCCGCTGCGCAGGACTTGCGTCTCGAAGCTGGCCATGGCTATCCGATCATCGTGGGCATGCCCTTGACCATGACGGGGCCCTGCCCTTGGACCTGGACCAACGCGCCCTTGATCATGACCGGGCCCTTCGCCTCCGCCTTCACCATGGCCTTGGCATCGATCTTCACCATCGTCCCACTGATCGTGACCCCTGTCTGATCGATCGTCAGCTTGTTGGCGCCCACCTTGAACTCGATCGACTGCATCGCCTCGAACGAGATCTTCCCCAACGGTGCCTTCGTCGTGACGTTGCCTTTCTTGGTCTCGACGCTGCGGTTGCCCATCTCGACCACGATCTTCTGGTCTTTCTTCACCGTGACGGTCTGTTTGTTGTCGACCGTGACGGTGTCGTCGTTTTTGATCGTGGCTTTGCGATCGTTCCCGATGTCGAAGGCCTCGTCGTTCACGACGACGACCTTGTGGTCCTTCTCCGCGCGCAGATAGATCTCCTCCGAGCCCTTCTTGTCCTCGAAGCGGAGCTCGTTCGAATCTGCGCCCCCCCCTTTCGTGCTGTGCGACTTCCACCCGCTCTGGGTCGGATTGGCGTCGAAAGGCGGCATCTGCTGGGCGTTGTAGACCGATCCGGTGACGAGCGGCCTGTCCGGATCCCCTTCGAGGAAGTCGACCACGACCTCCTGACCGACTCTCGGTAGCTGGAAGGCTCCCCACTTGTTTCCAGCCCAGGTCGACGCCACACGAATCCAGCACGAACTCTTCTCGTCCCTGGCCTCTCGATCCCAGTGGAAGCGGACCTTCACCCGACCATACTTGTCCGTGTAGGTCTCGTCACCCTTCGGCCCCACAACCACCGCGGTCTGGACCCCTCCCACGGTCGGAACGGGCGTACGGCGCTGGGGACGGTACGGCGTGCTGTACGGGATTGCCGTGAAGGTGTTGAGGTAGTGCGGATCGTTCTGGTCGCCGGCCTCAACTTCCTCTGGAGACGATCGATAATCCAACCGCCCCGTCTCGTGACTGACTTCGAGCACGAGGTATTGTCGGTCGAGATCCGACTCCTTGAGATTGAACCCGTAGCCGGGCAGCAGGGCGACGGCGTTCCCCTCACCTTCAAGCACGGACTCGCCCACTTCTTCGGCCTCGACTCGGACCTTGGCCAGCAGGCGACCCTCCGCGCTCTTCGTGTACCCTCCCGGGTAATCGTAGAATTCTCCCTGGCCGGTGCCCTTGGGCTTCGGAGCGGCCCTGGCCGAGAGCTTGGTGGTCGGGCTCTCGTACCAGTAGTCGTCCAGCACGGAGCTCCCGGTGTAGGCCCTCGCTTCCAGGGACAAGGCCTCGACTACGCCTTCTGCGAGACCACTGCGGCCCCGATTCGGCATGAACCTGATGTCCGACCGGATGGGACTGTTCTTCAGTGCCCCCACGTGGTCACCGATGACCATCGTACACTTCTGGGCGGTGTGCTCGAAGAAGTAGAAGATCCCGTGGTGCTCGAGCAGCCGCGAGACGAAGTCCAGATCGGACTCACGGTATTGCACCGTGTACTCGCGCTTTTCGTACGTCTCGGACAAATGCCAACGGAAGTCAGAGAACTTCCGATCCATGAACAGCTTTTGGACGATCTCCTTCACCGACAGATTCTGGAAGACGCGGCAGTTGCGGCCGAGGGAAAGGAACCACAGCTCGGGAACGACCTGGAGTCTGTAGCGCCGGAAGCTCGCGTACCTGCCCAGGTCCGTCAGGCTCCGGACCATGCCGTGAATGATCCGCTCGTTCTTGGTCTCCGTGTTGGGACGGACCCGCAGGGTCACCTTCTTGAACAACAGCTCGGCCCCCGTGACCGGCTTCTCTCTCTCGGTGAGAACGTCCACGTGGAACGAGAAGGGCTTCGAGATCCCTTCCGTACCGCTGAATTCCTCCAGGAGAAGGACGTCCTTGCCCAAGGGGGTCGTCAACTCCATGAACCGACCAACCTGCGTCGCGCCGGCCATCAGGCGTGACCTGCCACGGTCGTCGGCCCTCGGAAGCCCACCGCCCACACCCCCACGACGGTCATGCCGACACCCCGGCCACCTCGCGCGACGTCGTCAGGTACTCGAAGCTCCCGTCGCCTTGGACCGTCACGTTCACCTCCGACAGCTCCTGCTCCTGCGCGAAGCTCTCCAGTAGGATCGTGGAGATGGTGGGCAGCATCGTATTGGTCAGGATGTTGTCGATGTTGCGGGCCCCGCTCTCGACCTCGGTGCACCGGTCGGCGATGGCATCGACCGCCCCGTCGTCCAGGCTGAGCGAGATCCCGTGCGTCGCCATGAGGCGGCGCTGGACCTTGCCGAGCTTGAGACCGATGATGGTCTTGAGGACCTCGTCCCGAACGGGGAAATACGGGATCACGACGGTCCGACCCATGAACGCCGGCTTGAACTGCCGATCGAGCTCGGGCTTCAGCGCCTTCGCGAGGCCGCTCTCGTCCGGCATCGTTTCGGGATCGGCGGTGAGGGTCATGATCGTCTCGGTTCCGGCGTTCGTCGTCAGGACGATGATACAGTTCCGGAAATTGATCTGACGGCCCTCGCCGTCTTCCATGACGCCCTTGTCGAAGACCTGGAAGAAGAGCTCCAATACGTCCGGGTGGGCCTTCTCGATCTCGTCCAAGAGCACGACGGAGTAGGGCTTTCTGCGAACTGCTTCCGTGAGGACGCCTCCTTCCCCGTAGCCCACGTAGCCAGGAGGCGACCCCTTGAGGCTAGAGACCGTATGCGCCTCCTGGTACTCGGACATGTTGATCGTGATGAGATTGCGCTCACCCCCGTACAGGAGGTCCGAGAGAGCCAAGGCCGTCTCCGTCTTCCCCACGCCCGAAGGGCCCACGAGCATGAAGACGCCGATCGGCTTGTCCGGATCTTCGATCCCGGCCTTGGACGTGCGAATCCTCCGACTGATCATCTCCAGGCCGTGGTCTTGGCCAATCACTCGCTCCCCGAGAAGCTTCTCGAGCTCGAGCGCCACCTTGAGATCGTCTCGGAGCATCTTCCCGACGGGAATCCCCGTCCAACCCGAGATCACCTCACCGACGAGCCCCGCATCGACCGTCACGGGCACCAGCGGCTCCTGGCCTTGGATCGATTCGAGACGACCCATGAGCGCGGCCAACCGCTCCTTGAGTGTGGCGGGGTCCTCCGCCGAAAGGTCCGCTTGGCCCTCGGCGTGCATGGGCTCGTCGCTGCCACCCTCTTCGCTAGCCTCGGGTGCCGAGGCCTGGCCCGGAGGCTGCCCGTTCGTCGAGGCCGGACCCTCGCGCTGAATCGCCAGCTCCTCCAGATGGTGACGGATCTCGCGCACTTCCTGGACCAACTCGCGCTCGAGGCTCCAGCGCTCTTCGAGCTCGGCCAACCGAGCCTCCGTCGACTCTCTCGCCTCGGCGATCTGCTCCAGACGGACCGAATGGTCGGCGCCGACGGCCCCCTCCCGCTTGAGAATTCGCTCCTGAACCGCCAAGTCCGCCAATCGTCGTTGGTCGAACTCGATTTGAGGCGGCGTAGCGTTCTGACCCAGCGATAGCCGCGCGCACGCCGTGTCCAGCACGCTCACGGCCTTGTCGGGGAGTTGACGCTCGGAGAGGTACCGATGAGACAGCCGCACGGCGGCGTCGACGGCATCGTCCAGAATGCGAACGTTGTGGTGCGCTTCGAGCGACGGGACGATGCCGCGCATCATGACCAAGCACGAATCCTCGACCGGCTCTTCGACCTTGACCAGCTGGAAACGCCGGGCGAGGGCGGGGTCCTTCTCGAAGTACTTCTTGTACTCCGACCACGTGGTGGCTGCGATCGTGCGCAGCTCGCCGCGGGCCAGCGCCGGCTTGAGGAGGTTGGCTGCGTCGCCCTGACCCGCCTGCCCACCGGCCCCGATCATCGTGTGCGCCTCGTCGATGAAGAGGATGATCGGCGTGGGAGAAGACTTCACCTCGTCGATGAGCCCCTTGAGTCGGTTCTCGAACTCGCCCTTCATTCCCGCGCCGGCCTGCAGCAACGCCAGGTCCAACGTCCGCAGAGTGACGTTTCTCAGGACCGGCGGGACGTCACCTTCAGCGATCCTGGTGGCGAAGCCCTCCACGACGGCCGTCTTGCCCACGCCCGCCTCCCCGACGAGGATCGGGTTGTTCTGGCGGCGCCTCGTGAGCACGTCCACGATCTGTCGAATCTCGAAGTCTCGCCCGAGAACGGGGTCGATTTCACCGTTCTTGGCGCGCTCCGTCAGGTTCACCGTGTACTGGTCGAGGTTGGGCGTCTTTCCCCCGCCCGCCGGCACCCCGGAGGCCTCGCCACCCGCCGGCGCCGCGGAGGCGCCGGCCTCTTCCGAGGATCCACCGACCATCGCCTCGAATTCCTTCCTGAGGTCCTCCGCCTGGATCTTCTTCAACTCGTCGCTGATCTCGCCCGTCATGCGCGCGAGCTCCGGATCGGCGACCAATGCGAGGAGCGTATGACCCGTCCGGACTCCACCCGCCCCGAATTCCACCGAGCCCAGCGTCCACGCGTCCGTAAGCATCTTGACGAGAGACGGGCTCAAGGCGGGGTTCCGGGCGTTCCCGGACTTGAGGCGGTCGAGGCCCGCCGCGAGATCCGCCGCAAGCCGCGATCGATCGACGCCGTAGTGCATGAGAATGTACCGACAGTCGCTGTCCGTCACGTCGAGCAGCTTCATGAGGTAGTGCTCGATCTCGACATTGTAGTGCGTGCGTCCGAGGCAGAGTCCGGCTGCCGCTTCCACCACGCCCCGAGTCTCATGGTTCAGCTTTCCGATAAGCGAGCGCAGATTCACGTTCATGGGAGATCCCTCTCGTCGATGCGGAAGATTGTCTGATCTGCGGGTCGGGTGGGCCGCTTCGTCCGTAGCCAGGTGGTCCAACCGAGTCGCTCGCTGTCGTCGGACCCGAGGTGTAGCGCTGGGACCTCGGCTTCGTCAAGCACGAGCTGGACTTCGAACTCGTGCTCGCCGTGGCTGAAGAATCTCAAGAGCGTCTGGAGGGAGGCGTATTCCGGACCCCCGGGGAGGAGCGCATCGTATTGGGCCCGATCCAGAGGACCGAGCTTCACCCGGACCCTGGACTGGGGGTCCCAGATTTCGTCTCCGGCCAAGGCGCCCATCCCCAGCTGGCTCGACACGCGAGTCTCGTCTCCGATCTCGAACTGATCGCGGGCACGCAAGCCATACCATTCACCCACGAACTGCTCCACGGAAGCCGGCACGCGAAAGTAGTCGGACAGGATCTGCTCGAGCGCAATCGCACTGCGGGGCTGCGCACCGAGGAGCCCGACGTACCCGGCCAGAGCTTCCACGGCGAGGTCCGGGAGCCCCCGCTGCGAAGGCAAACCCAAGCCGGCCAAATCGAGGAGGTGCGTGGTTAGATCGTCCTCCTCACCTCTCTCGCGCTGCTCCAGGAAACGCTGCTTGAGCCAGGCCCGATAGAACAGCGAGATGATCCGGTGTTGGAAGATGTCCAGAAAGTCGCGCAGGGCGGTGTCGCGAACCCGCACCCGTTCATCGGTCAGCGTCGTGTAGTCGAGCGGCAGGACACCCTGCGGTCCGATCAGACCCATGAAGTTGACGGTCATCTTGGAGGCCCCGCCTCCGACCGATTCGAGCTCCTCGATCTCCGTCGGTGGAAAAGCGATCGAAGGGTGGGCCGAGAACCGCACCGCTTCTCTTTCGGGTCCCTCCTCACCGCCCACCGACGAATGATCCTGCGATATCGCCTCCAGGATCCTCACCGCTTGAAAGAAGCTGAAGCTCCCGGGATTCGCCTCGATGTCGGCGCGGACCGCCTCCCACTTCATAGCAGCGCCTTGTGTCCGGAGCGAGGGGGCCATTCACGGATGATCGCCTTTCTCTGCTTGGACCCCGCCGCCAGGATCGTGAAGCTGTTCATCGACGCGTACAGCCCCATGAACCGGTCGAGCACGCTCGCGAAGAGATACACTCCGCTCCCGGTGAACCGCTCTTCGTCGAACTCGATCTCGACGCGCTTCCCTCGCGCGAACGCAAGGCCCTGCTCGGTTCGGATCGGAGAATGGCAGGCCGAACCCCTCACGGTCTCGATACCACCGATCTGGGACTCCACCCCCGCGGAGCCCGCGGCGTTGTGTAGGCGCAAGATCTCCCGCAACCCGTCCGCGCCACCTTCGACCAAAGAGCCGTAGTTCAGGCTGAGCTGAGAGATCAGACGCCAAAGCTGTGGTCTTCCCAGGGCGGGTTCGATGACGGCGGTCGGCTGCGTAAGCACGGAGATTCTCGCCAACGGGCCACCGTCGGTCAGCTCGAAGTCCGTGCCCGCCTCGCCGAACGGGAGACGACTCGGAAGGTCACCATTGTGACAGGTGATCCGGGCCGACACGACGTCCTCGTCTGGAAACGCAGCGCGCGACGAACGATCCATGAACGAGAGGAGCACGTCGGTCCCTTCGTCGACCCGCCAGCTGCGAGGTCGCCGGCGCTGATGCCAAATCAGTTCAGGGTCGGATCCGGCGCCGTGACGAAACGAGTGGAACGGTAGATACTCGATCGGTTCGGCCAGCCCCGGACTCGTCCCTGTGACAGCCTCGACGGAGTAGACCCCTGTCGTATCCCTATGGCGGGCATCGGGCACCAGCATCGGGCACCAGCAGGTATTCCGGCCGCCGGTGCGTCATGAGGATGGGCTCCGAGGTCCGTTCGAACAGGTTGACGATCGGTGTGCAGCCCAACCGGATGGAGTCTGCGGATATACCGTGACTCAGGGCGGCGCGCCGGTCATCCCTCTCGAATGGGGAGAAAAGAAACACCAATTCCAGGCGATCCGAGAACCCGTGCTCCTGAACACCCTCGAGCTGTCCCAAGTCGAAGAACAGGTACTTTTGGGGGAAGGCGAAGTACTCCTGGACGAGGCCGTACGCAAGGAACGCGGCGCGACTGGAGGGAAGCATCAGCTCGTCCTCTGTGAAGCCGACGGGCCGCAACGCGGACTTCGGCAACGTGAGGGGCTCCAGCGTGGGTTGCGTCGGATCCCGGAGAACGATGCGGAGGCAGTTGTTGTCCAGAAGCTCGTACAGCGTCGCGGCGAGGGCGGGTTCGGCGCGGATGTGGAAGCGCAGTCGATCCAGCTCCAGATCGGTAATGGCGAGGCCGGACAGGGGTTCCAGCTGGATCCTCAGCGCAGAAGAAGCGTCCCCACCCGGCACGGCAGGGCGTAGCTCGTGGGTGGCGACCCACTGGGCCTCGGTCACCTTCAGCGGCCACACCGTCGTCTCATAGCAGGTGCGGAAGCGACACACGGCCCCCGCGACGGGGCGAGACGTGAGTTGCGCGCCCCTGGGCACCCTGAATCCCGACGTGAGCTGGCCCTGCTGCGGATCGAGCGACAGCTCGACCAGAGACATCGACGGGATCGGCCGAACGTGCTGCGGATACAGGATGCCGAGTAGTGCTTCGGAGATTTGCGGCGCGTCGTCATCGATCCTGTGTTGTATCCGGGCGGCCAACAGCGCAAAGCCCTCGAAGAGGCGCTCCACATGGGGATCCTCGGACTTCGCGGGCTCGAGCTGCAGGCGGGCGGCGATCTTGGGATACCGACGCGCGAACTCCGCTCCCGTCTTCCGGACGAAACTCAGCTCCCGCTCGTAGTAGTGGAGCAGGTCGTCACTCACGACGATGCCCTCACCGAGAAGTCCCCGCTGGACATCTCGAGGACGGTGTCGAACACGACACGCTCCGGATTCGGCTCCATGTCGAGAAGGCCCTCGATCACGAACCGGATCTGACGATCGACCCTGTCGTCGTCGGACATGGTCACCCGAACGTCGAGCAGTCGGGGCTCGAAGTCCCGGATGGTCCGCTCGATCTGACGGACCAGATCCGCGCGAGTTTCCATGCTGTCGGCACTCAGCGACGACACATCCGGCAGGCCGTAGTTGAACGTTGACGCGCGAACATTGGTGAGGGACTCGGGCACGGGGACGACCGTGCGCCTCGTGTTCAGGAGCCACTCCAGATCGCGTAGGATCGAGGAGCGATACGCGCGCACGGACTCGTCTCGCGTCATCGGGCGGTCAGCCGCTTCTGCCGGAGCGAGATCGACGAGGCGGTCGATGATGGACGGCTTGGCCGTCCGTTCCAAGCCGTCCCCTCGGGGCATCAGGCGTCAGCCTCGCCGTCCGTGCCTGAACCGACCGCGTCCTGGACCCCGTGTCCGGCTTCGGTCGTGCCCGACCGATCCCCCGATCGCAGGCGGAGAGCCTGCACCGGGTCGAGACGGCAGATACGCTCATACAGGTCGTCGGCGTCTTCGCCAGTGGCCTTTTGCACGCGGTAGAGCAGGCCGAGCGGACGCGCAACCAGGTCGCCGGCTTCCCATGTGTCGAGTGAGTGGCGTTCCACGAGCTCCAGCATGTCGTCCAGGATCGGCCGAGCCACCGCGGCGAGATCTTGGTCGACCATGATGGCCGCGGCCTCGGACCGGCTCAGGAAGGCCTCCCGAGCATGGCTGGCCCGCTCCGACGCCTGCAGCAGCAACGCCACGGCCTGGTCCGTCTTGCCTTCTCGGACGTGATTTCGCGCTTGCTGGACGAGTTGCGAGACGCCCGAGATCGACGGGCCGGAAGAGCGCGGACGCGGGCGATCGACTCCCGCTGCCTCTCCGTCCAGGATGCCTTCGCTCAGAAGCCAGCCCTGGGTCTCCCGGTTCGCCGTGGGTGAGTCGTCCATGAGCGTGGCGTCGGCCAGAGACGGGACCTCTCGCAGGAGCTCCGACAAGGCCCCGTGAATGACGTGCCGAACCACGTCGTATTGGTCGCCGAGCCGCGTGAGGGCGGTCATCACGTAGCGTTGTAGGTCCAGCCAGCCCCGTCCGAACGCGGTCGCCATGACGTCCTCACCAGCCTCGAGCAAGGCGGGCCAATTCTCGTCGAGCAGCAGGCCCTTCAGCCGCGTTCTGACCTGCGTGGGCGGGGCCTCGAGCAGTCGCGGGTCGGGCGGAACACCGCCGGCCCTGACCTCGGCCCACCGATATCCGCGCAAGAGCGCGTAGGGCGCCGGGTCGCGCGGGTTCTGCGACCGGAGGAACTTCGCCACGTGGCCGATGCGGGCCGCGGCATCGGCCCGGCTCGTGGGCACGGCCGAAATGCCGCCCGTTGACCCGGTACCGGGCCCGGAGTCGCCCGCATCGGTCTCCATGACATCGACGGCGGGCTCCGGCTCCGGCGGGTCTGGGTCCGTCTCAAGCTTGCGGTCGAGCAGCTTCTGCGCGACCCGTTGGACCTCGGCAATGTCGTCCTTCAGCTTCGAGTAGCTCGGCGCGAAGTCGCCAAAGAGCTCATCGCCCGCGGCGTCGAGCGCTTCGATCGTTGCAAGGCACGCCTCGATCGCCGCCACGGTTTCCTTGTACCAGGCCTTTGGCGTGGCATCGAAGGCCGCGTCGAACTGTTCCGGCGTGACCTTGCCCTCTTCGATCGCCTCGGCACGCGCCGTCTTCTGCTCATGACTGTCGTCCTCGGACTCGTAGCCGACCGCTTGGGCCTCGAGGTAGGCGAGAAGGCTGTGGCCACCTTGCGTCAGAGGGGCCAACTTGACGGGAAGCTCGAGGTATCCCGCGAGCCACTCCAGCGGTGTCGCGCGGAACTCGACATCGTCGTCTTCCACCTCCGGATAGAGGTGGTCCCAGAAGCGGGTCAGCAACTCGCGGACGAGCTCCAAGCCCTCATGGAAGCCGGAGAAGCCCTCCTCCCGGAGCAACGCTTCGGCGAGCCAGGCCGCGAGCTGGAGATCCTTCGTCTGCGTCGCCAGAGCCGTCTGGGTCAGCTCGATGACCTGTCGGAAGTCGGCGGTCTTGCGCTCGCGCTGCCAGTCGCCCAGCGGGATATCGTCTTCCTCCGTGCGAGCCAACTTGATCTGGTCGTAGATCGGCTCGTACCGGAGGTCCTCGCCACCCGGATGGTCACCCGGGATCGGGTCTAGCAGGTCATCCCGGAGTTGCATCGGAGTTCAGCTGTCAGAGGCGGCTTGAGCCCCGATCTGCAGCTCCCTGAGCTCGAGTAGAGGGAACTCCTCCCCGTCCACCAGGAGCAGCTTCTGGCCGATGGGTGCGAACCCCTTCTCCCCAAGGTCGACCCAGTCGGTGACTCGACCCAGGCGAACGAGATCGTCTTCATGCTTGGCCGAGCCCGGCGCGTGCGCGGGAATCAAGACCTCCCCGAGGTCCATTCCCGTGTAGTCGGGTGCGACCTTCACCTTGGCGGGGATCCACATCAAGTCTCGGAGGCGGGTGGGAGCCTCAGCCGTGACCGATTCCACCTGAGCAAGCGGTAGCCATGTGTATTGGCCGGCAGCGAAGATCTCCAGCCTGGCGCCGATGCGTGGATCGGCATCCGCCACAGTCTCGAAGGGCCGGCCGTTCAACCTACCCGCGGGGGGGAGCGGATCTACCCCGCCCGCGGGGAGGCTGTCGGTTTCGAACATCTCGTGTCGGAGCCTCTCGGAGTGCAGCGCACTCCGATACAGCCAAGCTCCCATCTCCGCGTCGGGGCCGGTGCGAGCGATCACATCCAGCTGCTTCTCCGCTCGCTCGAACGCCCCCGCGAACAAGAGAAGCTCGAAGAGGAGCGTGCGCTTGGAGACACTCGTCGGATCGGAGCGCAGCGCCTCATTGGCCGCCTCGATCGCCTCATCGAGCTTCCCGGCCCTGTAGAGCGTCGCGGAATCCACCGTCGTCAGGCTGACGCGGACGTGGAGGCCGAGTAGTTCATGATCTTGTTCGAGGGCACGTGTGTGACGGTGAGCTTGTCGTAGCTCAGCGACACCTGCTCGCCTATGCTCGCCTCGCCGCCCCCCGAGCCGCCTCCCCAGGACACACTCTTAATGGTGACGAGCTCCATCTCGAACTTGTAGATCGGTTCGGCGACCTTGTCGTCGGACGACCCATCCATCGTGAGGGTCGCCTTGTCGATGACCGTCCCCTTCAAGCAGCACGTCAGCAGCCCGGGGCTCTCCTGAGCTGCGACCTTGCTGATGCTGATCTCGCTCGGCGACGCGTTGCCCGGCACGCTCTTCCCTTTGTAGGCGGCGGTGGGCCGTCCGCCCTCATGGATCGCCCCGAAACCGAAGGAGTCGATCGCGATGTGTTGTTTGTAGTTCTTGCGCTCTACGGTGCCGTCGATGTCCTTGCCGGCACCGGCGCCTTCGAACTTCAGGTAGAGTTGTGCCATGGGTCAGGTCCGTTCCTTCGATTAGGGGATGATCGGGTACGCTCGCATAGGTGCTCGCATCGCGCCGGTGCGCGGTCCGTGTATTAGTTCTCTCCGGTGGCGTCGACTCAGGACGCCGGCTCGGGCAGGTCCGCCACGAGTCTCATGGATACGCTCAGCTCATCGAGCTGGAAGTGCGGCTTCAGGAAGGCAACCGCCCTGAACGCTCCGGGCTTACCAGGTACCTCGACCACATCGATGCGGGCCTCGCTGAGTGGCTTCTTCGCCTTGACCTCGAACGATGCGTTCTCGCTCGAGACGACGTAGTTCTTGATCCAGCGGTTCAAGAACACCTGCGTCTCCTCTCGGGTCGCGTACCCGCCGATCTTGTCGCGCATCATCGACTTCAGGTAATGGGCGAACCTCGATACGGCGAAGATGTACGGGAGTTGAGCAGAGATACGGGAGTTCGCGGTCGCCGAATCCGAGTCGTAGACCTTGGGCCTTTGAGCGGATTGGACGCTGAAGAACGCCGCGTTGGGCGTACCCTTGCAGTGAACGAGCGGCACGAAGCCCTGGTCCGCAAGCTCCTTCTCGCGTCGATCGGTGATCTGCGTCTCGGTCGGGCACTTCATGGCGATGTCACCACCGTCGGTGGTGAAATTGTGGACTGGAAGCCCTTCGACGAGGCCTCCGCTCTCCACGCCTCGGATCGTCGCGCACCAACCGTGTTTCGCGAATGCCTGCGAGATCCGGGCGCCCAATGCCCACGCCGCGTTGCCCCAGAGGTACTCGCCGTGGTCGGTCCCGTCGACGTCCTCTTCGTAGTTGAAGGACTCGATCGGGACAGAGTCGCTCCCATATGGATCCCTCAGAAGCATGCGCGGGAGCGCCAACGCCACGTACCTGGAGTCCTCGGAGTCTCGGAAGGCCTTCCACTTGGCGTACTCGGTCGTGTCGAAGACCTTGCCGAGGTCCCGAGGCTGGGACAGCTGTGTGTAGCTGTCGAGGTTGAACATCTCATGCGACGCGGCCGTGATGAACGGAGCGTGTGCGGCCGCGGCGACCTGAGAGACCTTCTCCAGGAGCTCGATGTCCTGACCGCTCTTACCGAATTCGAAGTCGCCCACGAGTGCTCCGAAGGGCGCTCCGCCGAAGACTCCGTACTCCTCTTCGTACACCTTCTTGAAGAGAGCGCTCTGATCGAACTCGGGCGCCCGCTGCAGGTCCTTCAGAAGCTCCTTCTTCGTGACGTTGAGAACCTTGATCTTCATGTTCTCACCCGTCTCACTCTGGTCGAGGAGGTACTTGAGCCCCCGCCAGGTCCCCTCGAGCTTCTGAAAATCTGGATGGTGCAGGACCTCGTTCAGCTGGATCGAGACCAGGTGATCGATTTGAGCGATCCTGGCGTTCAGCATCGCCTCGGTGTTGGACGAGTAGGTGATCGAGCCCTCGACCACCTCCGAAACGAACCGCTTGACCATATCGCGGCCACGCGTCTGAGCCTTCTCGTCCCTTCCGAAGCGGCCCTGCTCGACGATCTGGTCCAGAAGCCCGAGGTCAGCGACCTCCTGCTCTTGGGCCTGCGCCGCGTCTTGTTGTGCCTCAGCCTTCGCCATCGGTTTCCTCCTCGGCTTCGCCCTGCTCCGCCTCGAGCTCGGACTTCAGTTTGGAGAGCCGCTCCTCATCCCCGAGGCTCTCCTGGAGGATCTCCTCCAACGCCTCATTGCCCTGAATGCTGCCCCGCAGGTCACCGAGCTCCTGCCGAAGCTCGAGGAGCTTCTTCAGAGCGGGGACCTGCTGCACAACGCGCTCGGGCGTGAAATCGTCCATGCTCTTGAAGTTCAGCTCGACGCCGATCTTGCCCGCCTCCGGATCTTCGCTGAGCATGTTCTCCACGCTCAGCTCCAGACGCGGCTCCATGCGAGCGAGGACATCGTCGAAGTTGTCCGGGTTCACCTCCACGAAAGAGCGCTCCTTGAGGCGGGCCAGACCCTCCTCGGAGTGCCCGGTGAAATCACCCAGGACGCCCATGACGAAGGGGAGCTCCTTGATCTCGATGGCGCCCCCGACTTCTACGTCGTAGGTGATGTTCACCCGGGGGGCCCGAACCCGCTCGAGCTTGCGGTGGACGCTTTCGGCCATTGGTGGTTCCTCATGGGATTGGAGGGTGCGAACCCCGGCGCGACCGATCGGCCGGCAGTCCTGCGAGGTCCCGACCGGAGGGGGCGCAACGGGGCGCACATCGTAGGTCAGTTGCAATTCACGTGTCAAGCGGGGACGGACAAGGCGCAGAACGCCCTCAGTCGGCCAGGTCGTAGCAGTCAGTTGGCCGAGTCGTAGTAGTCCCACCGGATGCCGAGCTTGCACCCGGCGTCTCTCAATTCGAGGATGATCGGCTGTTCGATCGCCTCCGTATTCGTTTGCTCCAGCACCTGCTTGCCCATCGAGATCTCACTGTCCGTTCTCTTGCTCCCATCCTCGTTCCGATAGAAAGCCCTGAACTCGGCGGGATTCGACAGGAACTGGAGGACGTGCCCGAGCTCGTGCATCAGGCATACCTTGGGATCGATCTCACCGAAGTGGTCGACAGGTGCGCGGGCGCCACAGCAGTTCCAGATCGTCCGTTTCTCTTTGTGTTGCTTGACCCAAGGAACATTCGGCCGCCGCGTCTTGAGACCCGTGTCCCCAGGGCGAGGCGCCTTGTCGACCACGTCCAGTGAGAAGCCAGGATCCCAATAGACGGTCCCGATCAGGGACGAGCCGTCGGCAACCGGGGGATGCTCATAACGATCGACGAGCCCCGGTCCGACCTCGATGGTCAGAATCTGGCCGATCGACTCGAGGTCATCGATGATCTCACCCGCCAGGCGGGACTGACGGAGGTACCGAAACGCTTCGTGCACCGCCTGCGTCGCCTTGCCCAGGGGATAGCCCTGTTGCCCGCGAATGCGAAGTGACATTTCGATGCCCTCCCTCGATGTGAACGTACACGGACGGACCCGGCGTCCACCCGTGGGGACTCACCGCACCGGTGCGAAGCAGCCTGCCCCCTATACGACGATGCCGTTGAAGCCATCCACGATCGTCTTGCACGTGGTGGGACTGACGAAATCGTGCAGGACGACGTTGGGCCTCGCCCCACCGGAGGCCATGGCATCGCAGAAGCCTGCGAGAACCGTGTGCACGCCACCGCGCGTGTTGGCCTCGATGTTGCCCCCGGTTTGCTGCCAATAAACGACCAACAGATGATCGTCGTGCCGGCTGTGAGCCTGGTGCGCAAGAAAGTGGTCCAGCTGGTTGTTCACGACCTTGTTCATGTCGGACTTGTTCGCGTACTCCCCGCAGGTGACGAGACCGTTCCGCCCGACGCCGTCGTCCTTGTATTTCTGGAACGGGACGATGCCCATGAGCGAGTTCGTGTTGAACTCTTTCGTATCGAAGCAGGCGACCGCCTTGCCTCTCAGGCTGTTGGGGTCACCCACGGCTCCCAGCTGCGTAGTCGCGAGGTTCGCTATGTTGCCTCGGTACAGCCGGTTCCCGAGTTGGGCCTGGGCCGCGGCGACAACCGGAGCACTGTGTGCGATGTGCGAAAAACGCAGGATCACGGTTTCAGAGGGCTCAGCCTCGAGAAACAAACGGATGTTCCCCAGCTCGACGTCGATCGAACCGCCGAACGACCCGGCAATGGCCCTGCCCCTCATCGGACCGATCGGTTCGAAGAAGTGACCGAAGCGCATGTGGCCGCCCCGGAAGCCCTTCTTGTAGGCCCGGAGATCGAAGAAGCGGGAGCCGGCATAGCACTGCTGCATCAGGTCCCGGTCCTGGCACTTGACGCGAGCCGAATTGCCTCTGAGGAAGATCCCCGCGTCATGGCTGCCCGGTAAGGTCAGATTTCGGAATTGGGTGCCGTCGGGAATGAAGTTCATCCAGTCTTTGTGCGGCATCGGCGATGGCCTCGTCGATCTGAGGGGGGCCGAACTTCGGCTTCTTCGAGCTAGTCGCGCCCGCGCGGGCTAGACGGGCCGCCATACTAGGATCGAGGTAGCCGAACCGCTAGGCGGGGGACACCCGCGCCCTTACCGATCGGTACGAGCTGGTCGACCACGCCACGCCAGCGCGCCGGGAACATCTGGCGCCGCGGCGGAGCATCGCCTAAGCTGTTCGCCCCCCGCGGGCCATTGCCGGTCATACACGGCACGCTCTCCCCCCCAGCGTAGAAGACGAGCAGGAATGAAACGGGAGGCCAGAATCCGCCGCTCGATGTGGTGCGCATGTGCGGTAGCCTCGTTCGCCTCGGGGTGCGCGACACCGATGCCGACGCCCGCGGATGTTCCGATGCTGGAGGCGAGCCGTGCACGCGCGCCCAGGGACGTCGACGTGCTGGCCGCACTGGGGGCCGCGTACCGTGAGGCCGGGAGTCTGCCGGCGGCGCGCAACGTGCTCGAAGAGGCACTCTCGATCGACCCGTACCACCCGGGAGCCAGCTTCTATCTGGGCCTGACCGCCGAGGAGCAAGAGGACTACGAGCGGGCCGCCTCCGTCTACGAGTCATTCCTGACCTCTTCCGAGTCGTCGGGCCTGCGCGATGACATGGCCGACAGACTCGCCCGCGTGCGCCGCCTAGAGCTTCTCCGGGAAGTAGAGGCATCAGTCCGCGAGGAGTCGCGGATTTCGGCGTTGCCGCCGACCCCGGGGACCGTGGGAGTGTTTCCGTTCCGTTTCGCCGGGAGCAACGCCGAATACAGCCCACTTTCGACGGCGATGGCGGAGCTCCTGACCGTAGACCTGAGCCAGGTCGACCGGGTCACGGTCCTCGAGCGCTTCCGTGTCCAGGCTCTCCTGGAAGAGATCGCGCTGACCGACGCCGGTCTGGTCGATCCCGCGACGGCGACGCGCGGGGGGAAGCTCCTTGGTGCCGAGCAGATGGTCCAGGGCGACATCGGCGGGATCGGTGACGACCTGTCTTCCTACGCGCTGCTGGTCGAGGCCGCCACCGGTGTGGTCGGAGACCAGGTGGAGAGCGCGAACGTGGCGCAGCGCTTCATCGATATGGAGAAGGGGCTCGTGTTCGGACTCTTCCAGAGCCTGGGCATCGCGCTGACCGTAGCCGAGCGAGAGCGCATCGAGCAGAACCGCACCGAGAACCTCCAGGCGCTTCTCGCCTTCGGGGTCGGGTTGGAGGCGAACGACGCGGGCGATTTCGCTGAAGCGCAGAGACAGTTCGAGCTCGCCGTATCGTTGGATCCGGACTTCGCCGAGGCTTCGGAAGCCGCGAGCCAAGCGGGTCAACTGGACCGCGGGTTCACCGTCTCCACGGCTGAGGCGGGGGCCCTCGGCACTGGAGAGCTCTCGGCCGGACTCGATTACACCCGGTGGCTCGAGCGACGGTACGGGTTCGAGGGAATCGAGACCTTGACGCCTCAGACCCTCGTTCGCGACCCGGTGTCCGAGGTGCTCGGGGAGGAGGTGCTGGGCCCCGCTCTTCTTCGCATCCTGTTTCCGCGGCCAGGTGGTGAGGAGTGAGGCGGACGCGGACGCAGTCGCACCGCGAGCGTCCGGTCGTCGGGCTGTTCCTGGCGGTCGCCCTCCTTGTTCTCAACTCCAACCCGCTCGCGGCTCAGATCGGCCGAGAATCATCCGTCGGCGCTTCTGCCTACCTCGAAACGGTGTCGGCCTCCGATCCTGAGGCGGCCGGATTGGACGGGATCAGCCTCTTCACCCTCCTCTTCGCGGGCAGCACGACTGTCGGCGAGCGCGTCCGCCTCGGCGTGGACGGCGGCTTCGCTGAGGGTCGGCTGACACGACCCGACGGAAGTGAGGCGACGCTGTCCGGTCTCACGGATACACGGGTGACGCTGTCGATTCCGTTTGCGAGGGATTTCGCCGTGTTCTCCCTGATCGGGGTACTTCCGACCGGCAAGAGCGAGGTGAACACGACCGAGGCGGAGGTCGCGAACATCATCGCCGCCGATCTGCTTCCCTTCCGTGTCACTCACTGGGGCGCCGGCGGGGGTGTCGGCGCGAACGTCGGCTTTGCTCGCCCGATCGGCCCGGTTGGGTTCGCTCTGGGGGTGGGCTACGTCCTCGGGCGCGAGTACAGCCCGCTCACGGAAGACGATTTCGCCTATCGGCCAGGCAACGCATTCACCGTCACCGGCGGGTTGGATGCTGGAGTCGGAAGGGCTGGCAAGCTCGCGCTGCAACTCGCCGTTCAGACCTTCAGCGATGACCAGCTCGACGGCGGCAACCTGTACCGTGCAGGTGACCGCTTCCAGGTCATGGGCACCTATGCCTTTCCGGTCGGGTCTGGAAGCGGCCTCACCTATGCCGCGGTCGTCCATCGCACGGGCGGCGACGTGGGCGCAGTCGGCGAGGCCCGGTCGATCGAAGGATCACCGGCGCAGGACCTCGTGCTCGTGGGCGGGGGAGTCCGGCTCGCGATCGGAGGCGGAGTGCTGGCACCCGACCTCGCCGTTCGTGTCTTCCGCCGGTCCGACGGCGTCGGGCAGGGCAGCGTCAGCCGTCTAGGGGTCGGATACGAATGGCCGGTCGGCCAGGTCACGGTTGTCCCTTCTCTTCGGGCGAAGCTCGGTAGCCTGCAGATGCTCGCCGGCGAGTCGTCGAGCCTGAACGGATTCGACCTCGGGGTCACTGTCCGCCACGGAGCTCCGCGGCGATGAGGCGCGCTGCCCTCGCTATCAGCGCGACACTCTTTAGCCTCGCCTGCACCGACAGCTTCTTCTTTGACCCGCTCGATTCGGATGCCGGCTTCGGGCTGTCCTTCTCCCTCACCGACGCGCCGCAGTTCTCGACACTCGGACTCGAATCTGCCTACGACTCTTCCGACCGGGCTCGAGTCGTCCTGAAGCGCATCGACGGGGCTCTGGTCTTGGACACGATCGTCGACTTCGACCCCGCGACCGGAGTGGTCAGTGTGCTACGACCCGCAGGCCTCGACGAAGGAGGGGAGCTCTTCGATCTGGTCGGGGAGCTCTTCGCGGGGTCCGAGATGGTCTTCCACGGGGAGTCCCGGGTCGAGATCGACCCCACGAGCAGCTCGGTCCAACTCGAGCTCGCCCCGATCGCCGTCGAGATCGAGGCCCCTGAGTCCATCGTCTTCGACGCGCTCCTGGACACCATCGACGTATCCGTGATCGGGTTCTTCTCGACGGGCGATACGATCGAGGACGTGGAGGTGGAATGGACGGTTCTCGACCCCACGATCGTCGTGCCGACGGCTGAAGGACAACTCCTTTCCCTCCTCGAGGGCTCCACTACGGCTGTCGCGCGCCACGGGGAAGCCGAGGACGCCGTCGAGGTCATGGTTGCCGCCGCCGTCACGTCGGTGGAGGTCGTCCCGCCCCAGGCCACAGCGGGAGTAGACGAGGAGATCGTGTTCGCCGCCGTCGCGCGTGACCGAAACGGACATTCTCTCGAGCGCGAAATGAGCTGGAGCGTCGACGACGACGCCGTCGCCTCGATCGGTCCGTCGGGCACACTCGTCACCCTCGCAGGAGGGATCGTGACCGTCACGGCCGAAACGGCAGGAGTTACGGGAACTGCCGTAGTCGAGGTTATCGCACCGATCCCGGTGGCGAGCGTCGACATCACGCCCGAGTCGGCAGAGATCATCATCGGAGGCGAAGCCACCCTGACCGCGACGGCGCGTGACGCCGACGGCAATGTGCTCACGGGTCGCCCGGTGGCATGGACCAGCAGTGCCCCGGCGGTAGCGAGTGTGGAC
The DNA here is from genome assembly GCA_039591515.1 of Gemmatimonadota bacterium. Taxonomy (GTDB): domain Bacteria; phylum Gemmatimonadota; class Gemmatimonadetes; order Longimicrobiales; family Gaopeijiaceae; genus UBA2589. Next base: position 93 of record JBDHDM010000013.1, on the reverse strand, counting down.
GCAAACGGACTCGTCACGGCTGCCGGCGTGGGATCCGCCACGATCACCGCCACCGTCGAGGGCGTCCAGACGACAGCCCCGATCACCGTCGTC
>JBDHDM010000012.1:0-24086 GCA_039591515.1 Gemmatimonadota bacterium | reverse complement strand
CTGCCCGACGCCGAGCGCATCGTGATCGGGGCGCCCAACGTCCCGATCGGCGTGTACACGAACGAGATGTTGACCCGCGCAGCCGGCGCGATGGGAAGGGACTTCACCGACCGGGTGATGGACCGGGTCGTGTCTTTGGAAAGCAATGCCCGACTCGTCCGGGCCAAGGTCGAGCTCGGCGAGGCCGACGCCGCGATCGTGTACAGGACGGATGGCCTCGCCTCCGACCGGGTCCTGACGATCGAGCTGCCTCCGCCGTTGCGCGTACCTGCTCGGTACTGGATTGCGGCAACTCACTCCCCTTCTGCCGTTGCGGCGCCCGCCGGGACCCTGGCCGACGGAGTGAGTCGGCTTCTCGCCTTCACCCACTCGGAGGCAGGGCAGGGAATACTCCGACGTCACGGCTTCGCCCCGAAGAGACCGTGAGGCGCTCACGCATGCGCACGACGGGCTCACGCACGCTCGCGTTCTCCCTGGGCGCCGTGCTCGTCTTGCTCCTGGTGCTGCCCCTGGTCTCGCTCGCGCTGGCGGCGTCTCCTGCCGACGTGCGTGTGGGGCTCGAAAGTCCGCTCTTCCTTCCTGCCTTGGCGCTCAGCGTTCGGACGACGCTCCTCAGCCTCGGGATCATCGTTCTTACGGGTACCCCGCTGGCGTGGTGGCTCGCGACGTCGGAGTCTCGGACGGCGCGGGTCGTGGAGCTCATCGTCGACCTCCCGATCGTCATCCCCCCGGCGGTGATCGGGGTTGCGCTGCTCCAGACCTTCGGGCGCCAGGGGCTGCTCGGTGGACCGCTCGATCGTCTGGGGCTGGGGATCCCCTTCACGGAACGGGCCGTTCTGCTCGCGCAGATCGTCGTGTCCGCTCCCTTTTTCGTGCAGGCGGCGGCGAACGCGTTTCGGAAGGTCGATCCGGACGTAGTCATCGTCGCGCGGACGCTCGGAGCCTCCCCCGCGCGCGCATTTCTGCGGGTGGCGATTCCGATCGCGCGCCCGGGGCTGGTCGTGGGCGCGTCTCTGGCGTGGGCCCGCGCCCTCGGGGAGTTCGGAGCCACCCTGCTGTTCGCCGGCAATCTCCCCGGACGGACCCAGACGATGCCTCTCGCGATTCTCTCCGCGCTCGAGTCCGACGTGCGGGTCGCGATCGTATTCTCCCTGGTCCTGGCCGCGCTGGGGACCGTACTGCTGATCGGCTTGCGACTCGCGCCGTCGGTGTGGGCCAGCTTCGCCGGACGTCCCGACTCGCGCCTACGGCCGGCGACACCCCGTGGATAGCCATGTATCGCCAGGAGCGACGGCCCGAGAAACAGCGTGGCACCTACGAGTTCAGGCGGTCGTCGGGGAGCTCTCGTTGTACGTCGAGCTCCGCGGTACCAGTGGCCCTGTGGCCGTCGTCGGGCCCAACGGGAGTGGGAAGACCACACTGCTCCGTCTCATCGCGGGGGCCCTGCCGGCGCGCTCAGGTGAAATCGTCGTGGCCGGTGACACGTTGTACGCATCCGACTCCTCGATCGACTGGCCCATCGAGCGCCGGCGGGTCGGATACGTGCCTCAGGGATTCGGCCTGTTTCCACACCTGACCGTGGTGGACAACGTCTGCTTCGGCCTCGACGGTCACGGCGGAGCCGAGACCCGCGCCGCGCGCAGAGCCCGGGCGGGGAGAATCCTCGCCGCCTTGGGCTGCCAGGACCTCACCCATCGACGGCCCGGGCACCTGTCGGGCGGAGAGAAGCAGCGGGTGGCCCTCGCACGGGCGCTCGTCATCGAGCCCCGGATGCTCCTGCTCGATGAGCCACTGGCAGCGTTGGACGTATCGGCTCGCCGCTCGGTGCGGGCCGTGCTCGCCGCCCGTCTCCGGGAGCTGGACTGCCCCTCCATCGTGGTGACGCACGACGTTCGAGACGTGGACGCTCTCGCAGCGCACGTGTGTGTGCTCGAGCAAGGACGCGTGACCCAACAGGGCTCACTTCAGGAGCTTCGCGCTGCGCCCGCGACCGAGTTCGTGGCGGAGTTCGTGCAGGCCTGAGGCCTGCGGTCGCGTCAGTTGTCCGTACGCCGCGCCGTGAAGGGAGCCCCCTGCCCCATCTCGGCCATGAACACCTCACCGACCATCTCGTCGCCATCGACGTCGGCCTGGACCTCGGCCGTGAACCACTGCCCTTGAGCGCTCACGTGAAGCAGGAAGGACAGGACTCCGTCCTCGTACAGCCCATCGCTGACCTCGCTATCCTCCACCTCGGGAATCGCCGCCATGTCGGCGGTGCCGGTGACTTCGCTTCCGTCCTGCTCGAACTCCATCTGCAGGCTCATTTCACCCATCTCCGCATAGCTGATGGTGAAGAGCCACGTGCCGCTGACACTGTCCTGTGCAGCGACCGGAGCGACCACCAAGGCCAAGAAAGCGAGAGCGACGGCGAAGTCGCGAGTGATTCGGTTCATCGGTCGACAGGGAGGTACGTTGGAAGTGAGGGCTGGGCGATGAACGTCCAGCATGGTGCCTTCATGAACAGCAAGATCTAATCCAGGCGCTTGGCGATCCAGATCGTGCGATAGATGGCGGTACCGGTGGCTCCGGCCGCCACCATCCCGATGAGCCCGAGCAATAGAGAGCCCGGTGGCCAGCCCAGCAACTCAGTGACGGCAGGGTCCAGGATTGCCCCGAAGCCAACCGCGAGAAGGCGCTCGGCCCGCTGCATGATACCGACCTTGGCCACCACTCCGAGGCTTTCGCCCCGAGCCCGCGCGTAGCTCACCAGGAGCGAGCCCCCGAGCGCGGCAACGACGACTGCCACCGCCGCGGCCGACTCTCGGTACATGACTGCGAGGCCGACGAACGCTCCCACCTCGGCGAACCTGTCCAGCGTCGAATCGAGGAACGCCCCGGTCTCATTGGCCTCGCCGCGGGCGCGGGCGATCCGCCCGTCCAGGACGTCGGCGACACCGCCCAGCAACACGAGCCAGCCTCCCAGGTTCGTGGCCCCGGTTGCGAAGGCACACCCCGCGGCCACGCCGAACGCCACGCCCAGCAGATTGAAGGTCGTCGGCGAAAGTCGGAGAGCGAGCGCCGTCCATTCCACGGGTGCGACGAACCAGTAGAACCAGTTGCGGACGAATCCACCCAGAACGAAGCCGCCACGGTCAGTGATCTCGTGGGGGTCGTGCCGGTTACGTGACCCGGCCCCGTACAGAGGCATGGTGAGCAGCGCGAGACCGATCGCACCGAGTAGGAACGCGATGTCACCCCTCACGAGCGGATCTCCCTACGCGGCCGCGTGAGGAGGACGTATATCGCCCGCGGCCACAGGAAGAGGAGAGGCGCTTTGCGCTCCAGCGTGGTGAGCTCGATGGAGCGTCCCGTGTGCCTCTCGACCTTGCGCACGACGTACGGCAGCCAATTCGCAAACGTCACCGTGTGCTTGAACCAACGCGCCGTGCTGCGCAGCTTCGAGCGTCGGAAGTGGCGTCTCCAGCGCCTCACGACCCGCGGTTGGACGGGCGATGCGAGCGCGTACCTTCCCTCCCGCTCGATCATCCGCCCGTCCGCCACCGCAGCCCTGAGAGCGGGCTCGAGAGCGGCCTTGAAGTGTGCGGCTTGAGCCTCGAAGATCGCTCCGGCGCGGCCGCGCGACTCGGGCCTCAGTTCACCCTGGTAGCAGACCTCGAGGATCCGGCGGCCGAGTCCCGCGGCGTCCACCTCTTCCTCCAGGTAGGGCTCCATCCAGTCGAGGACCCGCATGTGCGCGCCCCCGACCTGCTCGTGTACCCACACCGACTCGATGGCGTCGGCTGCCCATACCTCTCCCACTCGCTGGAGCATTCGTCCCAGGACGAAATGGTCCGGTGGGTTCGGCCCAAGCGCCGCTGCGAAGTCCGCCTTGCTCACGACCAGGCACTTCGCGAGCCCCTCCCGGCCGTCATCCGGGGCGTACGCGATCACGTTGGGGGCGAGCACTCGGGAGAGCCCGGTCATCACCGAGATCGGGCGGTCGAGCTCACCGGCCCGCACGACGTGTTCGTAGAACGAGCGATAGTCATCCACGATGACCACGAAATCCAGGGCGCTGTGTCGATCCGGGCGAGTCTTCAGCAGGCGGGAGCCGTAGAGCAGAACCGCGCGCACGCTCGAACCCGCATCCGACACGAGCCTCTCGGCCAGCGCTCGGGCCTCGGGCCATTTGGAGGCGGGTGCGGGCGTGCCTCTTCCCTCCGCGGTGAGCTCCGTCACTCGTGCTCCGGGCGCGAACCGTCGGCCGCCGGAGCACGTTCGCCGCGCAGCTCGGCCAACCCATCGATGAGCTTGCCGCGCAGGGTCGCGATGAACTCGGACGGGTCCACGTCCGGGTCGGTCCACTCCACGCTGCCCAAGTACGCGATGCTCCCTTCGATGTGTGCCATGCCCTTGACGAAGTGCTTCATCTTCGCCGTCCGCCAGAAGCCGTCATTGACGAAAAGGTGCACGGTCCACGAGCGCTTCGACAGGAGGGATTGGAGCCCCCGAACACGAAACTTGCCGATGCCGCCGTCCCTGGTCCTCGAGCCCTCCGGGAAAATGGCGATCGGGACATCGGACACGAGCGCAGCATCTCCCAGGGAATCCAGGTGCTCCCGCACGCGGTCCGACTTTGCCCGGGGGTCGACGACCGGGTATTGATAGAGCCGAACCATATGCGAGATTAGCGGAATGAAGCGGTGGTAGCGCGCCCGCGTCACGATGCGCGGGTAGCCGTTCTTGACCGTACCGACCATCAGCGGGATATCGATGACCGACTGGTGGTTCATGACGATAAGTGTGCCGGGTCCGCTCGGGACGACCCTCGGCGGCATGGGGATCGATGCGCCCCCAATGCGCTCGAGACACCAGATCACAAAGGCCCGCATACGGTTAATCCACCAAGCCAGCGTCGGGGTGCGCCGTGAGGGCCGGAGCCACGCCCATCCCGCGATCACCGTCCTCTGTACGAGGTCGAGGAACGGAAAGGCCAAGGCCACGATACCGAGGGCGACATAACCCCGGATCTTCACAACGTTGCACTCCCGGCGGGCTGGGACAGGCGCGCCTACTCAATCGCGCGGGCCCGGAAGGCTAACCGGACCCGTCAACCATCATCAAGACGACTCCGACATGAGCGACTCAGAGAATACCTACTACGGCTACGACCTGTGCGTCGGAGGCTACTTCGAAATGCCAACGGCTGATGCCCGGAGGCTGCTGCCGAAGCATCTGCAGCCCCTCGAGGTTCAGCACGAGCGCAGTATCCTCGCCATCACGGCGTTCCATTTCAGCGAGAGCATGGTCGGTGAGTACGACGAGATCGTGCTCGCCGTGGTCGTGCCTCCGATGGTCGAGCCCAACAGGCCGCTGCCCAAGGCCGCGTTCTTCCCGTTCATGGTGGGCACCTCCACGCCGGAATCGCGCGCACACGCGATCGAACGTTGGCACCTCCCGCACTACATGAAGGACGTCGACATCGACTTCGTGCCGGGGGACGGTGAGATCACCGTGAAAGTGTCGGACGAGGGTCAGCCGGTCTTGGAGATGGTGGTGACGGATCACGAGCGGGGGACGGCCGGCAACATGTACATGTGCTTCACCGTCGATCCCGCGGACCGCTACAGGGTCAACATCCTGATGGAGGCCGACCACTGCGAGCACGAGGAGGAGACCGGCTCGCTCACGCTCCACGAGCACCCCATGACCGAAGGCCTCACGATCGATGACGTGAATACATACCCCTTCCGTGAGGAGTGGTACGGAAGTGGACTCCAGACGTTCGACCGGATGGTGAACTTCTGAGCGCCAAACGTCACTTCGTCATCTTCAACCCCGCGTCGGGGCGAGGGCGGGGCGGCAAGCGGATGTCGCAGTACCGCAGTCTCCTCGATGAGGTGATCCAGGACGTAACCTTCGAGGCGACGACCGGGCCGGGAGCCGAGCGCGACCTGGCCGAGCGCGCGTGTGACGAGGGGTACGACGTGATCGTCGCCGTGGGTGGTGACGGAACCTGGAGCAACGTCGCCGACAGACTCGTCGCGAGCGGGCGCCCCGACGTTGCCCTCGGGATCCTCCCGAGCGGAACGGGCAACGACTTCTGTCGCAACTTCGGCTACGACCCGCGGGACCCGCAGGAGGCGGTCCGGGTGCTCGCCGAGGGACACACGGCCGCCGTCGACGTGGGGCGCGTGGACACCGATAGTGCGTCGGAGCACTCACCCGACCGCTGGGAGCCGCGGCACTTCCTCAACCTCGTCGGGTTCGGCTTCGACATCGCCGTCATCGATGCGGCGGCGGGCGCGCGGTTTCTGAAGGGTGAGCTGCTCTACAAGATCACGGCGCTCCAGCAGCTCTTTCGCTTCGGCGGAATCCAGCCGGACGTGACGGCCGCAGACGGCCGCCGCCGTGCGCTGCGGCAACTCATGCTCACGGTCTCCAACGGGCGCTTCTTCGGCGGCGGCTTCCCGATTGCGCCGGATGCGACCGTGCACGATGGGAAGCTCCACGCGTGCCTCATTGGCGACGCGCCGCCGCTGGCCCGCCTGAATCTGTTCCGGCTCGCGGAGAAGGGCCGACACGTGTCCTCCGATCGTGTCGAGATCCTCGACGACCGCAGCTTTCGCCTCTCTTTCCCGGAGCCCGTCCGGTTCGAGATGGACGGTGACGTGCGCAAGTCCGAGAGCCCCGAGATCGAGGTTCGGTGCCTTCCGAGCGCTCTAGCGGTCGTGTCACCCGGCCCCGACCGCCGTCGCTCGAGCCCCAGCTGAGCGGATTTCGCAGAAAAGGGTTGGAAGGACGTCGCCGGGCACGTACTTTGCATCGCAAAGCAGGTGGCTTCCCTTCACGCCTTCGACTCCGAGCTCGACGATGACTTCTCCCGTCCGGGAGCTGCACCCCAAGACCGAATCGCCGGTGGCGCTGCACGACCGGGCGATGGACAACCTCCGCTACATCCGCGAGACGATGGAGCGGTCAGGTTCGTTCACGCACGTGTCCGGACTCGGAGGGGTGGCGATGGGCCTGGTCGCGTGCGGAGCGGCGGCTCTCGCCTGGACGGCGTCGACTCCGACGGAGTGGGTCACGGTGTGGCTGGTCGCCGCCGGAATCTCGCTCGGGATCGCCGTGCTCTTCATGGCCCGCAAGTCCAAAGCAGAAGGAGCGACTTTGCTGACGGGCCCTGGCCGGAAGTTCGCCTGGAGCGTGACACCGCCGCTCGTCGCTGGCGCCATCCTTACGGTCGCCCTGGTGCGGGCGGGAGCAATCGACATGCTCCCGGGGATGTGGCTGCTGCTGTACGGCACGGGTATCGTCGCCGGCGGCTCACACTCGGTACGTCCGGTCCCGATCATGGGAGCGGGCTTCATGGCGGTGGGCGTCGCCGCCCTTCTCGCCCCCTCGGCTTGGGACAGCGTGTGGGGCAATGTGTGGATGGCCGTCGGTTTCGGCGGCCTGCACGTGATTTTCGGCGCCATCATCTGGAGGAAGCACGGTGGCTAGACAGTCTGCGTTGCAGCGCACGGACGCTGCGGAACGGTCGCTCGGTGCGGTCGAGGGACGGAGCCCCGAAGCGGGAGCCCTCGAGCTCGATCGACTCATTCACGAGCGGGTCCGCCTCGGGATCGTCAGTTCCCTCGCGGTCAACGGGTCGCTGACCTTCACCGATCTCCGCGACCTGTTGGGGATCACGGACGGCAACCTCAGCGCGCACGCTCGCAAGCTCGAGGAGGCTGGCTACGTGCAATGCGCCAAGTCGCACGACGGACGGGCTCCGAAGACCGAGTTTCGGCTCACGCCGAAGGGCCGCATCGAGCTGCAGGCCTACCTCGATCACATGGAAGCCATCATTCAGGCGACCCGAACCCAGAACGGAGAGGACTGACGTCGATGGCGCACGTCGCGATCATCATGGACGGCAATGGGCGGTGGGCCAACGCCATGGGCCGCCCGCGTGAGTTCGGGCATCGACGCGGCGCGGAGTCGGTCCGGCGCGTGGTCGAGGCAGCGCCCGACCTCGGCATCGACACGCTGACCCTCTACGCGTTCTCGTCGGACAATTGGTCCCGACCCGCCGCCGAGGTCTCCGTGCTCATGACCCTCCTCCGGCGCTATCTGCACTCCGAGACCAGGGAGCTCGAAGCCAACGGCGTGCGGCTTCAGGTGGTAGGGCGGCGCGACCGCCTCGCGCCTGCCCTCGTCCACGCCATCGAGAAGGCGGAGGACCGGACGGCGGGCGGGCGCCGGCTGCTGCTCCGACTCGCCGTGGACTACTCGTCCCGCGATCTCCTCATCGAGGCGGTGCGGCGCGCATCGACGGATTCCGAGATCGGTCGGCAGGACATGGCGACCCTTCTCGGGAATGTGATGCACGCGGGAGAGCCGGCGTCGGATGTGGATCTGCTCATCCGGACCGGCGGCGAGAAGCGGCTGAGCGACTTCTTGCTGTGGGAGTGTGCTTACGCCGAGCTCTATTTCACGCCCGTGATGTGGCCTGAGTTCGGTGCCACACACCTCTCCGAGGCCGTGGTCGAATTCCAGTCGCGCGACCGCCGTTTCGGCAAGGTGGCGGTCGCTTCGTGACGAGCCGCTAGTCGACCGAGTCCCGGCGTTCGAGCTCGAGAAGGCGCTGCTTCCGCCACAATCCGCCGCCGTATCCGGCCAAACGCCCGTCCGCGCCCACCACGCGGTGACACGGGATGACGATGGCGATGGCGTTCGCTCCGTTCGCGGTGCCAACCGCCCGGACCGCGTTCGGACGGCCGACGGCCCGCGCGACGTCCGCATACGACCGGGTCGTACCCGAGGGGATCGTGCGTAGCTCGTCCCATATCGCCTGCTGGAAGCTCGTCCCGCACGTCCGCACGGGTAGGTCGAAACGTCTGAGGTCCCCCTCGAAATAGGCGGACAGCTGTTCCTCGACACGGTCGACGATCGCATTGCGTCCTGGAGTGAACACCACGTCGAGGCGGCGACGTACACGGTCGACCTGACGCGGAAGCGCCCGGCGGTCGACGAACTCGAGCAGGCACAGGGCCTCGGCCGTGGCCGCTGCGAGCATGGGACCGAGTGGGGTCGAGATCCGATCGACCTGCGCCAGCTCGTGACCCTCGAGCTGAGTGGGCGCCTCGCCGAAGTACCGCCGGAAGGCCTCCTGAAAGCCGGAGAGCGAATCGTATCCGACGTCATATGCGGTGCGGGCAACCGGCTCGCCTTCATGCACTCGGCCCAAGGCCGCGCCCAGGCGTCGGGCGCGGCTGTACGCCTGGAACGTCATCCCGTGGTGACGCTTGAACCACCGGCGAACCCGCTCGGGGCTGAGGCCGGCCTGTCGAACCGCCGTGTCCGTCCAGCGGCGGGTCGGATCCGCATCGACCTCTTCGAGCAGTGCGCGAAGCCAGGCCGGAGGCGCGCCCCGCGGCTCGAGGGGGCGGCACCGTCGACACGGGCGATACCCGGCCAACAGAGCGTCGTGGGCGTTCGGAAAGAACGAAATGTTCTCGGGGCGCGGCTTGCGGGCCGGACACGTGGTACGGCAGAAGATCCCGGTCGTTCGGACGCCTGTGACGAAGATCCCGTCGAACGAGGCGTCCCGCTTGAGAAATGCTTCGAGCATCGTCGGTTCCGAGGGCAATCGTGGTCTGTTCATGCTGAGAGTCTGTGTCTTCGTCCGGGTTCGCTCCACCGAAAAATGGACGTCGAATCCGACAAAGAGGAGCCTACGTCGACTTACGTATGCCCGGAACCTCAGACGTGGGCTCATTCTACGGAGGTGCAGATGACGTCGGGCCACATGGCGCGCCCTCGTCTACGTCGCCGAATTGCCGCGTACTCGGGCCGCGTCTACGTTGGCCGGGGCCAATCCTGGAGGGCCGTTTCATGGCGGAACTGACGAAGACCCGGGCCCAACGCCCGAATGACGTCGGGCTCGGCGGAGAGCTGCCTCGACTGCTTCCTCTCGTCGGCCGCACGCGGGAGCTCGCTCTCCTCGAGGCCTTGATGGAGGAGGGCGAGGACGCATCCCGGGTCGTCTTCGTCCACGGCGAGGGTGGGGTCGGCAAGAGTCGGCTGGTCGCCGAGCTCGCCGCGCGAGCCGAGAGGCGTTCGTGGGAGGTCGTCCGCGGCCGCGCGTATCCGGTCGAGACGGGCGTGCCCTATGCGGTCTTCTCTGACGCCTGGCTCCCATTGCTGACATCGATGGACCCCAGCCGGCTCACGGTCCTCACTCGTGGTGGAGAGGCAGACCTGCGCTACCTGTTCCCCGCGTTGGGCCAGCCCGACGAAGAGGGCTTCAGGGTGGCGTCGGGTGAGCCGGAGGAATTCCGCACCCGGATCATGTGGAACTTTGCGGAGTTCGTGAAGCGCTATGCGGGACGCACGCCGCTCCTGTGCGTGCTCGAAGACCTGCAGTGGGCGGACGCTTCCTCTCTCGAGCTTCTCCACTTCCTCGCGAGGCAGGTGACGGGGGCCCCCATTCTGATCGCCTGCACGTACAACGACCAGGAGCGAGATCGCCGGCGAGCGCTGGTGCGAACGGAGCGTTCACTCGAGGCGATCGGTGCGGCTCACGTGATGAAGCTCGAGCCACTCACCCGGGATCACGTTGGGGAGCTGGTGTCACGAAGCTTCGAAACCGACGGCGAGGTCGTGCGCGACTTCGCGGGCGTGTTGTACGGCTGGACGAGGGGCAACGCGTTCTTCGTGGAGGAGATCTTGAAGGCGATGGCGACCTCTGGCCGCCTGCGGAAGGAAGGCGGAACGTGGGTTGGCTGGGACGCGAAGGAGTTCGGGATGCCGGCGTCGATTCGTGACGCGATCCTCAGCCGCGTCGGGGAGTTCACCGATGAGACACGGCGGGTCCTCGACCGAGCCGCGATCGTGGGGAACCGCGTCAACTTCGGCGTCCTCGAGTCCATCTCGGGCTACGATGCGACCACCGTCCTGAGCGCGGTCGAGGAGCTCTGCCACGCTGGGCTTCTCGAGGAACGGCCGGACGCTGGTCAGGTCGTCTACGACTTTCGGCACCCCCTGGCGCGCCAGACGCTCTACGACGAGCTCGGCCTGCAACGCGCGCGGATTCTGCACGGCAAGGTCGCCGAGTCCATGGAAGCGCACTACGGCGCGACGGCGGACGAGCATGCGGACGAGCTGGCGTACCACTTCGCCAGAACGGACAGCCATAAATTCCGGGACAAGGCCACGCGCTACCTCGTGTCCGCCGGACGTCGGGCACTCGATCGGCATGCCGACGCGGAGGCGCTGGCCTACCTGGAGTCGGCCCTCGAACGCACCGACGTGGAGGCGATGGAGCCGGAGTGGCTCCGTTCGCTGATCCCGCTGCTGGCCCGGGCCCACACCCGCGCGGGAAACTTCGACGAAGCGGCAACGCTCTGGGAAAAGGCGCTCGAGCTCGTTCCCGAAGAGCATCCGGACCGCCCCTCCGTCCTCCGGACGCTCGGGATGACAGCCGTGTGGAGGGGACGCCACCGCGACGCACGAGGGCATTTCGATGAAGGCCTCCGCCTGGCGGCTCGTGGGGGCGATCGTCACGCCGTCGTGCGTCTCCTCGTCGCCAAGGCTCACGGGCTGCACGAGATCGGCAGCGGGACGGAGGCCCTCGGAGTCTTGGCCGACGCTCTTCCCGTGGCCGAGCAGATCGGAGATCCCGGCCTGCTCGCTCGGGTCCATCGGGCCCTCGCCCTTCTGCACGTGTGGGTCGGCCCACCGGAAAAGGCCATCGCGCACGGCGAGCGAGCCATCGAGCTCGCCGACTCGGTCGGGGACGCTTCGGTCGGCTTCTGGGCACGCTGGGGACTCGCGGTACTCTTCGGCATGCGGGGGGACACGGATCGCATGAAGCGCGGTCTCGACGAGATCAACCGGCTCGCCGACGAGATCCGCTCACCCGTCCTGCGGCTGTGGACGACGGACATGGCGGTGGAGCATGCCTACGCTACGGGCGACTGGGACACCGGGATCGCCAGAGGGGAGCAAGCGATCTCACTCGCGCGTTCACTCAGCCAACGAACGCTCCTCCCGAGGCTCCTGGTCTGGACCTCGCAGTTCCACGTCGCACGCGGCGATCTGGAGAAGGCCGAGTCGCTCGTGCGCGAGGCGGTCGACATATCGGGCATCGAGTCGGACGGGGCGATTGTCGACGTGCATCAGGTGGTTCCCACATACATCGGCCTCGCGTCGTACCTCGTGCATCTGGGTGACTACGAAGAGGCCATCGAAGCCGCCGAGAAGGGCCTCGAGATCGCCGAAGGCACGGGTTACACGCTCTGGATCATGCATCAACTGCTGCCCGTTTTGGCGGAGGCCTGTCTCTGGGCCGGGCACCTCGACCGAGCGGCGGAGGTTGGTGCGAGGATGCGCGCTCATGCCGAGCGCATCGACCACAGACTGGGACGAGCGTGGGCCGATGCGTGCGAGTCGCTCGTCAGGTGGAAGCGAGGCGACCCCGAGGGTGCGGTCGATCAGATGTTGGCCGCGGCCGAGGAGCTCGAGTCCATCCCGATGATCTGGCCGGCGACCAGGCTGCGCCGACAGGTAGCGGGTCGCCTGTACGATATCGGCCGTAAAGACGACGCCCTCGATCAGCTCCGCATCGTACACGCGGCGTGCGTGTCCGTTCGCGCAGGCTTGGAGTTGGAGAAGACCCGGGGGATGTTCCGCGAGATGGAGGTGCGGCCGCCGTCGATATCCACGGCCGAGGGGCCGCTGGGGCTCACGGAGGCGGAGCTGCGCGTGGCCCTCCTGGTGACGCAGGGTAAGAGCAACAAGGGAATCGCCACCGAGCTGCGCTGCGCGACCGGGACTGTACGAACACACCTCCAGAACATCTATCCCAAGCTCGGCATCGGAGGGGCGGGAGCTCGACACCGGCTGGGGAACATGGTTCGGGAGGCCGGTCTGGCGGACGAAGGTTGATGCGCCGGATCGGGGCGCGATCTTTCCGGGCATGACGCCAACGCACGCAGGCAAGGTCGGCGACCAGCACCGGGCTCGGGGGAGCAGCGGACCCGATGCGGGGCAAGCCGTCTCGGAGACGCACATCGTCGTGCGCACCTCGGAGCTCGATTCCTTCGGGCACGTCAACCATGCGGTGTATCTGAACTACTTCGAGCATGCCCGCTTCGAGGCTCTCAAGGCGGCCGGCTTCGCTTGGGCGGAGCTCGCTCGCCGGGGCTGGGCGATCTTCGTCGTCCGGATCGAGATCGACTACGTGGCCGAAACGCGGGGAGAGGACCAGCTGCTCATTCGCACCCGGGCGGAGTCTTTCCGCCGCACCAGCATGGTGCTGGCGCAGGAGATGATCCGGGACGATGGTTCCGGCACCGTGCTGGCGCGAGCTCGGGTCACGGCGGTCTGGGTCGATGCCGATCGCAAGCCCATGCGGGTGCCGGCGGACGTTCAAGAAGGGCTCACCGGAGGAGCGACGTGACCGACCGTGACCGACTCAAGGCACTTCTCGTTCGGCGATCCGTGCGCATCGGTGATTTCACGCTCGCCAGCGGCGCCAGGTCCGACTACTACATCGACGCGCGGCTGACGACGATGAGTGCCGAGGGTCAACTGCTCGTGGGCAAAGTCGGCTATGCTGCGGTCCTGGAGAGCGGCCTTCTCCCCACGCACGTAGGGGGACTCACGTTGGGGGCGGACCCCATCTCGTACGCCATCGCACACAGGAGTGCGCTGGAGGGGTCACCCATCGATGGCTTCACCGTCCGAAAGCAAGCCAAGGCGCACGGCACGGGTCAACGCATCGAGGGAGGCCTACCCGGGGACGGCCGCGCGCTCATGATCGAGGACACGATGACGACCGGGAAGAGCACCCTCTCGGCGGTGGAGGCGGTGCGAGCGCACGGCACCGAGGTGGTGGGCGTGCTCACGGTCGTGAACCGCTCGGACACTGGGGCCGCGCTGTTCGCGGAGCTCGGCATCCCGCTGATCGACCTCTTCAGCGGGAAGGAGCTGGTCGACGCGGCGCGCGCCTCCTCCTGAGTCGCCTCAGTCGAGGAGACGCAGGGGCATCACGAGGCATAGGTAATCCTCGGCCTCGTCGCCCGCCGGCTCCATCGTTGCTGCCCGTTCGGGCGCCTTGAAGGAGAAGTTCACTTCTTCCGACGGGATGTGCTTGAGGACCTCGAGCAGGTAATGCGCGTTGAAGCCGATCTCGAGCTCCTCACCGTCGTATCCGACCTCGAGCTCGTCGTGGCCTTCCCCTAGATCGGGTGTCAGCACGTTCAGGTGCACGCGGCCGGGCTCGAACTTCAGGCGAATCCTGTGCGTCTGGTCCGAGGCAACCACCGCCATCCTGCGAACGGCCGACGCCAGGGCCTTCTTCTCGATGACCGCCACCTTGTCGTTGTCACGCGGGATCACCTGATCGTAGTTCGGATACTGCCCCTCGATCAGGCGCGTGAAGATCTCGGTGGTGTCGGCACGAAATCCGAGGTGGTTGCCACTCCGGGCGACGGAGAGCTGGTCGTCATCCTTGAAGAGGCGCTGGACTTGCCCGAGAGCAGCCGGCGGAACGATGAAGTCCGCGCTCGGCGTGCCGGTGGCTTCGACAGCAACACCCATCCGTGCGAGACGGTGTCCGTTGGTCGCCACCATCTTCATCTCGCCGTCCCGGAGCTCCCAAAGGACACCGTTCAAGATGGGCCGGCTCTCCTCCGTCGACACCGCGAAGGCGGTGTGATGGATGAGTCGGTTGAGGTCCTTGCCGGTGACGGAGACCCCTTCGGAGAAGTCCACTTCGGCGAGCGTGGGAAACTCATCTGCAGGAAGCCCGTTCAGCTTGAAGTGGCTGCGACCGCATCGGAGCTCGATCTGGTCACCGCGCGTCGTGACCTCTACGGGCTGATCGGGCAGCTCCCTGGTGATCTCTTGGAGCTTCTTCCCCGGTGCAGTGAGGCTGCCGGATTCTTTCACGTCGGCCGGAACCTTGACCCGCACCGCCACATCCAAATCGGTGCCGCTCATCCAGATGCCGTCCTCGGTGGCCTCGAAGAGGATGTTGGAGAGAACGGGCAACGTCGTCTTGGACGGGATGCTCGCGGAGACTGCCGCGAGCCCGGTATGCAGGTTCTGCCGGGTGATCGTGAAGTTCATCGAGGAGCGCTCCTGGCGTCCGGTTCGAGGGGGTGCGGTAAGCCGGCGTTGGGGAAGGGAGAGATACTATCTCTCTTTGTATCTAAAAAACATAGTCGTAGTAGAGACTGTGGATGTGTGGATGGGCGGGCGCACGAGGGCCGGTTCGGCCTTTGGGCGCAAGGGCTTCCGATGCTTCAGCTGCCCTGTTCGCAATTGTGGAAAACCAGCGGGAAGTGAGAAGACGGGGAGAACGGGGGCAGGCCGGTGTGGGGAATTCGGGGGTTTTCCACAGCCGTCCACACAGGAACGGGCCCGTCTCAGGGAAGTTCACGCAGCTCCTGCATCGCCTGTCGGACCCTGGCCCGGAAATCGGGATCGAGCTCGATGCGTCGTTCGACTTTTCGGATCGAGTACAGGACGGTGGAGTGGTCCCGTCCGCCGAAACACCGACCGATCTCCATGAGCGGCATCTCGAGCATCTTCCGCATGGCGTACATGGCTACGTGGCGGGCCTCGGTTACCGTGCGCGTGCGTGTCTTGGCGGTGAGGGACTCGGGGCGAACGCGCCAACCGGCAGCGATACTCTCCTGGATGCGCTCGGGGGAAGCGACGGGCTTGATCGGCTCGAGCTCTCGGCGGCGCAGAGCGAGTACGCGTCGGGCGAAGTCGGGTGTGATCTCCTGATTCCAGACGGATGACACGGCCAGGAGCTTGATCACCGCCCCCTCCAGCTCTCGCACTGACGAGGTGCAAGAGTGAGCGATGCACTCGATCACGTCGGGCTCGAGCTCGAGGCCCTCTTCTTCTGCCTTGCTGCGAAGGATGGCGATGCGGGTCTCGAGGTCGGGGGGGCGTAGGTCGACCGTGAGTCCCCAATCGAATCGAGAAACGAGGCGCTCTTCGACACCCTCGAGCTCGCGAGGCGGGCGATCTGCCGTGAGCACGATCTGACGATGCGAGTCGTACAAGGCATTGAAAGTGTGGAAGAACTCGTCCTGTGTGCTTTCCTTGTTCTTGAGAAACTGCACGTCGTCGAGGAGGAGGAGATCCATCTCGCGATAGCGAGCCCGGAACTGCGCGGTGGTACCCCGCTGGATGGCGGTGATCATCTCGTTCAGGAACTGCTCGGCCGAGACGTACGCGACCCTGGCGTCGGGGTTCGACTGAAGCACGCGGTGCCCGAGCGCGTGCATGAGGTGGGTCTTACCCAAGCCGACACCACCGTAGAAGACGAGTGGATTGTAGAGGCGACCGGGCTTGTCCGCTGCGGCACTCGCTGCGGCCGACGCGAGTTGATTGTTAGGCCCGACGACGAATCGCTCGAAGGTGTAGCGCTCGTTGAGACCGGGCCTGCGTGCGGTGAGGAGGCGCGATTGCGAGGCGGGGCTTCGACGGGTGACGGAGGGATCCGGTTCGGACGGAGCGCTCGGCGGGTCCAAGCGCACGGCGGGCGGCTCGAACACATCGGGTGAGGCGGCCCCCCGGACCGTGATCCGGAGGCGACGACCGACCACATCCGCGCCGCGGGCTTCGAGGAGGTCGCCGTACTTGTCCTCGAGCCACTCGGCCTTGAAACGGTTGCCAGCCTCCAGCAACAGCTCACCCTCGGTGAGGGCGACGGCGCGGACGCCCTCGATCCAGCTCGAGAAGGCGTGATCCGGCACGGCATCACGGACCGCGTCTTGGATGCGAGCCCAGACCTCCGGAGCGGTCAGCTCCATCGCTGTCCTCGCGTCGGCGCGATCCCTTCGAGGGTGGGCCTCGACCTGGAACTATGGTGGGATCGACTTAGGTCCGACGGCATCCGTAACGCGCGGTGCGAGGTGGGTTCGTCAGCGGTTTGGAGCGCCCCGAGATCGACAGGGGCGTCGAAGCTACCGAGGCTCCGGAGAAATGTCAAAACTCGTCCGGGCCGCCCGGAGCAGACCGCTTTCATCCCGTCAAAGGCCCCGGAAACCGTTGACCCGACAAGAGTATGGCGGCTAAGTTTCCGGGCTCGTTTGTACTGATGTGACTCCCTGATCGGGCTGGCAGGAATGAAGCCGACATACAAGCCGCGCAACCGGAAGCGCGTGAACAAGCACGGGTTCCGGGCCCGCATGAAGACGGCAGCGGGGCGTAAGACGTTGAACCGCCGTCGGAGGCGCGGGCGTGCGCGTCTCGTGGTGCAGATCGGCGGAAAGTAGTCCGTCGGTCGCGGCTCGGGGGGAACGCCTCCCGCGAGGCGCTCGAATTCGGTTGAGTTCGGAGATCCGGGGATTGCTCGAGGGGGGGGAGCGCAAGAGGACGAGGTTGATGGATGTCTTCTTCGCCGCGTCCCCCGTTGCCCACTCCCGCCTGGGGCTCATCGTTCCGAAGCACGGGAGGCGCGTGGTGGACCGGAACGTCGTCAAGCGGCGGCTCCGCGAGATCGGGCGTCGCGCGGCGCTCCCCAGGCTGGATGGGGCCGGCGTGCACGTGGACCTTCTCGTCCGGGCTCGTCGCACGGCCTACGACGCTGATTTCATGACGCTCGAGGGAGAGGTGACTGCGGTGGTGGAGGAGTTGTGCTCTCGAAGATCCTGATCGGCCTCATTCGCTTCTACCAGGTCGCCATCTCGCCGTGGACTCCGGCGGCGTGCCGCTTCACGCCGACGTGCTCCGCCTACGCAATGGAGAGCATCGAGCGTCACGGCGTACGCCGAGGGGTTCGCCTCACCGCACGACGCGTTGGTCGGTGTCATCCGTGGGGAGGCTCCGGGTATGACCCCGTCCCGCTCCACGACTCGGAGGTTGCCGGCACGGTTGCCGAGTCCGTCGCGGCTGCCGTCGACGCACCGCAGGGATCCCGATGAAGACTGAAGCGAGATTCTTGCTCGCGGTCTTGCTGATGCTCGGCGTGCTGGTCGCCACCAACCGGCTCTTCCCGCCCACCATCCCTGAGGACGCGGGGCTCCTCGGGGACAGCGTGGGCGCGGGGGTGGAGGAAAGCGCAGGCGCCGCCGCCGAGCCGGGGGCGCCGGATCTGGCGGTCCCACTCGTCGACATCGATCTGGATGACACGGTGAGCGCACCGTCAGCCCAGGTCGCGCCGGGGACGGAGGTGGAGGAGCCGGAGGTAGAGCAGGCTCCGGAGCTCGTGACCGTCGAAGGACCGCTGTACCGCTTCACCTTCACCTCCGCGGGTGCGCGCCTGGTGTCGGCGGAGCTGCCACAGTTCCAGGCCTTGAATCGGGGCGGGGTGGTGCAGCTCGTGCCCGAAGGGGCCGGCGGGTATCTGGGCCAGAAGATCGTGGTCGGCTCCGACACTCTGGACCTGCAGGGTGCCCGGTTCCGCGTAGAGCCGGAGGGCGGGCTCCGTCTGGAAGAAGGTGGGCCTCCTCAGGTTCTGCGGTTCACCTACGAGCCGCCATCGAGCCCGTTCCGCTTCGAGATGGAGTACACGTTCAATCCGGACCTCTATCAGGTCGCCGTGGCCGGGCGAGTGGAGGGGATCGACCGGGGGCTGATGGTCACCGACATGGGGGCTGGGTTGGCCTATGCCGAGGCGGATTCGGCGCTCGAGACCCGGTCGATGGCCTTCGTGCACAACCATCAAGCGGATGGAATCCGGTCGACCGTGCTCGACAAAGGGGAGCCCACGGTCGTGAACGGGCCGCTCTTGTGGGCCGCGTTCAGGAGCAAGTTCTTCGTGCTCGCGCTGCTGGCGGGCGAGTCGGATGAGGACGTTTCGGCTGATCGATTGCTCGGGGGGCTGCTGGTCACAGAGAGCCCGCTGGAGGGCCGGGTGCGGATCGCGGCCGCGCAGACGGTGATCGGGGGTTCTGACTTCTCGTACCGTCTGTTCCTGGGTCCGCAGGACTACACGAGGCTCTCGTCCCTGGGACAGGGCATGGAGGAGGTGAACCCATACGGGTGGCGGTTCTTCCGACCCATCATCCGACCGTTCGTCTCGATCATCATGACGATCCTGGTGTGGCTGCACACCCAGCTCGCGCTCGGCTACGGCTGGGTCCTGGTGGTCTTCGGCGTGATGATGCGCGTGGTGCTCTTCCCGCTGAACCACAAGGCAATGAAAGCCCAGCTGCGCAACATGTCCGTACAGCCGCTGGTCAAGGAGATCCAGGACAAGTACAAGGACAAGCCGGAGAAGCTGCAGAAGGAGATGATGAAGCTGTACAAGGACCATGGCTTCAATCCTCTGGCGGGCTGTTTGCCCATGCTGCTGCCTTGGCCCGTGCTCATCGCGCTCTTCTTCGTTTTCCAGAACACGATCGAGCTTCGCGGCGTGCCCTTCCTGTGGCTGCCCGACCTCTCCGCGAAGGACCCGTTCTACATCCTCCCGATCATCCTCGCCGTCTCGATGTTCCTGATGCAGTGGGTGAGCCTGCGGTCCATGGATCAGGAGAATCCGCAGATGAAGATGATGATGTACATCATGCCTCCCATGATGCTCTTCATCTTCATGAATCTCGCGAGCGGCCTGAACCTCTATTACGCGACCGCGAATATCGCGACGCTGCCGCAGCAGATCTGGATCGCGCGCGAGCGTGCAAAAGTGAAGGCGGGACCGCCGCTCACCCTATCGCGCGAGTAAGCTGCGACAAGCGAGACGCGCTCTCGCCGGAAGTGAGGAGCATCGATGGACGTCGACACGATCGTCTCGATGTCGACAGCGGAAGGCCTCGGGGCGATCGCAATGGTGCGCCTCTCGGGTCCGCGTGCGGCTGATGTGCTGCGCGCGTTGACCCCCGGGACGACCGTGCCCGAGCCACGGCGGGCTACGCTTCGCGAGATTCGAGATCCGGACGGGGGTGAGAAGCTCGATTCGGCGCTGGTGACCCGATTCGTCGCGCCAGAGAGCTTCACCGGTGAACACATGGTCGAGATCTCGTGCCACGGCGGATGGCTCACCCCGGCGCTGGTCGTCGATGCGTGTGAGCGAGCCGGTGCGCGCCAGGCCGAGCCCGGGGAATTCACGCGACGCGCCTACCTCCATGGGCGCATCGATCTCGTGCAGGCAGAGGCGATCGCGGACCTTATCGAGGCGCGGAGTGGCGCACTGCGCAGGGCTGCGCTCCAGCAGCTGGACCGGGGTCTCTCAGAACGGGTCGCGGACCTCCGTGCTCGGTTGATCGGAGTGGAGGCCCTCCTGGCCCACCACGTCGACTTCCCGGAGGAGGACGACGCGCCGGTGCCGATCGAAAGGGTCATGAGTGAGGCCGCACTCCTCTGTGAGGATCTCGAGGCGATGGTGCGAACCGCACCGGAGGGCGAGCTCCTCCGGGAGGGGGCGCTCGCCGTGCTCGCGGGGCGGCCCAACGCGGGCAAGTCCTCCTTGTACAACGCGCTGGTGGGCGAAGAGCGGGCGATCGTGACGGAGGAGCCAGGCACCACGCGGGACGCGCTCTTGGCCTCGGTGCAGCTCGGGGGCTTCCCGTTTCGGTTGGTCGACACGGCGGGCCTACGACCGTCCACCGAACGGATCGAACGCCTGGGAATCGAGGTCGCCCACCGATATCTGGAAAAGGCAGACGTCGTGCTCTACTGCGTGTCGGCCGAAGAGGGGCTCCACCCGGCGGACCGCTCCTTTCTCGCAGAGATGACCGGAACGCCCGTCGTGCTCGTCGAAACCAAGAACGACCTCGAACAAGAGGGCCGGACCGATGGGGCACGAGGGGACCGCGCGCATGGCGTCGGGGATTCCGCGGAGGCGACGAAAGACGACGCGCTCCCGGTGGCTGCAAGGGTGCGGTTGTCCGCGTACGACGGCACAGGCCTGGACGAGCTTCGCAATGTCCTGACTGAAGTCGCCTACTCGGCCCTTCTCGGGCTTGGGTCCGAAGTGCCTGTCCTCACGCGGAGACGGCATGCGAGGAGCCTGCGGGCGGCACTGGACGAGATCCGGGCCTTCGGCGAGGGTCTAGGGGAGGGCCTTCCGGCCGAGGTGGTCTCGACGCACCTGCGCACCGCGGAGTCCGCCTTGGAGGACCTCATCGGCCTCGTCTGTACCGACGATGTCCTCGACGTGGTTTTCCGAGAATTCTGCATCGGCAAGTGAGAGGCAATGATCGAGTCCTCGCCCGGAAGGGAAGAAGAGGCCGGGTTCGTCGTACGCGGTCGGGTCCAGGGGGTAGGGTTTCGTTGGTGGACGCATCGGGAGGCGGAGAGGCTGGGGATCATAGGGACGGTCCGGAATCTGGATGATGGGAAAGTCGAAGTGATGGCCCGTGGGACGGCCGACGCGTTGGGCCGACTGGAGCAGGCGCTCCGACGCGGTCCGTCGATGTCCCGCGTGGACGGAATTGAACGAGTTCCCTGCGAGCTCCCCCCGGGGCTCGCCGAGTTCAGGATCGGGCGAGGATGAGACGGGCGTACGACGTGATCGTCGTCGGGGGCGGGCACGCGGGCACGGAGGCCGCGGCGGCCGCTGCGCGGGCTGGGGTGCGGACGTTGCTCCTCACGCCGGACTTGGCACGCGCAGGGCAGATGAGCTGCAATCCGGCGATCGGCGGAGTGGCGAAGGGTATCGTCGCCCGTGAGGTCGACGCGCTCGGCGGATTGATGGGACGGGCGACGGACGCTTCGCGCATCCAGTTCCGAATGTTGAATCGCTCGAAGGGGCCGGCCGTCTGGGGGCCGCGGGCTCAGTGCGACCGCGCGATGTACTCGGTTGCCGTTCGACGGCTGCTCGAGGAGCTGCCGTCGCTGGACCTCTTCCAGGACATGGTGGACGACGTCGTTCTCGTGGACGGGCGGGCTGCCGGAGTGCGGACCCGCGGCGGGCTGGAATTGGAGGCTCCCAATGTCGTCGTGACGACGGGGACCTTCTTGCGAGGCCGGATCCATGTGGGGGGCGAGGCCGGCGTCGCCGCGGGACGGGCCGGTGAGGCGCCATCTGTGGCCCTGGCGGAACGGCTCGAAGCGCTGGGTCTGGAGGTTGGACGCTTCAAGACCGGAACGCCGCCGCGGGTCGACGGTCGGAGCGTCGACTTCGACAAGACAGAAAGGCAGGACGGGGACGATCAAGACTTCCGCTTCGCGAGCTACGCCACCGAACAGATTCCCGATCAACGCCCCTGCTGGATCACGTACGCTGGGGAAGGGCTCAAGTCGGTGGTCCGCGAGAACCTCCACCGCAGTGCGCTCTACGGAGGCGAGATCGCGGGCCGAGGGCCCCGCTACTGTCCATCGATCGAGGACAAGATCGTTCGATTCCCCGACGCCCCGCGGCACCAGGTTTTTCTCGAACCCGAGGGACTCCACACGACGGAGCTCTACGTGAACGGCCTCTCGACGTCACTCCCAGCCGAGGTCCAGCTCTCCTTTCTGCGCACGGTGCCGGGGCTCGAGAACGTGGTGATGACGAAGGTCGGGTATGCGATCGAGTACGACTACTTCCCACCACACCAGCTCAGGCACACGCTCGAGGTTCGTGCGGTGCCCGGGCTTTTCTTCGCGGGGCAGATCAACGGAACCACCGGATACGAAGAGGCGGCGGGGCAGGGGATCGTGGCCGGCATCAACGCCGCGCTCCGGGCGAGGGCGGAGGAGCCGTTGGTCCTCGAGCGGGATCAAGCGTACATCGGTGTCCTGATCGACGACCTGGTGACGCGTGGTGTCGACGAACCGTATCGGCTGTTCACCTCGCGGGCCGAGTTCCGCCTGCTGCTCCGCCAGGACAACGCGCATCGTCGTCTCGGGCCGCTGGCCGAGGCGCGCGGGCTGCTTACAGGAGCGCAGGAGACGGCGCTCTCGGATCGGATTTCCCGGGAAGAGCGCATTCTCGTGTGGTTCGAGCGGAAGCTGCTCAGCGCGGCAGAAGTCCAGTCGGTGTTGGGTGAGACCGGCGAGGGGTCGATGCGCGATTCGGTTCGAGCCACGGATCTTCTGCGCCGGCCGCGGGTGGCCGCGAGAGACCTCGTTCGAGCGGTTGGTGACGGCGAAGTCCTCGAGGCTCCGGCGGACGCTCTCGCGGCGGTCGAGGTCGAGCTGAAGTACGCCGGGTATGTGGCGCGCGAGAGGGCGAGGGCAGATCGGCTGCGTGAGCATGCGGACTTCGCGTTGGACGAAGACCTACCGTACCACGCCTTTCACACGGTCTCTTTCGAAGCGAGAGAGAAGCTGTCGAGGGTGCGGCCCGGCACGTTGGCCCAGGCGGGCAGAGTGCCCGGCGTATCGCCAGCGGATCTTCAGAACCTGATGCTCGAGATTCGGCGGCTCGGAGCACGACCCCAGGCGTAGAAGGCGGTGCCCTCCGGGCTTCTGGCGTTTCACGTGAAACGGATCGGCTTCTCGTGTGGAGCACTCTGGAGCCGTTTCACGTGAAACAGCGGTTGCCCCGGAGGAGGACGGGAGCCGGAGGGTGCCCCGCGTCCGGAGTCGTAGGCCAGGCGTAGGAGCCTGCTCGATGCGGGTGCTCTACCGCTTCTGGAGCTCGATGTGAGCTTGGGCGGGGTCCAGCTCGCCGTCCAGATTGAAGTCGAAGTCGGTGGGGCCGTCGAGTCGGAGATAGTCCGAGCGGACGAAGTCGTAGGCGGACGTGGCCGGATCGCCGCCGCTGGGACGCAGGATGACGAAGTCGCCGCTGACCGCGAGGGTCCCGATCTCGACGAGCGGAAAGCCCCCGAACGTCAGCGTTGCGGTGTACGTCCCGCTCGGCTCGACGTGGATGACGAACGAACCGTTCTCCATGAGGTCGGCCACGATCGATGTGTCGGCGTCACTCGTGACGGTGAACACCTCGGCGTCCCAGCGCCCGACGAAGGCGCTGATGTCGTCCGTGCCGTCCACGGGAGGCTCGACCCCGTCGTCGCCACACGCACCCAAGACGAGAAGCACCGTGGTGTATCCCATCCATCTATTCCACCGTCGCCACATGAGGCGCCTACTCCATCTGTGCAGTCCGTACGGGCCGGGTGGACGCCCGGAATGTCGGTGAGCTGGGTACCTCCGGCCCGTGTCTTGCGCAAACCTCTTCGCAGCGCCAGAGCGGGTCAACCTTTCTGTTTCCCGAGGCGCTC
>JBDHDM010000011.1:0-29801 GCA_039591515.1 Gemmatimonadota bacterium | reverse complement strand
CTCGAGTGGCGGGCGAGCAGGGGACGGGCTCCGGGGGCCTCGACCTCGATGTGGTCCGACGCCCCACGGGGGGGCGGTCGGTCCTTCACGACGAAGAGCTCACCTACGCGCTGGTCGCGCCCGTCCGCGCCGTCGGGGGAGCGAGGGCGGTGTACGCCCGCGTGAATCGCGCACTCGCCCAGGCGATGCGAGCACTGGGGGCGCCGGCCGACGTCGCCGGTGCCAAGCAGACGGAGGGAGGCGCCCGCATCGACGGCATCCTGCCCCTCGAGGCGGGTCCGTGCTTTCAATCGCCGGCTCCCGGTGAGGTGGTCGCCCGAGGAAAGAAGCTGATCGGGAGTGCGCAGGCGCGGGTGGGTCGCGCGCTCCTGCAGCATGGCTCGGTCATCCTCTCGGGTGACCAGAGAAGGCTC
The DNA here is from genome assembly GCA_039591515.1 of Gemmatimonadota bacterium. Taxonomy (GTDB): domain Bacteria; phylum Gemmatimonadota; class Gemmatimonadetes; order Longimicrobiales; family Gaopeijiaceae; genus UBA2589. The sequence continues at coordinate 29,388 of JBDHDM010000011.1, read as the reverse complement.
GAGCGTCTGACACCCAATGCGGCCACGTTCGAGCAGCCGGCCACCCTGTCCGACCTCGTCGGCCCGGTCGACGGATCGACGGTGGCCGCGGCCGTGGTGCGCGCGATTTCGGACTGTTTCGCAGGTGCCGGAACGGATTCTGCGTATTCCGAAGAGGAGTCGTCTGCCGCAGCCGGGCTCGTGGAGTCGAAGTACGGTCGCCCGGAGTGGACATGGCGTCGTTGACGGAGCGCCGTCGAAGGTGAGTGTTAGCCCCGACCGAGCTCCCCAGGCCCGATCGGAGAGGATCTCATGACATCCCATTCGAGCAGGACGGTAGCCCGGTTCGCGGTCGTCCTCGTGTTGAGCGCGGTGTCGACCGCATGTGGTGGTGGGGGAGGGGGTCCGCGCCCCGTGCCCGATGTCGCCTTCTGTCAGGAGGTGATGCCCAAGGTGGAGGCGTACGTGGCCCGAGCGCGCGCCGAGAACCCCACGCCGGACGACCCTCGGTACGGGGGCACGGCCGTGGTCGGCACCATCGGGGAGATGGCCGATGGCATGAACGTCGCGGTCTCGTCCGACTACAGCGCCAGGCAGCATCAGCAATTCGTGAACCTCATGACGCTGATCGACTACGACGAGAGTGTTGCGCCTCGTCCCTACCTCGCGGAGTCGTGGGAGGTCGCGGAGGACAACTCCTCGGTCACGTTCCACCTCCGCCGCGACGTCTATTGGCACGACGGAGAGCAAACGGACGCGCACGACGTGGCGTTCACCTACACGACCGTGACGAATCCGGAGACCGCGTTTCCGAACGCGGCCTTCTGGAATCACTACGTAGAGGGCGAGGCGGGGGTCGAGATCATCGACGACTTCACCGTCCGCATCGGCATGGAGCCGCACTCCGAGTTCCTGGATCCCTTCAGCTCCGTGGCGATACTGCCCGAGCACCTGCTGGGAGACGTGCCTTCGGCCGAGCTCCGGGAACACCCCTACGGAATGCAGTGCCCGGTTGGGAACGGACCGTTCGTCTTCTGGTCGCACAGCCCTCAGGAGCGGTGGGTCTTCGAGGCGAACCCGGGATTCCCCCAGGCGCTGGGCGGGCGGCCGTTCCTCGATCGGTACGTGTACCGGATCGTGCCCGACCCCACGACGCTCTTGGCTGAGCTGCTCACCCAGAACATCGATGTCTACGTCACGCCGCCGCCTGACCAGGCCCAGAGGATCATCGACGACCCGAATGTCGATCTTCGGCGGTTCCCCTTCAGGAACTACGTGATGGTCGGCTGGAACGCCCGCCGGCCTCAGCTGGCCGACGCGCGCGTGCGTCGTGCGATCACCATGGGCACGGATCGCGAGAGCATCGTCCAGGCGCTTCTCCAAGGGTACGGCACCGTCGCCGACGGCAGCGTCCCGCCCTTCCACTGGGCGTACGACCCGGACGTCGAGGGCCTCAGCTACGATCCCGAGGGCGCGCGGGCGCTCTTGGAGGAGGCGGGCTGGGCGGACCGGGACGGCGACGGGGTCAGGGAAGACGCGAACGGCGACCTGCTCTCGATCTCCATCAAGTACAACACCGGCAATCAGCAGCGGCAGGACATCGCCGAGATCATGCAGGCCCAGCTTTCGGAAGTGGGGATTGACGTGGTGCCCCAGGTGGTCGATTGGGCCACGCTTCTCCAACAGATCAACACGCCTGACCTCCGGGACTTCGACGGAGTGGTGATCGCCTGGGTCGCCGAGTTCAGGCTCGACGACCTGGACCTCTTCCACTCGGAGAGGATCGATCAGCCCTTCGCCTGGTCGGGGACGCGAAATCCGGAGATGGATCGGCTTCTCGTCGAGCTCGGGCGGACCGTCGATCGGAGCGAGGCGCGGTCTCTCTGGTCCGAGTATCAGAAGGTCCTGATCGAGGAGCAGCCTTACACCTTCTTCTACTTCCCGGATCGACTCGACGGCGTGAGTCGGCGCTTGCAGGGCGTCGAGATGGATGCTCGTGGGGAGTGGGTGAACGTCAAAGACTGGTACCTGGATCCGGCGAGTCGCTGATTGGGCAGGTACGTCCTTCGCCGACTCGCTGGCGCGGTACCGCTCGTCGTCGGGATCGCCACGCTCATCTTCTTTCTGGTCCACCTGGCGCCGGGAAGCCCCGTCGACCTGATCATCGGACCGGGTGTGACCCGAGAGTTCCGCACGCAGATGATCGAGACGTACGGGTGGGATCTACCGCTCCCCGTGCAGTACGTGAAGTGGCTGTCCGCGATGCTGACCGGCGACTTCGGATACTCGTTCTCGCAGACTCGGCCCGTTCGTGACGTACTTCTCGGCTACCTGCCGAACACCGTGGTGTTGTCGCTGGCGGCGCTTACTGTCGCCTTCTTCTTCGGCATCGTGCTAGGCACGGTCCAGGCGATCCGGCAGTACTCGCTCCTCGACTCCGGGCTGAGCGTCGTCCTCCTCTTCTTCTACTCGATGCCGTCGTTTTGGCTCGCGTTGATGCTGATCCTGACGATGAGCCTGACGCTCGGATGGTTCCCGGTGTCGGGCACCGTGAGCACCGACCACGAGTTTCTCGGCCTGGGTGCCAGGATCGTGGACAGGGCGCGCCACCTCGCCTTGCCGACGCTCTCACTCGCACTCGTTCTCACGGCGGGAATCGCGCGTTACATGAGGGCGAGCATGCTGGAGGTCGTTCGACAGGACTACGTTCGGACCGCGCACGCCAAAGGACTCCCCGAGCGTGTCGTCGTGTTCAAGCACGCGCTACGAAACGCGCTGATTCCGGTCGTCACGCTCGTCGGCCTGTACCTACCCTTCCTCTTCAGCGGGACGGTCTTCATCGAGACCATCTTCGCCTGGCCTGGAATGGGTCGCGCGATCGTCAACGCGATCGGGCAGCGAGACTACCCGCTCGTGATGGCGGGCTCGTTCTTCTTCGCTATGATGGTCGTCCTCGCCAATCTATTGGCGGATATCCTATACGCGGTGGTCGATCCGAGGATTCGGTATGAGTGACCGCGTGCTGTCCGCTGCCCTGCCGGGGTTGCCTCAGCTCCTTTCCAGGCGGTGGGGAACGGGCGGCATGGCACTGCTCACGTGGCTCGGTATGGTCTCCATCCTGGTGTCGCGCAGGGACGGCGTCTTGAGCGCGTTGGCCGGGCCCTGGGAAGAGAAGCTGGCCGTCGCCACGGTGGTTGTCGGTCTCGTCGCGAGCTGGGCCTGGTCTTGGCGCGACCTGCGGCGCGCTCGCCACGAGCACCTGGCCGGCTTCAGCCAGTGGGACCTCGCGGTGAGGGCCTTTTCCAAGAATCGCACCGCAGTGGCGGGCCTGATCACGATCATCGGACTCTACTTGATCGCGCTCGTGACGCCGCTGATCGCCCCGCACGCCCCGAACGTCCAGTACGATCTGGTGGGACAGCGATTCCTTCCGCCCGGCGGTGAGTTTCCTCTCGGGACGGACCACTTCGCGCGGGACATTCTGTCGCGCCTGCTCTACGGGGCGCGGATCTCGCTGACCATCGGCTTCGTGGCCGTCGGAATCTCCGTGACCATCGGCACGCTGGTGGGTGCGATCGCGGGGTACTTCGGCGGGATCGTCGACGGGGCGCTCATGCGGCTCGTGGACATGGTCATCTCGTTTCCCCGTCTGGTGCTCCTCATCACCGTCATCGCGGCGTTCGACGCTTCGATTTTCCTGATCGTCGCGGTGCTGGGCCTCACGCTTTGGCCGGGCACGGCTCGGATCGTGAGGGGCGAGGTTCTGAGCCTGAGGGAGCGAGAGTTCGTTCAGGCCGCCGACGCTCTGGGGTATCCCAAGCGTCGGATCATCTTTCGGCACCTCGTCCCGAACGTGCTGGCACCGGTCATCGTGGCGGCCACGCTCGGCATCGGGAACACGATCGTTCTCGAGGCCGGGCTCTCGTATCTCGGCCTCGGCGTTCAGCCGCCGACCGCGTCGTGGGGACAGATGGTGGCATCGGGCAAAGACAACCTCCTGGACGCGTGGTGGCTGTCGACGTTCCCAGGCCTCGCGATCGTCTTCACGGTGTTGTCCTTCAACCTGGTCGGCGATGGGCTCAGGGATGCCCTCGACCCGAAGCTGCGCACATGACGATGGCGCTCGGAGGTTGTCGTCATGGCTGACACGCTCCTTTCCGTGCGGGAGCTGCGCACGTGGTTCAAGACGGATCAGGGGGTGGCTCGGGCCGTGGACGGGATCTCGTTCGACGTGCACCCGGGCGAGACGTTGGGTGTGGTGGGCGAGTCCGGGTGCGGCAAGACGGTCACCGCGTTGTCGATACTCGGTCTCCTCCCGGAGCCCCCGGCGGCGATCGAGCCGGGGAGCTCGATCCGCTTCCTGGGCGAGGAGCTGCTCGGGGTCGGCCCACGGCGCATGCGTGCGATCCGAGGAAACGAGATCGCGATGATCTTCCAGGAGCCGATGTCGTCACTCAACCCGGTGTACTCCGTCGGGATTCAGATCTCGGAGGCGATCCGCCTGCACAGAGGCATGGACAAGAAGGGAGCCAGACACGAGGCGGTTCGGCTCCTCCGGGAAGTGGGCATTCCCGATGCCGAGCAGCGCGTGGACGAGTACCCTCACCAGCTGTCCGGTGGAATGAGCCCACGACCGCTCTGGACGTCACGATTCAGGCCCAGATCCTGGAGCTGCTCGCCGATCTCCGCGCGAAGCACGCCATGGCCATCCTGTTGATCACGCACGACCTCGGTGTGGTCGCGGAGGTGTGCGACCGGGTCGTGGTGATGTACGCCGGGCAGGTCGTGGAGAGCGGGAGCGTCCACGAGATCTTCGCAAACCCACGACACCCGTACACGCGGGGTCTGCTGGGCTCACTCCCTTCCGTGGAGGCGCCGGGGCAACGGCTCGTCTCGATTCCGGGCACCGTGCCCAATCCCACGGCATGGCCGGCCGGATGCCGGTTCGAGGACCGCTGTGAGCTGGCGGGCGAAGGCTGTCAGGAGCCGCAACCCCTGGTCATGCTCGACGGACCCGATCGTGCGGCACGGTGCTGGAGGGCTCCGTTAGCGCGACGGAGGGACGGGGCCGGCGGGGAGCGAGGGCTGTCGACCGCTCCGTGGACCCGTTGCTCCGGGTACGCGACCTCGTGAAGCTCTTCCCGGTCCGCCGGGGGACCTTCGGCGGGGTCCGTGGTCATGTGAAGGCGGTCGACGGAGTGAGCTTCGACTTGTGGCGCGGTGAGACCCTAGGACTCGTCGGAGAGTCCGGATGCGGCAAGTCGACGACCGGTCGGTCGATCCTGCGACTCCTCGAGCCGACGGCAGGTGAGGTCCACTTCGACGGTACCGACGTCCTGGCCCTCGACCGTCGCGGCCTCCGCGCGCTCCGGCGGCGGGTACAGATCGTCTTCCAGGATCCCTTCGGATCGCTCAACCCGCGCATGTCCGTGGGTGCCATGCTCGAGGAAGCGCTGAAGGTCCACGGGCTGGGTGGACCGAATCGACGTGATCGCGCCGTCGAGCTGCTCGAGAGGGTGGGACTCCGCTCCGAGCACGTCGACCGGTACCCACACGAGTTCAGCGGGGGACAGCGCCAGCGCCTGGGAATCGCCCGGGCGCTTTCGGTCGAGCCCGACTTCCTGGTGCTCGATGAGCCCGTGAGCGCCCTCGACGTCTCGGTCCAGGCGCAGGTCGTGAACCTGCTCGAGGACCTGCAGCGCGAGTTGGGCCTGACGTACCTCTTCATCGCGCACGATCTGGCGCTCGTGGAGCACGTGAGCGACCGGGTTGCGGTGATGTACCTGGGTCGCATCGTCGAGGTCGCGGAGTCGCGGGACCTGTACCGGGCACCTCGCCACCCGTACACTCGCGCGTTGCTCTCGGCAGTCCCCCGCCCGGACCCGGTGGGCCGGGAAGCGAGGGCCCGAATCGTGCTCCCGGGGGAGGTACCGAGCCCCAGCGACCCGCCGCCGGGTTGCTCCTTCCACCCGCGCTGTCCCCACCCCCGAAAGAACGACACGTGTGCCAGCGTATCTCCTGTCATGACGGGTGGCTCCCGGGGGCATTTCGCCGCTTGCCACCACGAGGATCCGGCGCTCGATCACGGGGGTTGACACCTATTTTGGGCCGCACCATGTTGCGACCCTCTTATTCCCGCCCTTCCAGCTTCGGTTGGAAGGGCTCTGTCACGATACTCGACCGAAGAACACCGGCTGGAGGTTTCCCTTGGTGCAACTGTACGCCGCCCTGCTACAGATCCCGGGCATGGACGCTCCTGAGCTCACCTGGCAGGAGAATGTGGCCATCAACTGGGATGGTATGGGCTTCATGCGGTGGCCTCTGGCGTTCTGCCTCGGCCTGGGCGTCATCGTCATCATCGTCAAGTTCGTCTCGCTCACGGCGAAGGCCGCGAAGACGCGCTCGATCCTGAAGGACGTCGACGAGTTGCTCGTGCAGCAGCGCATCCGCGAGGCCCTCGAGCTCACGCGTGATACCGACTCGCCTGCCGCCAACATCCTCTATGCCGGCCTCGAGCGGCACGAGGAGGGCACCGAGCGCGTGATGAAGGCCATCGAGAACCAGGGACTCATCGAGATGAGCAAGCTCGAGAAGGGTCTGGTCGTTCTCGCGACCCTCACGAATATCGCTCCGCTGCTCGGCTTCCTGGGTACGGTGATCGGCATGATCATCGCGTTCCAGTCGATCGAGGCGGCGGGCGAGGTTGAGGCCACCCTGGTGGCGGGCGGCATCAAGGTCGCGCTGCTCACGACGGCCGCCGGCCTCGTGATCGCGATCCCGGTGTCGGTCGGCCACAACTACTTCGTGGCACGTATCGACAGCCTCGTCATCGACATGGAGGAGTCTGCCCAGAAGATGGTCGACACCCTCCACGCGATCGAGACGGGACGAGCCAGCTAGCGAGTCCCCACGTCCGGTTCGAAACGGGAGGCTGCCCTCGGGGGTGGCCTCCCGTTTCTTCTTTCACGGACGTTCTCCTGGCGTTCCGGGACCTTCGATGGGTATTAATTGAACTCTGGCGCGCTCGTAGCCGGGCCGCGAGAGACCCCCCAGCCTTCGTCCACTTTCCGCATGAACGTTCGTCCCCCGCTCGTCGCGCTCGCACTGCTCGGTCTACTGGGCATGACGACGGAGGCGGGGTGGGACCCCGATCCGGGGATTCGGGCCCTTCCGGCAGCGTCGGACAGCGCGCTCGACGAGCTTTCGGTCGGCCGCTTCTGGCACGCCGCCAGGGTACTCAGAGCCGAGGGCGCCGCTGGTGGAGCGCCGATCGATCGTCTGATCCTCGCCCGAGCCGAAGCCGGCTGGGAGAACTGGCCCGCGGTGCTCCAACTCCTGGAGGACGCATCTTGGCTCGGCTCCGTCGAGAATGGCGAGGGACTCTATCTTCTCGGCCGAGCGCTGGAGGATGCCGAGCGCTGGGACGAATCGGCGGCGACGTACGCCGATTTCGTGGCTTCGGAAGCGCCCGCGTCCCCGCGTAGGGTCCCCGCCCTTGCCCGGGGGGCTCGCGCGGCCTGGCGGGCCGGTCTGCGGACCGAGTCGCTCGCGCTTCTGACCGAGCTCCGGGCCGCTCCCGTCGTGCGCAGTTGGACGGCCGCGGAGCTGGCGCTGTGGGCGGCCGAAGAGGGTGATCCGGACGGCGTGGTGTCGCTCGTGGGTCATGCGATCGAGCCCGCCGCCGCTCGTGCCCTCTGGCGGTCGGAAGCCGATGCGCTCCTGAACGCAGGCGACTCCATTTCCGCCGTGCTCGTCTTCCGGGCCCTTCGCGAGGGCCACGAGGGCCAGCGTCGTGCGGTCGCCGCCGTGGAGCTCGGGCGACTTCTGCTCGCGTCCGGAGACGAGGCTGCGGCCGAGCCCATCTTGCTGGAGGCGTTCGAGGAAGGGCGGGGCCCGACCCGGTCCCGTGCAGCGGCCGCGCTCTCCGATATCGGTGGCCACGGATACGCCCGTACGCTGGAGATGGCGCAGGTCCTGGATCGGGCGGGAGATGGTGCGCGCGCGCTCCGGAACTACGATCGGGCGTTTCGGCTCGCCGAAAACGAGTCGATCGACTTTCCGCAGTCGAGGCGACTCGAGCGGGCTCGGCTGATGTCCACCGTGCGCGCCCGGCAGGATGACGCGCTCGAGGAGTTCCGAGCGATTCGGGAGTCCACCGAAGACGGACGCATCGGTGCTCGGAACCTCGCGGTCTGGAGGGACATGCGGCGGCGCCAGGGGATGTCGGCGCAGGCGAGCACGCTCCGACGGTGGCTCCTGGAGGACTATCCCTCGAGCAACGAGGCGGCGGAGCTCACTTGGAGCGACGGCAGCGACGCCGAGGCTCGCGGGCAGCTGGATCGGGCGCTGGCGCGATACGCTTTCCTCGCGGAGAACGTTCGCACACACACACGTGCGGGGCAGGCGCGGATGCGCTCCGGCCAGATTCACCTCCGGCGGGGTGACCGAGCCGCAGCGGCCGAGGTCTACGAGCAGTATCTCGCCGACTTCCCGACCGGTCGCCGCTGGCAGGAAGCTGCATACTGGGCGGGCCGGACTCGCCTCGAGTTGGGAGATTCGGCGGCCGGAGAAGCGCACCTCCGCCGGGTCCTGACCCAGCCCATCGAGTACTACGCGGTCATGTCGGCGGACCTCCTGGGCGAGCCGTTCGACGTCGACGTGCCCGCGGGTGAGCGGGCCACCGAGCCGGGCTGGCTCAGCGAGGGGCTCGATCGGTTGGACGTGCTCGCCGAGGCCGGACTGGAGCGTGGCGCGGGGGCCGAGGTGGCCCGTCTTCGTGAGCGAGCCGGCAAGGAGCGTGGACCGCGTCTAGGCCTCGCCGAGGCGCTCATCGAGCGCGGGCGCACGATCGATGGCATCAACATCGGTTGGGCGCTGCTGGACGACGAGGGTGGTTGGGACCAGGAGGTGCTGCGTGTGGCGTACCCGTTCCCCTACCGGGAACTGGTGCGGCGAGAGGCCGCGGAGTGGGGAGTCGATCCGTTCATGATGGCCGCCATCATCCGCCAGGAGTCTGCGTTCAAGGCCGACATCGTGAGTCGAGCCGGCGCCATCGGGCTGATGCAGGTCATGCCCCCGACGGGAGCCGAGCTCGCGCGGGCGCACGGACCGAGCGGCTTTTCGAAGGAATCGCTGACCAGGCCCGAGGTGAACCTCCATCTTGGAGCGGCGTTCTTCGCGGAGATGAGCCGGCGGTACGACCACGAGCTGCCGCTCGTTCTTTCCGCGTACAACGCGGGACCGACCAGGGCCACTCGGTGGCGCAAATACCCCGAGGCTCGGGACCCGCTGCGGTTCACCGAACGCATACCCTTCACGGAGACGCGTGGATACGTGAAGAACGTGCACCGGAACCTCGGCCTGTACCGCGCGCTTTACGACGAGGACCAGTAGCACTCGGTCCTCCGTCTGGCGGACCGGCTGCGGTCGGTCTCGGTGCCGCGGCGTGCCAGCGGAAATGCCGAGATTCAGGGCTTCCCTGGGCCCTTGCTTGCGTACTCCCCGAACCTGGCCGCATCATGGAATACTGCCATGAAAATCATGGCGCCAGTCGACTCGGCAGTCGGAGGTAGCCGCATGAAGGGGACCGTGAAGTGGTTCAACGACTCGAAAGGGTATGGCTTCATCGAACAGCCTGACGGTGAAGACGTATTCGTCCACTTCTCCGCCATCGAATCGGACGGGTTTCGTACCCTCGCCGAAGGCGAACAGGTGGAATTCGAGATCCGCGACTCCGAGCGCGGTCGGCACGCAGCACACGTCGTGCGCGCCTGACCTCACCGTTCGGTAGGGTCCCGAGGGGCCTCGCGACTTTCGAGTCGCGAGGCCTTTCTCATTTCAGGGCGGTGACGTAGGCTCGTTCGCCGTTCCGACATTCCCGGTTGACCGGTCCCCGTGCAGATCCCTCCGAAGACCAAGCCTCGGATTTTCCTTATCGACGCGTACGCGCTGATCTATCGCTCGTACTTCGCCTTCATTCGTCGACCCCTCACCAACTCGGCAGGCGAGAACACGTCGGCCCCCTTCGGCTTCACGCGGTTCTTGTTGGATATTCGCGAGAAGTTCGAGCCAGACTATCTCGCCATCGTTTTCGACGCCGGCGACTCCTTCCGTGACGAAGAGTATCCGGAATACAAAGCGACCCGCGAGAAGATGCCCGATGACCTGTCGGCGAGCCTCGGGCGGATACGAGACGTCGTGGCCGGTTTCCATGACCCGGTCGTCGAGCTGGACGGCTACGAGGCCGATGACGTCATCGGCACCCTGGCGGTCCAGGCGAGGGAAGCCGGGCTGGAGGCCGTGATCGTATCGGGTGACAAGGACTTCTATCAGCTGGTCGGACCGGGGATCCATCTCATGAACCCGGGTCGGGGAGGGTCGACCGGGGTGGCCGCGGAGTGGGTCACGGAGGAGAACGCGGACGAGAAGTTCGGGATCCCTCCTTCGCAAGTCGTCGACTACCTGGCCCTCGTGGGTGATTCCTCCGACAACGTGCCAGGCGCCCGCGGGGTCGGGCCGAAGACCGCGGTGGCACTGCTTCGGCAGTACCCGAACGTCGAGGAGCTCATCGCGCACGCGGAGACCCTGAAGCCGCCTCGAGCCGCGAGGTCGATCGCCGACAACGCAGACGACGTACGGCTCTCGAAGCGGCTGGTCACGATCATGACCGATCTCGACCTCGAGCTCGATCTCGACGCCCTGAAGGTCCGGGAGCCAGACGCCGCGGCGCTCCGCGACCTTTTCGTCGAGCTCGAGTTTCGCACGCTCGCCGATCAGTTCGCGCTGGCCGCGCAGGCCGAGGAGGGTGGGGCCCACGGCCAGGGCTCGCTCAGCTCCGACGAGGGCGAGGTCGACTACGAGGTCGTCGACACTGCGGAGCGCCTGGACGAGATCGTGCGTCAGGTCCGCGCAGCGCTCGACGCGTCTCCGTCTGCGACGGGCGGCCGGGCCGCACGCTTGTCGGTCGTTGCCGATGCGTCGGATCCGGATCCGCTTCGCGGCGAATTGGTCGGGATCGGACTTTCGTTGGAGCCGGCCTCTGCGTGGTACTTACCGGTCGGCCACCGACAGCCGCTCGAGCTGACGTTCGAGGACGAGAGCCCGGGGGATGTGCGGAGCCTTCCTCCGTGGAGCCACTCGGCCATGCTGGCTCTTCGGGAGCTTCTCGAGGATCCCGACGCACCCAAGACCGGCCACGACTTGAAGCGCACCTGCCTTGCGCTGTCGCGAGCCGATGTGTCACTCGCGGGACTGGCCTTCGACACGATGATCGCCAGCTACGTGCTCGACCCCGGCCGTCGGGGCCACGACCTGAAGACGCTCTCCATGGATGTCTTCTCGCACAAGCCGCTCGACCGGGCGGACGTCACCGGTACCGGCCGGAGTCGCGTTTCGCTCGCCGATTCGCCTGTCGAGCGGGCCCGGGACTATCTGTGCGAGGCTGCGGATCTCGCGGGGCAGCTGGGCGACCACTTCGAAGAGATGCTCACAGCCGGTTCGCTGGACCGTCTGTTGAGCGATCTCGAGATGCCGCTGGTGCCCGTTCTGACGAGGATGGAGCTCGCCGGCATTGCGATCGACGGCGACTTCTTCCGCTCGATGCGGGCGCGACTCAAGCGAGAGTTGGACCAGATCCAGGAAGAGATCTTCAAGCTGGCCGGCGGCGACTTCAATCTGAACTCGACACCCCAGCTCCGCCGCGTCCTCTTCGACGAGCTCGAGCTGCCCGTCCTGAAGAAGACCAAGACGGGACCGTCGACGGACGCCTCGGTGCTCGAGGAGCTGGCGGAGATGGGTCATGCGGTTCCCCGTCTGATGATGGAATACCGAGAGCTCGAGAAGCTGCGTTCGACGTACGTCGAGGCGCTGCCGCAGCTGGTGAACGCGAGAACCCGTCGACTACACACGAGCTTCAACCAGACGGTGGCGGCAACGGGCCGGCTTTCCTCCAGTGACCCAAACCTCCAGAACATCCCGATCCGCACCGAGCTGGGCCGCGAGATCCGTAAGGGGTTCGTGGCGGCTCCAGGCTGCATGTTTCTCGGCGTGGACTATTCGCAGATCGAGCTACGCGTGCTCGCGCACTTCTCGGGCGATGATGCCTTCGTGACCGCGTTCACACATGGGATCGACGTACACCGCCAGATCGCCTCCGTGATCTTCGACGTTCCGATCGAGGACGTCAGCTCCACGCAGCGGGCCCAGGCGAAGACGGTCAACTTCGCGACGCTCTACGGGCAGGGCCCGTTCTCGCTCGCGCGGCAGCTCGGGATCTCCAGGGAGGAAGCCCGGGAGTTCATCGACACCTACTTCGAGCGCTTCAGCGGCGTTCGCGATTTCCTCGATAGCCAGGTCGAGATGGCGAAGGAGTCCGGGTTCGTAGAGACGCTCATGGGTCGGCGCCGCAATGTGCCGGAGCTCAAGTCGGGCAACTGGAACGTCCGCCAGTTCGGGCAGCGGATCGCTCAGAACACACCGATCCAGGGCACGGCCGCCGACATGATGAAGAAGGCGATGATCGACGTGCAGGCCGGGCTAGACGAGCTCGGGTCTCCGGCCCGCCTGCTCCTCCAGGTGCACGACGAGCTTCTCCTCGAAGTGCCGGAGGTGGACGTCGACGCGGTGCGAGACCTCGTCGTCGATCGGATGGAGCAGGCGGTCGACCTCCGGGTCCCCGTGGTGGCCGAGTGGGGGGTGGGTGGCAACTGGTACGAGTGCAAGGGCTGAGGACCGGGAAGTACGTCCCCTCGAACCATCCCTCCGCCCCCGGCCGGTGCCCATCGTTCGATCGCGAGCCCGCGGGAGGACGCGGGCCCAGGACCCGAACGGGAGGGATCTCATGAGCCGCTCCGTGAACAAGATCACGCTGATCGGAAACGTCGGGCGTGATCCGGACATTCAGGAGACGAAGAACGGAACCAAAGTCGCGCACTTCTCGCTCGCTACGAACCGGCGGGCGCCCTCCAGCGCCGAGGAGGAGGAGCGGACGGACTGGCACCGGCTCACGCTCTGGAATCGCCAGGCGCAGTTCGCGGAGGATTACATCCGGACCGGCGACCGGGTCTACGTGGAGGGGCGGCTCGAGTACGACTCGTACGAGAGGGATGGAGTGGCGATTCCCACGGCCGAGATCATCGTGCGCGAGGTGGTGCTCCTGAGCTCCAAGGCCACGGCGCCCGATGCGCTCGATCGGGCCGCGTAGCAGCCGTCGCCGATGCGGGGTGGGAGGCCCGGGGCTGTCCCGGGCCTCCGGTCCCTACATCCAGGCGCGGAACTCCGGTGCGACCGAGAGCATGGCTTCCCAGCCCGTGCCCCACACGGCTCGCCCAACGTCGAAGCGAAGCGAGTCCCAGCCGAGGGACAGCCCCAGGCCGACCGCACCTCGGAGCCCCCATGAGTCCCGGGCCGCCCAATCGGCCGGTAACTGCGCGTCGTGTAGCACGGTCGACCCCAGGGCCGCGAAGCCTCGGATCCCGACCCACGGTGGACGGAGTGGTACGGTCACCTCTCCGCGGGCGAGCCAGTACATGTGGCCGGCGAACAAACGGTACTCGTGCCCCATGAGGGTGTGCCTGCCACCGAGCAGGTAGAGTGTCTGGGCGGGGGCGCCGGCGCTCACCACGCCCGCGGTCACAGACGTCTCGGCCGTCCACTGGCCGTCCGCATGCTGGAATCGCCAACGTGCGTCGGCGTCGAGTGACGCGAAGTCCTTGTTGCCGAGGCGTCCACCGGTCGCCTTCAGCCCGAGGCGCCCCGAGCCCGGCAGGCCGAGCTTCAGCCCGATCTCGACGGCTCCGAGCTCCCCCTCGTCGATGCTCCGTACCGGCCTGAATTCGGATTCCGGACCGTCCGAGACGACGTCCCGCGCTTGGCGATGGGACTCGAAGCGCAAGCCGACGGACCACTCGGGGCGGACCCCGGAGCGTACGCTCAGCGAGACACCTCGCCGGAAGTAGGGATCGAGATAGTCGCGGGCGCCGGCTGCCGACGTGATCGTGTTTTCGAGGAGGGTGGCCCCGACGTGACCGCCGATGTCCCCGAGCGCGTCCACGTACGCCTCGAGGCTCGGGGTCCATGCACCTGTGGATGTGGACGGGTCGGAGACGCGGAGCGTTCCGGACGCCCGCCCGCGACCGAACGCGTATCCACCGGTGGCTCGCACCTGTACGCTGCGCACCGGCTGCAGGGCCACGCCGGCCCCTACGAACACACCTTCGGCTCGGTCGTACCGCGCGAAGTCGGAGATTCGGGCCCCGTGGAGGCGGATCGGGGCAAGCCCACTCATGACCTGATCCTCCACGGCCGCGCGTACGCGGGTTTCGACCTCTTCGATCGCCGGCGGAGTGGACAGACCGCCCGACTCCTCGAGGTCGTCGAAGAGGCCACGCTCGAAGGGGAAGGCCTCTCTCTCGGCAACGGAGAGAGACCGGACGGTTCGGCCTTGAAACGCCTCCGCTGCGAGGTCCGCGTTGAAGTCGTAGTCCCTGATTTCGAATCGAGCGCGGATGACGCTCCCGGCCAAGAGGTCGAAGAACGGCATCTCGCGCCGGATCTCGATCTGTTGGCGATACGGGAGCCACCAGCGCTCCATCCACAGCGAGTTGTCGAGGGAGACGCGAATGAAGTCGAGGTAAGGATCGACGTACGAGGCCGGCGTGAACGAGAAGCTCATGCGCACGATGGCGGCCCGGTCGCGGTCCAGATACACGCTGCCCACGAATGCGGGCTCGTCGAAGTCTCTCGGGCGGACCGTCACCTCGTAGACGCGGACTTCTTCGGCCCCGGCCGCGTACGAGATGGTCAGTGAATCCGTGAGTCGGAAGTCGTAGCGGGCCTCTGCTCCGAGGGCCATCGGGTGCACGACTGCCGACACTTCGTCGCCGTCGCCGAGCACGATGCGGTCCCCGAAGTCGTCCTGGACGATGGTCAGATGGTCCAGGTGATATCGGATGTCGGTGGGGAGGAGCTTCTCGTCGCGCAGGCCCACGATCGTCTGGCGTGTGTGGCTCGGAGCGCGCCAACCGACGTCGAGCGCGACTTGGTCCGCCTTCACGAGCACACGATCCGCCGAGTCGGGTCGGTCGAAGAAGAAGTAGACGTAACCCCGGGCCGCAGCGGTGTAGGATCGGAAATCCGGATCCACTGCGTCGGACTGGCGCAGGTCGCGGGCGCGGCGAACCAGCTCGAGAACCGCGGGGTCGTTCCACCCGGTGTCGCCGGCTTGCCGCGACACCGATTCCTGGCCTCCGGCCGACTGCGCCACAGCGGTGGCCAGAACGGCGGCGATCGTCGCGATACGGGTTGGGGGCACTCGAAACCGCACGCGGATGCTACGCCTCGGCGGACCGAGCGTTCCGAAACGCACGAGAGCCCCACCCTTCCGGGCGGGGCTCTCGCAGAGTGGGGTAGGGTGAACCGCGCCTCAGTGCGCGTTCCAGAACCCGGAGAGAGACTCGCCGTGGGGACTCTCGCGCAACTTCTCGAAGGCGCGGTTCCGGATCTGCCGGATCCGCTCGCGGGTGACGCCGAGCAGGGAACCGATCTCTTCGAGTGTCCGCTCCTCGCCATCGTCGAGCCCGTAGTACAGATACAGGATCTTCCGTTCGCGCTCCGTGAGGTAGCTCTCGAACATCGTCTCGAGGAACTCGCGGCGAGCGATCGCCTCGACGTCCTCCTCGATGTCGGCTGCCGCTGCCCCCGCAAACCGCTCGCCGAAGCTCGCGCTGTCCCGATCCCCCCGGTCGATCGGTGCGTCGAGGGAAAGCTCGGAGGCCGCGACGCGGCGAAGGGCCCGGATGGTCTCGACCGGCTCCTCCATCTCGTCGGCGATCTCCTGGTCCGTGGGGGTACGGCCGAGGGACTGTGTCAGCGAGGTGTTCGTGCGTGCCAGCTTCGCCAGGTTGGAGTTCTGGTTCAACGGGATCCGCACCGAGCGCGTCTGCTCGGCCAAGGCCTGCAGCACCGTCTGCCGAATCCACCAGACCGCGTAGGAGATGAACTTCACCCCCTTGTCCGGATCGAACTTCTTGACCGCCTTCAAGAGGCCCTCGTTGCCGATGCACACGAGCTCGGCCAGACCCAGACCCCGTCCCTGGTACTTCTTCACGTAGGAGATGACGAAACGGAGGTTGGCCGTCACCAACCGTTCGGCGGCCTCCTTGTCACCCACACGCGCTCGGCGTGCGAGCTCGCGCTCTTCCCTGGGGTCCTGAATGAGGGGGTACTTCTCTACGTCCTGCAGGTACTGGTCGAACGAATCCAGGCCACGAGAGGAAGAAAACATCCGTTGATCCAGTCCTCGGTCTGCGGGTCGGCGAGTAGCTGTCTCCGGTGGTTAGAGCCCCTCCAGTCCCGAAAAAACCGGGGTCTGTAGGGGCTCAGGGAGGCCAGCGCTAGATGTTTCAGGGTGGAAACGAATGTATACGTGAGCGTTTTCAGGGTCAAAGGTTTTCTTCAGCGCGCAAACCCAACGGGGACACCGGGTTCCGTGACCCGTCACGCAAAACCGGTCGATAATCGATTTCGCGGCTCCCTCCGGATCATGCCTGCTGGGGCGTAAATTCGGCGCGGAGGCTCTCGACTCCGGGCCCTCCGACGCTGAAGAAGACGAAGCTGCGCCGCCCGTTCCCGAGCAGGTCGAGCCGCCGGAAAAGGCCGGACTCCAAGACGTTCGCAGCGTCCAGAGAGGTGAGGTCGACGCCGGTGGCCCCGCGGCGCCGTCGAAAGACGAACAGGGGACCGCCAGGGCCGACCACGACCCAGCCCAGCGCGAACATCGGTGCCCCCGGCAGCCGGAAGGCGCCACTCCGACTCCCCCTGACGGCTCCGGCCGGTGTCACCGGTCCCTCGCCCTCCGCCATCGATGATACCCAGGTGGGGAGCTCTTCCGGCGTGCTCCATCGGCGTTGACGGAACAAGACGAAGAACCGACCCACCAACAACAGCACGGCGTACTCGAACGCGCGGAGAAGCGAGAACGTCGCCGGCGACAGACACAGCGCGGCGACTGCAGTCACGGTGAAGGCCCACCCCGGTGCGTCGAGCGTGAGGGACACGAGACCGATCACGACGAAGTCCTCCGCGATGGAGAGCAGGAGCGTGGGAGGGGTCGTCGTGCCGGTGAGCCAGTGAAGCACCCCTGCTCCGCTCCGCATGCCGTGCGCCACGGACGTGAGGAAGCCGGCGAGGGCTGCTCCGCCGATCAAGGTCGGCAGGGGTTGTCCATCGAGGAGGAGCAGGGCCAACAGCATGCCGGAGACGGGACGGATGATCGCATGGAACGCACTCCACACGATGGCGGCTGTCGGGAACCTCTCCGAAGCGAACTCGAGGACGTAGAACAGGCCCACGGTGATGAGCACGCTCGGCGAGTCGAGGTCACCGAGGGCTCCAGGGAGGGGGTCGGCCCAAAGCCCCAGCGTGGGGACCGCGCCGATCAGCAGGAGCGTCAGGTAGAGATCGACGCCGGCTGCCACCGCGAGCGGAGGCAGCGCCATGAGGAGCGGGTCGATCGGAAGCTGAGCCATCGGGTGGTTTCGCTCTCGTCGGACTCGGGGCCGTCCGGAGGAAAGTACACGGCCGCCGATGAGAGGAGGAATCCCGTTCACTTTGACACCGACGCGGGCCGGCGTAGGATGAGCGGCTCGTTCAGTGGACTCCCGGAGGCGGAGCTGAGATGGCGGATCGTCGGCAGGAGGCCCTCGACTATCATTCCGAAGGACGGCCGGGAAAGATCGAGGTCGTCTCGACGAAGCCGGTCGGCACGCAGCGCGAGCTCACGCTCGCCTACTCTCCCGGTGTCGCGGAGCCGTGCCTGGAGATTCACCGGAACCCCGAGGACGTCTTCCGATACACGGCTCGAGGCAACCTCGTGGCGGTCGTGTCCAACGGCACGGCGGTGCTCGGGCTCGGCAACATCGGCCCCTTGGCCGCGAAGCCCGTCATGGAGGGCAAGGGCGTCCTGTTCAAGAGCTTCGCAGGGATCGACGTCTTCGACCTCGAAGTCGGCTCCGAGGATCCACAGGACATGATCCGCTTCTGCGAGCTGCTCGAGCCGACGGTCGGCGGAATCAACCTCGAGGACATCTCCGCCCCCGACTGCTTCGTGATCGAGCGGACCCTTCGAGAGAGGCTGGACATTCCGGTCTTCCACGATGATCAGCACGGTACCGCGATCATCGCTGCCGCGGCCCTTCTCAACGCCCTGGAGATCGTCGGCAAGGAGATCGACAGCGTTCGGGTGGTGTTCAGCGGTGCCGGCGCCTCGGCCCTTTCCACGGCCGAGCATTTCCGCCGGCTCGGGGTCCCGGCGGAGCACATCTTGATCTGCGACTCGAAGGGCGTGCTGTACGAGGGGCGGGAGGAGGGGATGAACGAGTACAAGGCTCCTTTCGCCGTGCGGACGGACAGGAGAACGCTCGAGGAAGCGTTCGAAGGTGCGGACGTGTTCGTCGGGCTCTCGGTGAAGGGGCTGGTGACGAAGGAGATGGTCGCGTCCATGGCGGACGATCCGATCATCTTTGCGCTCGCGAATCCCGATCCCGAGATCTTGCCGGAAGAGGTCGCCGACGTGAGGTCGGATGCCATCATGGCCACGGGACGATCGGACTACCCGAATCAGGTGAACAACGTCCTCGGCTTCCCGTTCATCTTCCGGGGCGCGCTCGACGTCCGGGCTCGAGGGATCAACGACGACATGACGCTGGCGGCCACTCGAGCCTTGGCGGATCTGGCGCGGCAGGAGGTCCCCGACACCGTGCGTGGCGCATACGAGGGCTCCGAGATCTCCTTCGGTCGGGAGTACCTCATCCCCAAGCCGTTCGATCACCGTATCCTCTTCCATGTGGCACCGGCCGTCGCCGAGGCGGCCATGGACTCGGGCTTGGCTCGCGTGACGGTCGACCTCGACGAGTACCGCGATCGGCTGCGCGCGAGCCTCGGACCGGGCCGCGAAGTCATGCGATGGATGACCACTCGGGCTCGCAGGGACCGGGCCAGGGTCGTCTTTCCCGAAGGGCACAACGACACGGTCATCCGTGCCGCCGCGCAGCTCGTGGAAGATGGGATCTGCGACCCGGTACTCTTGGGTCGGCCGCCTCGAATCGCCGAGAAGGCCGAGGCCTTGGGAGTCGAGCTCGACGGGGTCGAGATCGTGTACGCGGCTGAGGAGGACGAGGCGCGCGCGACGTTCGCCCAGCGGCTCTTCGAGCAGCGGGGGCGGAGGGGCCTCACACTTTCCGAGGCCGAGTGGAACCTCTTCAAGCCCATCTACTTCGCGGCGAGCATGCTCGAGGACGGGCAGGTGGACGCCCTGGTGTCCGGGATCGAGGCGAACTACCCGGAGGCGCTTCGCCCCTGCCTGCAAGTGATCGGCCCCGCCAAGGGAGGGAACGGGCGAGTGGCCGGGTTGCAGATGGTGGCTTTTCCAAACCGCGAGCTCATGTTCCTGGCCGACACGACGGTGAACATCGAGCCGGACGCGCGTGCTCTGGCGGAGATCGCCATCCAGAGTGCGAGTTTCGTGAGGGAGCTGGGGATCGTGCCGCGTATCGCGATCGTGTCCTTCTCCAACTTCGGATCAACGCCGCACGACGAGTCGCTGCGCGCCTCGAGGGCCGTCGAGCTCGTGCACTCCCTCGATCCGGATCTCGAGATCGACGGGGAGATGCAGGCGGACACGGCGGTGGACGCGATCAAGCTGCGCAACGTCTATCCGTTCACCAGCTTGTCCGGCCCGGCGAACGTCCTGGTCTTTTCCCGCCTGTCCGCGGCCAACGCCTCGTACAAGCTTCTCGACAAGCTCGGGGGAGCCGATGTGATCGGCCCCGTGCTGCTCGGGATGGCGAAGCCCGTGCACGTGCTGCAGCGGGGATCTTCGTTACAGGACGTGCTGAATCTGGCCACCGTCGCTTCGGTGGACTGGCAAGCGCGAAAGGGTAAGATTTAGGATCTGCCTCGCGCGCCTTGGCGGCGGGGCACTTCCTTTTCCGAAATCGCCGCGCGGCGGTTTCCCATCCGGGAATCGGCGCGCGTCCCGCGCAGAGAGACCTGATGACCCCTGACACCATGGAGCCCGTGATGGCCGGCATCGAGGGCGGGAGCCTCGCCCGCCACGGCCTGGAGCCGAAGGGGAACGTGTACCGGAACCTCTCGCCGGCGGCGCTCTACGAAGAGTCGTTTGCGCGCGGGGATGGCCGACTGGCCCACATGGGCGCCATCTCGACGGTCACGGCGCCCCACACCGGTCGATCTCCCAACGATCGCTTCGTGGTCCGCGACGAGCACACCGAGAGCGTGGTGGACTGGGGTAAGGTGAACGTGCCGGTGTCGCCCGAGCATTACGACGCGCTGCGAGCCGAGGTCGTGCAGTTTCTCAACGGCCGCGACCTCTTCGTTCACGACGCGCGCGCGGGCGAAGACCAGACGCACGGGATCAACGTCCGGGTGGTCAGCGAGAGCGCGTGGCACGCGCTTTTTGCCTACAACATGTTCCTCCGCCTCGACGCTTCGGATCTCGCAGGCTTCGAGCCTGAGTTCACCGTTCTGCACGCACCGCACCTCAAGGCGTCCCCGGAACGGCACGGGACCCGGTCCGAGACGGCGATCATGGTCAACTTCGGCCGCCGGGAGGTTGTGGTCGCAGGGACGCGATACGCCGGCGAGATCAAGAAGTCCATCTTCTCGGTGTTGAACCACCTGCTTCCGGATGCCGGGGTTCTTCCCATGCACTGCTCGGCGAACATCGGAGAGGCGGGTGACGTCGCGCTCTTCTTCGGGCTCTCGGGCACTGGCAAGACGACGCTCTCGGCAGACGCCTCACGTGGCCTCATCGGGGACGACGAGCACGGCTGGAGCAACGAGGGTGTGTTCAACTTCGAGGGGGGCTGCTACGCCAAGACGATCCGTCTGTCACCCGAGGGTGAGCCTGAGATCTATCAGTCGACGCAGATGTTCGGCACGATCCTCGAGAACGTGGTCCTCGACGAGCGGACGCGAGAGATCGACTTCGACGACGGGTCGGTCACCGAGAACACCCGTGCGTCGTACCCCATCCATTACATCCCGAACGCCGTGCTCCCGAGCCGTGCGGGACACCCGCAGAACGTCGTCTTCCTGACCGCGGACGCGTTCGGCGTCCTGCCTCCGATCTCCCGCCTGAGCCCCGAACAGGCGATGTACCACTTCCTCTCCGGGTACACCGCGAAGGTCGCGGGCACGGAGCGCGGCGTCACGGAGCCGGTGGCCACGTTCAGCGCCTGTTTCGGGTCGCCCTTCCTGCCTCGGCATCCGGGCGTGTATGCAAAGATGCTCGGCGAGAAGCTTCGGGAGCACGATGCCAAGGTCTGGCTGGTGAACACGGGCTGGAGTGGCGGCGGCTACGGACTCGGCAGCCGCATGAAGCTGGGCTACACCCGCGCCATGGTGAACGCCGCGCTGGCCGGCGAGCTGGACGATGTCGAGTTCGCTTCCGACCCGGTCTTCGGGCTCGAGGTGCCGACGTCGGTTCCCGACGTGCCGAGCGAGGTGCTCAACCCCCGGGCCACGTGGGCGGATGCGGCGGCCTATGATGCCGCTGCCGGCAAGCTCGCGGCCATGTTCAGGTCGAACTTCGAGAAGTTCGCCGACCAGGTGGCTCCCGAGGTCGTGGCGGCCGGACCGCAGTGACGACCTGATAGTTCGATCTCGTCGGGTCGCGCAGGAAGAGACGTGTCAGATCTCGTCCGAGACGGCTGCTAGGTCGCGCGGTTCTCTTTGAGGATCCAGAACGCCGCCCCGGCTCCGCTGAAGAGGACGGCCGCTGCCAAGGTGAGCAGCGTGAACGGGCCGGCCACCGAGCCGCCCGTGCCGCCGAGAATGCCTTCCACCCCGCCCAGCATGAGCTCCCACGCGAACATCCCGGCGACGACAGAGGCGGCTCCGAAGTTCCCGATCGCCCGGTCGTGGAGCGATCCGTCGTGACGGAACGGCACGAGCATCGCGGCCCCCAATGGCACGGCGACCCATACGGACGCGTTGGACCAGTCGAACAGGTGCACGACCAGCGCGAAGCCGGTCAGAATCTGGGCGAATATTTGCGACAGCGCCCCCGCTGTGACCTTGGCTCGGATCGTCATGTGTTCCGCCCCGTCGTCGAACGTCCCGTCATACATAATACTATTCCACAGTGGCCTGAGAGGTTCTCCCGGCTTGTCGCGGTTGGACGGCCTACCTAACGTGGCGTCGCAATGAACGGCGAAAACGCTCCACTTGGAGCGGGGTCGGGGCGCGCAGCATCGGAGTCGCGCGCCGTGGAAGCCCTGCGAGAGGCGCTCGGCGACGACTTCGAGATCGTCCGCCGCCTGGGCCAGGGCTCGATGGCGACCGTATATCTGGCGAAGGAGAAGGATCTCGGGCGGCTCGTCGCGGTGAAGGTGTTGCTCCCGGGCCGGGCGACCGACGAAACGGCGCGCAGACGGTTCGAGCGAGAGGCGAAGGCGGCGGCTCGGCTCGTACACCCCCACGTCGTACAGGTGTACCGCTTCGGTCGCCTTCCCGACGAGACGCCGTATTTGGTGATGCGCTTCGTGAAGGGGCGCACGATGGAGGAGCGGCTCAAGGCGGAAGGTCGTCTCGCCGCCGACCTGGCTCGGCAGGTGCTCCACGACGTGACATCCGCCCTCGCGGCCGCCCACGCGCAGGGCATCGTGCACCGCGACGTGCGTCCGGCCAACATTCTCTGGGATGAGGATTCGGATTCGGCCCATCTGACCGACTTCGGAATCGCGGCGCTGCTCGCGACCGGAAGCGAGGAGGCCACGCGACTCACGAAGACGGGTCAGATGCTCGGGGACCCGCGCTATCTGAGCCCTGAGCAGCTTCTCGACCAGGACCTCACGGAGCTCGCCGACATGTACGCGGTTGGCGTCCTCGGGTATGAGCTCCTAACGGGCGAGGGCCCCTACGAGGCCAAGACGAACACCCAGTGGATCACCGCCCACCTCTCGGCGGAGCCCAAGGACCTGAGGTTGGCGCGACCCGATATCGATCCGGCCGTGGCGGACCTTCTGCGGCGGTGCCTCAACCGACAGCCGAACCATCGTCCGAGCGCATCCGACGCGGCCCGGATCTTGAGCGGTGAGACCGGACCTCAGACCGTCGTCGCGCGTGCACACGGGAGCGGGAGCGTGGAGGAGGGTGCCGACCTCCAGCAGCTGATCAAGAGGCGCGTGCCGCAGATCGTGATCGCGGCCGCTGCCGCTGCCTTCGGCCTCATGCAGCTGATTGGTCTGTTGGTCGAGATGGGTACCCTGGCCCAGGTCTTCTTCGACCTGACGCTGCCCTTTGCGGCGTCCGGAGTCGCGGCAGCGACCGTGATGGCATGGTTCCACGGCGAGAAGGGTCGGCAGGAAGCGAACGTGCTGGAGTGGATCCTGCTCAGCATCATCGCGGTGATCTGGCTCGCCGTGAGCGGTTGGATCGTCATCGGCGGTTGAGGCAAGGCGGCTCGGTCCGAAGTCCGCCTGCACTGGACCCTGTCCCGTATCGCGCGGCCACGGGCCGGGATGGCCGTCGAGTGGAGTCACGGGTTAGCTTCGGGCGCTCTCGACTCGCCTATGCCCGCCACCGCAGGTCATGACCGTCATGCGCTTCGTCCGGCTGCCTCGCTCGCGTCCCCTCGCGCTCGCAGCTCTCGTCATCGCCGCCTCCCTTCCGGCCGCGGCCGCACGGGGGCAGGCGCCCGCAAACGTGCCCGAGGGCTCGCCGGCCCGATATCATCCCCTGCCGACGCTCCGCGAGCAGGCCAAGGAGCAGCAAGCCTGGCTGGAGATGCGCATGGAACGGGTCCTTCCCGCGCTCATGGAGGAGTACGGTGTGCGGATGTGGATCCTGTCGATGCGGGAGTACGCCGAAGATCCCGTCTTCTGGTCGATCACGTCGCCAACGACCTTTGCGGCCCGCCGTCGCTCCATCTACGTCATCACGAGACAGGAAGACGGGACGCTCGAGCGTCTCGCGTTGGGGGGGACGAGCCAGGGTGGTGTCTTCGAGGCCTTCCGCTCCACGCGGCCAGCACCCACCCAACCCACCGGCGAGTTGGTGGGCAACGAGCAGTGGAACCTGCTTCGCGAGCTCGTCGAGGATAGAGATCCGGAGAACATCGTCCTGAACATCGACCCCGTCTGGGCCTTCTCGGACGGCTTGCACGCGGGTGAGGCCGAGGCACTCGTCGAGGCCCTCGGGGACGAGTACGCGGGCCGTGTGAAGAGGGAGCCCCGCTTGGCGATGAACTACATCTCGCTCCGGCTTCCCGAGATGATGCCCCGGTATCGGAAGATCGAGGAGAGCGTGCATGCCCTGATCTCGGAGGCCTTTTCGAACTCGGTGATCACGCCGGGGGAAACGACCACCGAGGACGTCGTCTGGTGGATGCGCCAGAAGCTGCGAGATCTCGGATACACGACGTGGTTCCAGACGTCGGTGGATGTGCAGCGCGAGGGTGAGGTGCCGTCCGGGGGTCCGGTCGTGATTCAGCCCGGAGACCTGCTGTGGACGGACTTTGGCGTCGTGGCCATGAATCTGCACACGGACACGCAGCACCTGGGCTACGTCCTCAAGGAAGGTGAGACCGATGCGCCGGCCGGACTGAGGCAGTGCCTGGCCAACTCGAACCGTCTCCAAGACATCCTGCTGTCGCACATGGAGCCGGGGCTGACCGGTAACGAGGTGCTGGCCAACACGTTGGAGCAGATGCGGACCGAGGGCATCAACGGAACGGTGTACACGCATCCGATCGGTGATCATGGCCACGGGGCCGGCCCGCTCATCGGTCGTTGGGACGCGCAGGAAGGTGTGCCCGTGCGGGGGGATGCGATCATGTTGCCGAACGTCTGGCACTCCATCGAGCTGCAGGCCACGACGGAAATCCCGGAGTGGGGCGGAAAGCCGGCCTCGTGTCGGCAGGAGGAAGAAGCCTATCTGGACGAGAACGGGGATCGGCACTGGGTCTACCGGCGCCAGAGCACGCTCCATCTCGTCTGGTAAGGCGCCGCACCCATCCGTGGCGATGAGCGACGCGCGACGGGGAGTGGGGAGATGACGGCCGCAGAGTCGGATCGATCGCGCGCGTCGGTCTCGGACCGGGCGCGCGTCGGGAAGAAGTTCGATCGCTCCATCGTCGAGGGCCCCATCCGCGGCGCGGTGTGGAAGCTCGCGTGGCCGACGATGCTTCAGAACATCATCGGCGGGCTCCAGGGACTCGTCGATCACGCGATGGTCGGCAACTACGTGGGGTATACGGGCAACGCGGCGATCGGGGTGGCCTGGCAGATCTTCCTCGTGGTCGTCGTGTTCATCAGCTCGCTCTTCACTGGGATGGGGGTGTTGGTGGCCCGGTTCGCCGGAGCCGACGAGCCCGAGAAGGTGAACCGGACCGTGTACCAGGCGTTCCTGACGTCGGTGCTGCTCGTGGTCTTCGTCATGGCGCCGATCGGCTGGGTGCTTTCGCCCGTGCTTCTCGACCTGGTGAACGCCACCCCGGAGGTCCAGGCCGAGGCGCTGCCCTATCTCCGGACCATGTTCGTGTTCTCGTTCGGCATGCTCATGTTCTTCATGCTCGGCGGGGCGCTCCGGTCGGCCGGCGACGCGCAGACGCCGCTGCGCCTCGGGGTCGTGCTCACGGTCCTGAACATCGTGCTCAACGTGATCCTCATCCGGGGCCTCGGCCCGATTCCGGCCTTCGGGACGCTCGGCGCGGCGATGGGGACGGTCATCTCGGGCGCGATCATCAGCCTGTATGCCCTGGTCCGTCTCTTCTCCGGTAGCTGGGTCGTCGTGTTCCACCGCGGCATGGGATGGCGTCCGGACTGGGACATCATTCGCCAGCTGTTCCGCTTCGGTCTCCCCACGGGCATCCAGGGCGTCGCCATGAACGTGGGCGGCGTGCTCCTTCTCGCCTTCATCGGTTCCCTCGCGGCGAGCGCCCAGGCGCAGGCCGCGTACGTGGTGAGCTACACGCAGCTCTTCTCCTTCATCACGTGGACCTCGGTGGGAATCATGGGTGCGACGGCGGCCGTCGCTGGTCAGAACCTGGGGGCCGGCCATCCGGACCGGACGGCCAAGTCCGTTCGCGTTGCGGCGGGATTCGGCCTCTCGCTGGCTGCCGGAATCGGGGCGTCCTTCCTTCTGGTGCCCGACGAGCTCCTGGGCGTGTTCGGGATGAGCGATCCGGTCGTGGTCCAGCTCAGCGTGGAGCTGCTGCGGTACCTCGCGATTTCCGGGCTCTTCATCACGGTGGCACTCGCGTACACGGGTGGCCTCCAGGGTACGGGAGACACCAAGAGCCCGATGTGGATCTCGATCATCTCGCAGATCATCGTTCCGCTCGGGATGTGCTTCGCCATTCAGACCTTCTCGACGCTCGAACCCGCAGACATCTGGCTGGCCATCGTCCTCGGGCATTTCACCCGGGCCACGCTGAGCGTGTTGGTCTTCCGCCGCGGTGCCTGGCGCGACATCAAGGTGGACATCGGCGCCGGCGAGCCCGCCTGACCCGCCGTCGTCCTCGCGCCGCGGTCCCGTGGGTGTGCCCCGTCTCGCGGCGGCGCCTGACCAACCCCATTATGGGCGTCCCCGGACCCCGAGCCCCGAGAACTAGGCGGACATGGCGAAGCAGTACTGGTTGATGAAGTCCGAGCCGTACGTGTACTCGATCGAAGATCTGGAGCGGGACGGCTCCACGTGTTGGGAGGGTGTGCGAAACTACAAGGCCCGTAACAACATGCGTGAGATGCAGGTCGGGGATCTCGTCCTCTACTACCACTCGAACGCGAAGCCCCCGGGGGTCGTGGGGATCGCGAGGGTGTGCAAGGAGGCGTATCCGGACCACTACGCCTTCGACGCCCGGAGCAAGTACTTCGATGCGAAGTCCGACCCGGAGAAGCCCCGTTGGTCCATGGTCGACATCGAGTTCGTCTCCAAGGTCGCCGACGTCGAGCAACCGGTCGGGCTACCCGACATCAAGGCCGATCCGAAGCTCGCCGACATGGAGCTCGTCCGGTACGGGCGCCTGTCCGTGCAGTCCGTGAAGAAGGAGGAGTTCGAGCACGTGAAGAAGCTGGCGGGGCTTTGAGGCTTCCGTCCGCAGCTGTGGCTCTCGCCGCGCTGGGTTGGAGCGCGATGGTCGGCCCGACGTTGTCGGCGCAGAAGGTGCCCGACGCCCGGGCCCTCGGTGTGCGCCTCGAGGGAGAGCCGGGTCCGAACAACGCGATCACGGACGTGGCCGGTGTCGAGGTGGGACACGTCACCCTGATCGAGGGTGATGGCGAGCTCGTTGTGGGTGAGGGGCCGGTCCGCACGGGTGTGACCGCGATCCTGCCCAGAGGGCGGGCGGCTGGCGACTCCACTTTCGCCGCGTGGTTCAGCCTGAACGGAAACGGCGAAATGACCGGCACCACCTGGATCGAGCATTCAGGAATCCTCGAGAGCCCCATCCTGATCACGAACACACATTCGGTCGGCGTGGTGCGAGACGCGGTCATCGACTGGATGAAGAGACGAGACCCCAGCTTCCTCTGGGCGCTGCCGGTCGTGGCGGAGACGTACGACGGGAGCCTCAACGACATCAACGGCTTCCACGTCGAGCCCGAGCACGCGTTCCTCGCGCTGGACGGCGCACGGGGCGGACCGGTGGAGCAGGGTGCGGTGGGAGGGGGCACGGGCATGCGGTGTCACGGCTTCAAGGGCGGCATCGGCTCCTCGTCGCGCACGGTGGGCGAGTACGTGGTCGGCGTGCTCGTGCAGTGCAATCAAGGTGCGAGAGGCGACCTGCGCGTCGCGGGCGTGCCTGTCGGCGCAATCATGCCCGAGCCGGCGGCGTGTTACGCGGACCGGTCGGTCCCCGCCGCGTCACGACGAGCGGGTGTCCCTTGGTGCGACGGAGCGGGAGGAGGCGAGGAAGCGGCGGCGGGGGTGACGGAGCCGACGGGTGACGAGCACTGGCCGGGAGCCGAGGATTCCGGTGGACTGCTCGAGCCCATCCCGGAGGGCGCCGGCTCGATCATCATCGTCCTCGCGACGGACGCTCCGCTTCTGCCGACGCAGATCAAGAGGCTGGTGACCCGGACATCGCTCGGGCTCGCCCGGATCGGGGGAATGGGCTACAACGGGTCGGGCGACATCTTCATCGGCTTCACGACCGCGAACCGGGTCGCTGCCGCCCAGCGGGGAGAGCGGGTCGGGCTCGAGATGCTGCCCAACGATGGACTCAACGCGTTCATTTCGGCGTCGGTGCATGCGACCGAGGAAGCCATCCTCAACGCCATGCTCGCGGCCGAGACGCTGACGGGTATCAACGGGTACACGGTGCCCGCGCTCCCACACGAACGGTTACGCGAGATCATGGACCGTGCGAATCGGGCGATGGACGACCCGGGCGGAAGGCGTGAATAGAAGGCGCGACATAGAAGGCGCGACATAGAGGACGGGGAAACGGACGCGAAAAGAGGACGGGGATCGTAGCGATGAGCGGAGAGAAAGCCATGTCGAAGATCGCGGAGACATCCAGGGTCCACGGAGGGCGCTTAGCCTCGGCTCGACGGTCGATCGGCGCCGTCGCGGCCGTCGTGGGGCTGCTCGTGGTCGGCACCCCTGCCGAGGCGCAGCGGCTCGCGACGGAGGATCCGGTCCTGCAGCGGATTTGGGACGAGGGCATGAACAACTCCCAGGTCGCCGACCTCGCGCAGGTGCTGCTCGACGAGATCGGTCCGAGGCTCACCGGCTCTCCGGGCATGGAGAGGGCCCAAGATTGGGCCGTCCAGACGCTCGGAAGCTGGGGGGTCGACGCGCGTCGGGAACAGTACGGAACGTGGGAGGGCTGGGACCGAGGCGTGAGCCACGTGGATCTCGTCTCTCCGCGCGTGCGTTCGCTCGAAGGACGCATTCTTGCATGGAGCCCCGGTACCGACGGCCAGCCGGTCGAGGGTGGTGTCACGTACCTGCCGAGAGTCGACACGCCGGCCGATTGGGAGCGTTTCCTCCAGACGGTCGGAGGCACGTGGGTCATGATGTCGTACCCCGAGCCGACCTGCCGCGCGGACGAGCAGTGGGAGGAGTTCGCCATGGATGGCTCGGCCGAGCGGATGGCGACCGAGCGAGCGATGGCCGAGGAGCTCTGGAATCGCAGCTTGGCGATGACGGGCTCGACCGATCCCCGCCGCCGCGACCTCCACACGCAGCTCGAGGCCGCCGGCGCGGCCGGCATCATCACGTCGCAGTGGCCGGGGTCCTTCGGGACGACCCGCGTCTTCAACGTCATCGGCGAGATCCCGGGGAGCGAGTGGCCGGACCAGTACGTCATGCTCTCTGCGCACTTCGACTCTTGGGAGGGCGGATCAGGTGCGACGGACAACGGCTCGGGTTCCGTGCTGATGATGG
>JBDHDM010000010.1:0-25218 GCA_039591515.1 Gemmatimonadota bacterium | reverse complement strand
CAGTCGTGCAGCGACGAGCTGCGGGTCACTCCGGAAACCCTGGATCGGCGCACCCACCATGAGGTGATAGAGGCTGTCGAGCGCCTCGTCGACCCGCGTCGAGTGCGCCTTCAGGGAGTCGGACGCGGCGCCCTCCTCCCGATCACCCAAGAGGTCGCGGACTCGCTCGACCGTCTTCTGTGCGTCCCGAATTCGGTCCGCCACGCCGGTGGCCCCCCGCTGTGCAGCGAGCAGGCGTTCGTGCAGCTCCACGACCCCGAGCGCCGTCTGCTCGTCGAACGGGACGCGCGGATCCGGAAGGACGCGGACGGAGGTCTCGACCGTGTCGCCCTCCAAGATGACCTGCACGAGGTACCCTCCGGGAAGCGCGAGAGGACCGCCGGGCTGCGCCGCATCATCGGGGTCCTCGGGCGCCGGGGTTCTGAGCCCCCGCACGCCGGCTCGATCCATCACCCACTCCACCTGTTGGGCCCCCGCCTCAGCGGGCCCCTCCAACCGCCTCACCTCGACCCCGTCCGCGAGGATGCGGACCGTCACCTCGCGCCCCTCCTCCGCGCCGTCGGACTCACCCTCCCCCGACGCCGACTCGGCGCCTTCGGGCGTGACCTCGTCCCCCTCCGGCTCTGCGCCCGACTCCTGGGACGCATCGTCGTCGAGACTCGCCGGGACCCAGTAGCGGATACGGGCCCCCGCGGGCCGATTCTCTCCCCGGTAGAGAAAGTCGCCGGGAAAAATCGCCCCCGGCTGCTGCGCGTAGATCGCCTGGGTCGCGTCCAGCCCCGGATACACGTACAGGGAGTCGGGCGCAGCCCTCCGCACCGCGAGGGTGCGGAGCGGGCGGATGTCGTCGAGCACGATGAACGACCGACCGAACGTCCCCAACACGAGATCGTGCTCCCGTGGATGAACGACCATGTCCCGGACCGGGGCGGCAGGGACCCCGTGTGTCCAGCGCTGGAAGGATGACCCGTCGTCGACTGTGAACCAGAGCCCACGATCCGTGCCGACGAAGATCAGCTCGGGGACGATGGGGTCCTGCACCACGGAGAGCACGTAGCCCTCCACCTCCTCGGCAATTCTCCGCCACGAAGCCCCGAAGTCCTCGGTGTGGTAGACGTACGGAGTCCAGTCGTCTCGGCGATGATCCTCCACGACCGCGAACGCCTCGGCAGCTTCGTGCGAGGAAGCGTGGATCTGGGGCACCCAGGCCCCATCGGGGGCGTCCGGCATCTCGTCGATGAGGTTCGTCCACACCTCACCCCCGTCGCGAGTCAGCTGCACGTTCCCGTCGTCGGTACCGACCCAGATCACGCCTTCCTGGAGCGGGCTGGGTGCGATGGCGACGATCGTCGCGTTGTTCTCCGCACCGGAGTCGTCGAAGGTCAGCCCTCCGGTCTCCAGCTGCCGTTGGCGGATCGAGTCGTTGGTCGTGAGATCGGGGCTTACGGTACGCCACGTGTGCCCGTCGTCGTCACTCACGTGCAGGAACTGCGAGCCGAACCAGACGCGACCGGGCCGGATGGGATCGAGCGCGAGGGCGGCGTTCCAGTTGAAGCGCAGATCCGCCTCCTCCGGATGGGAGGGCGCCGCTCGCCGCAGCTGACCGGTCGTGCGGTCGTAACGGAGAAGCGCACCTCCCTGGTACATGGCGTAGCCGAACCGGCCATCCCTCGGATCCGGCGCCATGTCGAAGCCGTCGGCGCAGCAGCCGAGGTTCTCCCACTGGTGATTCTGGATGCCCTGGAAATTCCATGCGTACGCCGGGCCTCGGAACGAGTCGTTGTCCTGTGCGCCGCCGTAGATGTTGTAGGGCGTCTCCATGTCGACGTTGACGTGGTAGAACTGCCCGATGGGGAGGTTGTGAAAGACCTGCCAGCTGCGACCGCGATCACGGGAGATCGCGGCACCCCCGTCGTTCCCGTTGATGATCAGATCCGGCCGTTCCGGGTGGATCCACCAAGCGTGGTGATCCACGTGGACCAGCTCGCCGGAGACCCATGTCTCGAAGGTCTTGCCCCCGTCTTCCGACACGTCGACCGGACTCGAGAGTCGGTAGAGTCGGTTCTCGTTGAACGGATCGACGAAGATGTCGGCGTAGTAGAACGGTCGTGGGCTGACCCCGTCTTCGGAGTTCACGCTCTCGAACGAGCGCCCCCCGTCTTCCGATCGGAGCAGCACACTCTTCTCGGCCTCGACCAGGGCATACACGACGTCAGGCTCGCTCGGAGCGATGGCCAGCCCCACACGTCCCAGATCCCCCGCGGGCAGCCCGTCCTCCTCGGTGCGCTCGGTCCACGTGCTGCCCCCGTCGTAGCTGACGTGGATTCCCGATCCGGCTCCACCCGACGCGAAGGTCCACGGCGCACGACGGTGGCTCCACATCGCCGCGATCAGCTTGTTCGGATTGACCGGGTCCATGACGAGATCGGCCGCGCCGCTTCGCTCGTCCACGTACAGCACCCGCTCCCACGACATCCCCCCGTCGCCCGTCCGGTACACGCCCCGCTCTTCGGAGTCACCGAAGGGGCTGCCGAGTACGGCCAGGAATGCGACGTCGGGGTCCGAGGGGTGCAGGAGAATCCGATGCACGGCCCGGGAGTTCTCGAGCCCCAGATGCTCCCAACTCCGACCTCCGTCGATGCTCTTGTACACACCGTTGCCGTGGTTGACCGAGTTTCGGGGCGAACCCTCTCCGGTGCCGACCCAGATGACGTCCGGATTGTCCTGGTTCACGGCGATGGCCCCGATCGACTGCACCGGCTGGTCGTCGAAGATCGGCTCCCACGTGGTCCCGCCGTTGCGGGATCGCCAAACGCCACCGGCGGCCGCACCGACGTAGATGACGTCCGGATCGGAGATCAGCGCATCGATCGCATTGATCCGCCCGCCCTGCCCCGAGGGGCCGACGCTCCTCGCCGACAGGTTGGAGAGGGGGTCCAGATCGACCTGAGCGGAAGCGGGAGCCGCGGCAATGGCGAGGGCCGCGACCACGGTAGGGACACGGGCGAGGGCTCGGTGGAACGAGGGCGTCTTCATGGCTGTCCGGTCGGAGTGGAAGGCGACCGGAATCTTGGGACCGCGACCCGAAATTGGCACGCCGCCCGTGCGGCGCGGGAGCCTCAGCCGAGCCGACGCTCTCCGGCTCGCGCCCTCGTCCACACGCCGACCGTCACCAGCACCGCCGTGACCACCCCAACCACGAACAGCCCTGCGAGGGCATGATCGACCGCGAGGAGCGGTTGGAGGGCGCCGAAGAGCCAGCCGTGATCCCCCGCATGCCCCGCGTGGGCAGCCGCGGCCGAAGGAGCGGCGGCGAGCATGGCCGCCGTCACGAGTGCCGTGCGCATCGCTCTGGTGTTCATGGGAGTCTCCTGTTTCTTCATTCGTTCAACAGATGCGCGGGAGCTGATCTCCCGGAAGCATGTCCACGACCCTCGTCCCACCGAGCCCGGTCCGGAGTGCGACCGTACCGCGATGCCGGTCCGTCACGACACCGATCGAGACGGCGTCGGCGCCAGCCGGGTGCCTCCGGAGCGCGCGAAGCACCTCGTCCTCCACATCCGGCGAGACGAACGCCACGAGCACCCCTTCGTTGGCCACGTACAGGGGATCGAGTCCCAGCATCTCACAAGCCGCCTGCACCGGCATCGGGACGGGCGGTGGTCCGGACAGGACGATCCCCACGTCAGCGGCCGCCGCGATCTCGTTCAGGGCCGACGCCAAACCACCCCGCGTCGCGTCGCGCAGCGTGTGTACCGCAGGCCCGACGGCCTCACGCATCGAGGCCACGAGTGGGGCGAGCGAGGTCGTGTCGCTCTCGATGTCGGCGTCGAACGAGAGTCCCTCGCGCACGGCCATGACCGCCATGCCGTGGCGCGCCAGCGGTCCACTCACCAGAACGACGTCTCCGGGCTCGGCACGCGCCGGGCCCGGCCGGAAGTCGGGGTGCAGGAACCCGACACCGGTCGTGTTCACGAACAACCCATCGGCCTTTCCACGCTCCACGACCTTCGTGTCACCGGTCACCACTTCGACCCGGCACTCCTCGGCCGCATCCCGCATCGAGTCGAGCACACGCTCGAGCAGCTGAAGCTCGAGCCCCTCCTCGAGAACGAAGCCGACCGACAGATACTTCGGGGTCGCCCCCATCATGGCGAGATCGTTCACGGTGCCGTGGATCGCGAGGTGGCCGATGTTCCCGCCGGGAAACTCGAGTGGGCTCACCACGAACGTGTCGGTCGACATGACGATCTCGGCGCCTTCGACCGGTACGAGTGCGCCATCGCCGAGGCTTCGCAAATGGGCGCTCGCGAAGCGGGGGAGAAAGCGCTCGCGCAGAAGCTGCGCGCTCATCTTGCCGCCGGATCCGTGCCCGAGCTGGATTCGATCGTTCGCGGTGAGGGGCATCGGGCAGAGTCGATTCTGAAGGCTGGATGCGCCGATCATGATACGGCTCCGGTCCCGGTTCGCAGTCGGCCGAAGTTGTGGTACGCGGCGCACGCCCCCTCCGCGGACACCATGGGCGCACCGAGGGGGCGCTCGGGCGTACACACGTTGCCGAACGCCGCGCACTCGAAGGGCTTGATCTGCCCACGCAGAACCTCCCCCGCCCGACACGCTTCCGGCTCGTCGGCTCGGATCGACTCTAGATCGAACTTGCGCTCGGCGTCGAAGGCGGCGAACGCGTCCGACAGCCCCAGACCACTCCCCGGGATAGAGCCGATGCCGCGCCACCCCCGGTCGACGGTGCAGAACACCTTCGCGACGAGATCCTGCGCCCGGCGGTTGCCCTCACGCCGGACGGAGCGCACGTACTGGTTCGCGACTTCGTGGCGGCCTTCCTCGAGCTGCTGCACGACCATCCAGATTCCCTCGAGGATGTCCAGCGGCTCGAACCCGGTCACGACGATCGGAACCGCATATCGCTCGGCGAGCGGTTCGTACTCCTCCCAGCCCATGACCGTGCAGACGTGACCGGCAGCGAGGAAGCCCTGCACGCGGCAAGCCGGGTCCTCGAGGATCGCGACCATCGCCGGCGGCACGGTCACATGGGAGACCAGCACGCTGAAATTGCGGAGTCCGAGCTCCCGTGCCCGCCACACGGCCATCGCGTTGGCCGGTGCGGTCGTCTCGAAGCCCACCGCGAAGAAGACCACCTCCCGGTCGGGGTTGGCTCGGGCGATCTCGACCGCATCCAGCGGCGAGTACACGATTCGCACCTCCCCCCCGCGCGCCTTGACCTGAAGGAGGTCGCACTCGCTACCCGGAACGCGCAGCATGTCGCCGAACGACGTGAAGATCACGTCGGGGCGCGAGGCGAGGTGAAGGGCCCGATCGATCTGCTCGAGCGGCGTGACGCACACCGGGCAGCCGGGGCCGTGGATCATCTCGACCGCATCCTCGAGCACGTCGTGGATACCCTGCTTGACGATGGTGTGCGTCTGCCCGCCGCAGACCTCCATGAGGGTCCATCGGCGCGTGGCCGCGTCCAGGATGCGCTGAACCAGCGCGCGTGCCATCTGCGGATCGCGGTATTCGCTCAAGTACCTCATGGTACCCGCTCCGCTGCATCGGCGACGTCGGCCAGCCACTCGAGCTCGTCCAGCTCGCTCATCTCCCGGAGGATCTCGAAGGTCCGGTGCGCCTCCGCCTCGTCGACCTTCGAGATCGCGAAGCCGACGTGCACCACGACATAGTCCCCGACCGCCACCTCGTCTGCCACGTATGCGAGGCAGACCTCTCGACGGACGCCACCGAAGTCCACGGTCCCGACCGCGAAGCCGAGGTCATCGCGCATCCGGGTGATCTTGCCGGGAATGCCGAGGCACATGGTTCCTCCTCACTGACTGAGTCTGGCGGCGGTCACCACGGCCTGGCCGTAGCTGACAGCGCCGTCGTTGGGGCCCAGCACGCGGGACAGCAGCACGTTCAGGCCCGCTTCGGCGAGGCCACGCACGACCCCGTCCGTCAGGATGACGTTCTGGAAGCAGCCACCACCGAGGGCGACGGTATCGATCGAGTGCTCGTCGCACAGGTCGCGCGCCACCGCGACCGCCACATGGACGACGCTTTCGTGGAAGTCGGCGGCACACTCCTCCACCCGCCTTCCCGCCGCCTTTCGGTCGGCGAGCGCTTCGAGAAGAGGCAGCGGGTCGATCTCCGCGACCCCCTGGGGGCCCCTTCGGTACGTGGCGGGAACGGCGTGCCCCGTCGCTCGCCGAGCCAGCGTCTCGAGCTCCATCGCCGCCTGACCCTCGTACGAGCACTCGGACCTGATTCCGAGCACAGCCGCCGCCGCGTCGAAGAGCCGCCCGAGGGACGACGCCTTCGGCGCATTGAGGGAGCGCGCGACCTGCTTGCGCGCGATCGCGAGCTCGGTCCGGTCCGCCGTGCTCAAGGCGCCAGACGCCCAGTCCGGAACCGAGGCGGTCTCGAGCGGAGAGCCCGATGCGGCCGGCTCCGTCAGCGACGCGTATCCCAACAGCGCACGCCACGGGGAGCGCGCGGCTCGATCACCCCCGGGCATCGGCGCATAGCGGAGTCGTCCCACCCTCTCGAAGCCGATCAGGTCGGCCAGAAGGAACTCACATCCCCAGATTCTCCCGTCCGTTCCGTATCCAGTGCCGTCGAACGCGAGACCGAGGACGCGACGGGTCTCCCCGTGCTCGGCCATCACCGCTGCCACGTGCGCGTGGTGATGCTGGACGGCTGGAAGCTCCGGGAGCCCCGACTCCTCGGCCAGCCGAGTCGACAGGTATCCCGGGTGGAGGTCGCGCACCACCCAACGGGGTGCGATGTGGAAAAGCGTGCGGAGGTGGTCCAGCACCTCATGGAATGCGCCCACCGTCTCCAGGTTCTCGAGGTCGCCGACGTGGGGGCTCACGTAGGCGTCCCGACCCTGAAGCAGCGTGACCGTATTCTTAAGGTGGGGGCCCACGGCGAGGATGGCGTCGGCCACCGGCGTGGGCACCGGGAGAGGCATGGGTGCGAAGCCGCGTGAACGGCGCAGCACGATCGGCCCCGCCCGTGCGACGCGCACCACCGAATCGTCGTAGCGAGCCACGATCTCGCGATCGTGGAGCAGGAGAACGTCTGCGATGGAAGCCAGGCCCGCCCGGGCATCCGGGTTCGCGGTCGCGATCGGCTCTTCACTCACGTTGCCACTCGTCATCACGAGCGGGATCCCATCCATCTCCTCCATGAGCAGGAGATGAAGCGGCGTGTACGGAAGCATGATGGCGACCGAGTCCAGCCCGGGCGAAATCGACCCGGCGATCGGAGCCCCCGCTCGGCGATCGAGGACGACGATCGGTCGCTCGGGTGAGACCAGCAGCGCGGCCTCCGACGTGCGCATTGCGCCGAGCAACCGCGCCGCGTCGAGATCCCTGACCATCAGCGCGAGGGGCTTCTCGTCGCGCCGCTTCCGCCGCCGCAGCCGGGCGACGGCGCGTTCGTCGTCGGCGCGAACGGCGAGCTGGAAACCCCCGAGCCCACGCAGCGCGACGATCTGGCCCTTCCTCAGGGCCTCGGCTGCCGCGTGAATCGCTCGGGCACCGAAGGGGCCCGATTCGCCTCCGCTGCCCGGGTGCTCGAGCCACACTCGGGGTCCACAGTCGGAGCAGCTGTTCGTCTCGGAGTGGTGGCGCCGATCACTCGGCTCCCGGTACTCGGCCGCGCACACAGGGCACTGCGTGAAGGCCGACATGGACGTGCGCTCACGATCGTAGGGCATCGCCTCGATGACGGTAAACCGCGGCCCGCAGTCGGTGCAGGTGATGAACGGATACCCGTGGCGCCGGTCTTCCGGGTCGAAGAGCTCTCGCTCACACGCCGCGCAGGTGGCCACGTCCGGTGAGACGGGCAGTCTCCCCGCAACGTGGGAATCGCTGGCACGCACCG
The DNA here is from genome assembly GCA_039591515.1 of Gemmatimonadota bacterium. Classification (GTDB taxonomy): domain Bacteria; phylum Gemmatimonadota; class Gemmatimonadetes; order Longimicrobiales; family Gaopeijiaceae; genus UBA2589. The sequence continues at coordinate 17,319 of JBDHDM010000010.1, read as the reverse complement.
TGAAGCCGACCAGGCCCGACGGCTCCGTCTCGGCCACGTCGAACCGATCGATTCTCGCCAGGGGCGGCGCCGACGAAGGAAGCGTCCGCACCACGTCCTCCACACGCGCCGGGGCTCCCTCCAGGCGGATGCGTACGGAACCGGATTCGTTGCGAACCCACCCCGTGACCCCGCTGCGGAGGGCGAGCCGATGCACGAACGGTCGAAAGCCGACGCCCTGGACGACGCCCGTGACCGAGATCTCGACGGCCCGCAGCGACGATGCCGGCTGGTTGGCTGGGTCGGAACTCGCAGCTTCCACGGCCCCGTCGGCGTCGGTCGAGCGGGCGAGGATCATCGAGCCCTCGCAGAAGCACCGCGGGAGGCGATCGACTCCAACTGGCGCCCGGCACCGCTGTGCTTCAGCACCGCACGGCGCAGAAGGTCGTACCAGTCCGCCAAGCCGGTGCCGTCCGTGGACGACGTACGCACGAGCTCGAGCCGGGGGTTGATTTCGCGCGCGAACCCGACCGCCTTCTCCGCGTCGAAAACCAGGTGGGGAAGCAGGTCGATCTTGGTGAGCACCGCGTACCGGGCCTGCTGAAACATCTTCGGATACTTGAGCGGCTTGTCCTCGCCTTCGGTGACGCTGAAGAGCACGACCTTCGCGTCTTCACCGAGATCCCAGCTCGCCGGGCAGACGAGGTTCCCCACGTTCTCGACGAAGAGGAGGTCGATGCTGTGGAGGTCGATCGCCTCCAGCGCGCTCGAAACCTGGCGCGCATCCAGGTGACAAGCACCGCCTGTCACCACCGCCTGCACGAGGTCGTCCGTCCAGCGCGCGATCCGGTCGGCGTCGTTCTGAGTCTGGACGTCGCCCGTGACCACGGCCATGCGCAATTCGCCCCCGAGGTCGCGCAGCGTGCGCTCCAGGAGGAGCGTCTTCCCCGACCCGGGCGATGAGACGAGGTTGAGCGCCGTCACGCCATGACGGTCGAGCCTCTTACGCACGTCGCGGGCCAACGCGTCGTTGCGCTCCATGACCCGCTCTCGGACCTCAATGCGCCTGACCGACATCGTCGACCTCCAGATAGATGACGCTCAACTCCTCTCCGGGCGTGAGCTCCAGCGAAGCTCGCGCCCCAGCGAACGGAGCGCGCTCGAACAGGGCCTCGAGACAGAACACCAGGTGATCGGGCTCGATACCCGATTGGCGACCCACCTCGAGCCCCACCTCACGAACGTGGGCCAGCATGTCGTGACCCACCTGGGCCTCGGCGATCCGACAGATCTCCAGCGCCACGCTCATCTCATGCATCGGCCGCCGCCCCCGCTCCCCGTTTCGCATGCCCCCACACCTCAAGCTGCGCGTGGATCGCCTGGAGGAGCTCCGGAACGCTCCGCTCCACCGTTTCGGACAGCCGGTCGCGTAGCTCGATCGTCTCGGGTTCGATGCCGAGGGCGACCAGCTCCGCAGGGATGGTCGACCGCAGCTCGGCTACCGCGAGGACCTCTCCGAGCTCGATCTGATGGGGCGAGAGCTTCTGGTGCAGGTGACGCGGAATCTGCGCCCCGTCGAGGCGGATCAATGAACCGGGACGCTCACCGTTCCTGATCGCGTCGACGATCAGGAGCCGACGTGCGGACTCGATGAGCGGAAGCACGCGCATACCCCACGTGCCCCCGTCGAGCAGGGCGAGGGTGTCGTCGCCCTCCCACGTGGCACGCAGCCGTTCGACCACGGCCACCCCCAGGCCGTCGTCGCCCATGAGTGGGCTCCCCACACCGAGGACGACGGTCTCCGGGTCAGTCATCGACGAACTCCACGTCCGCGCGCACGAATCGCTCTCCGCTGATCATCGAGGTGATCCTGGCCTCCGTGTGCAGAATATCTGCGCGCACGGTCAGGTAGAGGTGCAGGGGAAGGAAGATCAGCCAGAACCACGTTACGATGTGGTGTATGAAGCGCACGACCTGGGCGCCCCCGAAAAGGGGGCCGACCCATCCGAAGGCGGCGTAGAAGAAGCCACCCGTGTCGTACAGGCCGTACAGGTAGAAGCCGCTGGTCACCTGGAAGAGGGCGAGGCCGTACACGCCCGTGTAGAGCATCTGCTGCAGCGGGTTGTGCCCGAGGTAGTGCGGCACGTCGTGGACCTTGACGAAGAAGTAGCGACGAAGCAGCCGCCACATGTTGACCCAATCGGCCTTCGTGTACGGGAAGAGCGCCCGCCAGCGCTCGTACTTGTTGCCCATGAAGAGCCAGTAGGCGCGCAGGATCGCCGTCGCCACGAGCACACCCGCCGCCGTGAAGTGGGTGAAGCGGATCCGGCCCATCAGGAAGTGGTCGCTGGCCTGGCCCGAAGTCACGAAGTACGGCTGCCCGATGTACAGGCCGGTCAGGACCAGCGTGAGGACACACAGCGCCGCGATCCAGTGCATGGCCCGCACCGGCCAGTGCCACAGGTAGACCGCCTGGTGGTCGACCGGGACGTCCGCCCTGAGGCTGTCGGTCTTCTCCGCTGTCACCGTGTCCATCAGCGCACCCTCACCTGGACGACCTCGTTGCCTTTCGCGTCCAGCACGTGGACGCCACACGCCATGCACGGATCGAAGGAGTGGATCGTCCGCAGGATCTCGAGCGGCCTCGCCGGGTCCACGAGCGGGTGGTTGTCGATGAGGGACGCCTCGTAGGGCCCGCTCGCACCCTGCGTATCACGTGGTGAGCAGTTCCAGGTGCTCGGTACGACACACTGGTAGTGACGGATCTCGCCGTTCTCGATCTGGACCCAGTGGCCCAGCGAGCCGCGAGCGGCCTCGAGGAAGCCGTACCCTCGGGCCGAGGTCGGCCAGGTGGACGGATCCCATCGCTCACCGTTGAAGGTCTGGACGTCACCCGCGCGCACTCGCGCGATCAGGTTGTCGAACCAGTCCTCCAGCTTGCGCGCCAGCAGCACGGTCTCGGCCCCACGCGCGGCGGTGCGCCCCAGCGTCGAGAAGAGCGCCTCGGGGCCGACCTCGAGTCGTCCGAGGGCCTCGTTCACGATGTCCTGCACGTCGGTGTGGCCCGACGCGTACGCCACGAGCATGCGTGAGAGCGGACCCACTTCCATCGGCCGCTCCTGGTACCGCGGCGCCTTCATCCAGGTGTATTCGTCGTGGTCCTGGAGGTACGTCCACGGCGGCTCGGGTCCGGTGTAGCGCGGAGTGGTCTCGCCCTCCCAGGGGTGGAGGCCCACGTCCCCACCCTGGTACTCATACCAGGAGCTGGTGACGTACTCCTTCACCTGCTGGTGGTCGTACGGAAGCACCTCCGACAGGTTGCGATCGAAGATCACGCCGCTCGGGAAGTACATCGAGTCGGCGTCGCGCCATTGCCCGTTCTCCGGGTATTCGCCCACGGACATGTAGTTCTGGACGCCACCTCCGATCGCCGCCCACTCCTTGTAGAACGATGCGATGGCCAACAGGTCCGGCCAGTACACCTCCTCCACGAAACGGCGCGCACGCCGGATCATGCCCTGGACCTTCGAGAAGCTCTCGGCGTTGATCGTTCCCGTATCGTCGAGATTGATGGCCGAGGCCATGCCGCCCACGAGGAAGTTGGGGTGCGGGTTCTTCCCGCCGAAGATCGTGTGCACGCGGATGACGTCGCGCTGCCAGTCGAGTGCCTCGAGGTAGTGCGCCACCGCCATGAGGTTGGCTTCCGGCGGCAGTCGGTAGGCGGGGTGGCCCCAGTACCCGTTGGTGAAGATGCCGAGCTGGCCGGACTCCACGAAGCGCCGCACACGGTCCTGGACCTCGGCGAAATACGTCTCCGAGTTGTTGGGCCACGGAGACAGGGACGCCGCCAACCTCGCCGTGCCGGCCGGGTCGGCCGACAGAGCGCTCACGACATCGACCCAGTCGAGCGCATGCAGGTGGTAGAAGTGAATGACGTGGTCCTGAACGGTCTGCATGCCGTGCACGAGATTCCGGATCAGGCCACCGGCCGCCGGGACCTCGATACCGAGCGCGTCTTCGACCGCCCGGCACGACGCGATGGCATGGACCACTGTGCACACGCCGCAGATCCTCTGGGTGAACGCCCAGGCGTCTCGTGGATCGCGACCCTCCAGGATGGTCTCGATGCCCCGGAACTGGGTCGAAGACGCCCACGCGTTCTCGATCCGGCCGTTCTCCTCTTGGACCTCGATCCGCAGGTGTCCTTCGATCCGCGTGATCGGGTCGACGACGACCCTAGCCATGGGAATCCTCCTCGGCGGCACCTCCGCCTGTGGGTGGAGCGGGCACCACGGGGAGCTCGGTGCGCCTCTTCTCACGCGACCGGTGGAGGCCCGTTGCGATGGCGTGCGCCGCCACCCCGGCGGTCGTACCGACGGCGAGGGCCGCGCCGATCAGGTCGGCGTTTCGCTCCACCCCGAAGCCGGCCACGTTGGGCAGCCTCCCATAGAACGGGGTCATCGTGTCCCAGAAGAACCGCTCCGTGCATCCCAGGCACGGATGCCCGGCGCCGATCGGCCAGTCGGTGTGGTCGTTCCACTGGAAGATCGGGCACGGTGAGAAGCAGGCCGGCCCCTTGCAGCCGACCTGATAGAGGCACCACGCGCTGCGCGCTGCATCATCGTCGAAGGCCTGTACGTACTGTCCGGCATCGAAGTGCGCGCGTCGGGGGCACTGGTCGTGAATCCGGGCTCCGTACGCAAAGAGCGGCCGCCCCTCTCCGTCCGAGGCGGGAAGGCGCCCGAACGTCAGATAGTGGACGATGGTCGCGGTCACGACGTCGGCGATGGGAGGACAGCCGGCGATATTGACGACCGGCTTGTCACGGATGACCTGGGAGATCCCTACCGCCCCGGTGGGGTTGGGTCGGGCGGCCTGCACCGAGCCGAAGTGGGCACATGCGCCGATCGCGATGACTGCGGACGCGTTGGCCGCCGCTTCCTCGATGATCTCGATCCCAGTCCGGCCACCGATCGTCAGATAGATCCCATCCTCCTCCAGCGGCACCGAACCCGTGACGAGGAGGATGTACTCCCCCGCGTTCTCCTCCATCGAGGCGTGAAGCGCCGACTCCGCCGCGTCGCCGGCGGCGGCCATGAGCGTGTGCTGGTAGTCGAGCGAGACCAGGTCGAGCACCAGGTCTCCGATGCTCGGATCGGCGGAGCGCAGGATGCTCTCGACGCACCCCGTACACTCCTGGAGCTGAAGCCAGATCACGGACGGCCGCCGGACCTCTTGAAGCGCCTTCACGACCTGCGGCGTGAGCGCCTCCGAGAGTCCCAACACGGCCGCGATCTTGCCACAGAACGTGACGAACTCGCGCCGCGTGACACCGCGACTCTCCAGGTGCTCGCCGAGGGTCTGGCCGCGCGTCCAGGGGTGGGTGGTCGGTAGATACATGAGCACACCTCCTGCAGGACGGTTCCCCCATCGGCTCTATACCATCGGCCCCCGGCGGGTGGGGGCTCGGCGTCCTGGTGCGTGCCACCAAAAGTGCCGGCACGCTGTGCTCACCCCTCGCGACCGTCCCCTTCGAGGAGACGAACGCTGGCTCGATCAAATTGCCCGGGGGCGCGTCGGCCCACGATCGGGGGAATCTCTCGGGGGGCCGTGGGGAATCGCCCGGCGCCACGCGTGGCGGTTCGCACCGAAACCCCACGGTCCCCGTCTCGGTAGTGAGGAGACGAGCCCGATGACCACTCCCCGAAGCCCGAGAACCCGATCATGCCTGAAGCCGAGAACCCGTCCGAAGACGGCCGCGACGTTCGCGCGCGCTGCGAGCTGATCATCCACGCGTCCTCCGTCGCCGCCGGCGGAGCGGCGGCGGTCATGCTCGTGCCCGGGGCGGACTCCGTCGCAATCATGCCGATTCAGGTCGCGATGGTGGCGGCCATCGCCAAGGAGCACGGGATCGCGCCCTCGGCCTCCTTGATCAAGTCGACCGTCTACGCGACCCTCGGCTCCATCGTGGGAAAGGCCGGCGCAGGCCTGCTCGTGCGCTGGACGCCGGTGGCGGGCAACCTCGTGCGCGCTTCCGTGGCCTTCGGAGTCACCGAAGCGCTCGGTCGCCTGGTCCTGGATCGGCTTGAGGCCGGCGAGGGCCTCGGCTGACGGCATTCGTCCGCGGCGGCGGCCCGATCAGCTCGGCGGTCTCAGGCACCGCCGGCCCGTGGATACCACCAAAAGGGAGGTCAGAGGCTCCCCGCTCACGCCACGTGACGTGAACGGATCACCCTGACCCCCCAGAACACTACCGGCCGATGCCGCTGTTCCGCTCCGGCGCCGCCGACGCCGGACGGGCCCGCTCCAGCGTGCGCGCCTCCGGATGGACCTCGTCGAGGCTCTCGCCGTCGTAGAGGCGTCCGTCCTTCATGACGTACTCGATATCCACCGTGTTGCGAAGGTCGTCGAGCGGATTCGAGCCGAGAATGACCAGGTCGGCGAGCTTGCCGTCCTCGATGCTCCCGACCTCGTCGCCGAGCCCGATGGCCCGCGCGCCGAGGATCGTCGCCGCGCGCAACAGATCGTGGTTCTCGACACCGCCCGAGCCCATCGCCCACAGCTCCCAGTGGTAGCCGAGCCCCTGGAGCTGCCCGTGACTGCCCACGCCCATCCGTCCCTCGCCCTCGAGCATCTTCCTCACGAACTCGGCATGCCTTGGGAAGATGTACTCCTCTTCGAGGAACCACCCGGCCTGGCCCGGGCTGCCGCCGGCCCCGGGGCCCCGCCGTCTGGAACGCCGATCGATGTTCTCTTCCGGCACGAAGGTGTTGAGCTTCGGATCGTCGTGCACGTTCTCCGAGGTGTAGAAGAAGTTCTCGCCGAACGGCCCGCCGTACGACACCAGCAGCGTCGGCGTATTGGTCGTCCCCGACTCCGAAAAGAGCTCCACGACGTCGGAGTAGATCGGCGCGATCGGCAGGTTGTGCTCGACGCCCGGGTATCCGTCGATCGCGTGGGTCAGGTCGAGCTTGAAGTCGAGCCCGCCCTCCGTCGTCGGCATGATCTCGAGCTCGCGAGCCGCCTGGATGACCCACTGCCGCTGCTGGCGGTTGCCGGTCATGTACATCTTGAGCGTCTTCGTGTCGAAGTACTCGCCGTACTTCCGGAGCACGGTTTTCGCGTGGCCCGCGTCGCGGAGATTCTCGCCGACGAAGACCCCCGGGCCGGTCGAGTACACCCTCGGCCCGACGAGCCCGCCGGTGAGAACCCGGTCGGTGTAGCTCAGAACGTCGGTAAAGGCAGTCTGCGGGTCACGCGTGGTGGTGACTCCGTAGGACAGCGTCGTCAGGTACTGCCAGACCTCCTGCGGGTGGATCTCGGGCACCAGCCACATCGAGTGGTAGTGGGTGTCGACGAAGCCCGGCAGGATCGTCCTGCCCGAGACGTCGATCGTGCGGGCCCCTTCCGGGATCTCCACCGAGTCCGCCGGACCCACCGCGGTGATCCGGTTGTCCGTGACGACCACGACCCCACCCTCGATCACGTGCGGTGTGGACGTCGAATCGTCCGGCACGTCCTGCATCGTCACGACCCTCCCGCCGACGAGCGCCACCGTGCCCCTCGGCACGTCCCGCGGGAGCTGGGCTTCGATTCTGCGCTCCTCCGCCTCGTACGCTTCCGTCGTGTCGGAGAGGACCGCCACGTCACCGCCCCGCACGCGATCGGCCTTCTCGGCGACCCGCGAAGCCGCGGCCCGGATCGAGTCGGCGCGGGCCGTCAGAGAGTCGGCGATGACCTGCACGGAGTCGGCCCGTAGTCGCACCATATCCGCTGTCAGGTCTTCCGGCACCTCGTCGCCCGCGCTCTCCAGGCTGTCGGCCCGGGACCGAAGATCCTCGAGGGTATCGGAAACCGCGAGCCCACGCGCACGGATGAGCGCCCGGGCGTGAGCCGTCTCTTCGACCACCGCCTCTTCGGCTTCGACGCCCGAGAGGTCGTAGCTGAACAGGACGTTGCCCAGCGCCCAGCTCAACCCGGATCCGTCCGGGGCCCAGGCGGGAAACTCACCCCCCACGTCGGTGACCTTACGCACCGGAACGGGCGACGCGGCGAGGTTGGTCAGAACGATGTTCGGCGGGTCGTCACCGACGTCGGCGAGCTCGATGACATAGATGTCCGTGCCGAACTGCGTGAACGCCCGGTCACCTTCCGGAGAGAGCATCGCCAGGCCCGCGGGTGTCGGCCCACCGGGCTCCGTCGGCGGATCCGGATCGGTCGGGTCCGGGCCTTGGCGCCAAGGAAAGACACGGCGCGGGAGATACTCCCACTCGTTCGGGTGCGGGCTCGAATACCCGGCAACACCCTGACGCCCGAGCACACGCAAGTGCCGCTGCACGTCGGTCCCGTCCCAACGGAACGAGACGAGTCCCTCCACCGGACTGTACGCGTAGATCCGATCCGGCTCGTTCGAGGCGAAGTGAGGCACGTCTCGCATGCCGGTGGGCGAAATCACGGTCACGTCCCCACCGTCCGATGGCACCCAGACGAACTCTCCTCCGACCGCGCCGAAGAAGGGGTCGGACGCATCCTTGAGCTGCCGCGCCGCGGCCCGGGTCGTGACGATCCGGGCCCCGTCCGGAGACCAGGCCACGTTCGAATAGAGTGCGCCGACCGAGGTGAGCTGCGTCGGCGTGCCACCGGCGGCCGGGACCTTCATGACGTGTCCGCCGTCGGCGTCGTCCCACGTCACATACGCGACCCAGGCGCCGTCGGGCGACCACTGCGGATGGAACTCCCCAACCTCGGCGTCGGTCAGCCGGCGGCTCTCCCCCTCGGGAAGCTCGCGAATCCAGAGTCGATCGAACGCGGTGAAGACCACCTGGCTCCCGTCCGCGGAGACGACCGGGCTCCGAATCTGGCTCGCCGTCACCATCGCCGTCGTATCGACATCGTAGTCGAAGTTGACCTCGGGGCCGATGGCGAGCTCGACCGGGACCTCGAAGGGGATCTCCGTCGCGTCGCTTCCGTCCACGGGGACGTTCCAGATCTTGCCCCCGTAGGACGCGACGATCGCCGACCCGTCGGGCAGGAAGGCGTAGCCGGGCAGAAGGTCGAGCGGGGCTCGTGACTCCTGCTCGTCACGCTGCACCGGATACGCGAGCCAATCCTCCTCACCGGTGGTGAGGTTCCGCCTTCGCAGGCCCGTCTCGGCGTCGTATCGAGTGCCGTACACCAGCCAGGCTCCGTCCGGCGAGACCGCGGGCCGAAGGCCCGACCCGTACCGGTTCGACATGATCGTGGTGGTGCCGGTCTCACGGTCGTACCGATAGAGCTGGTACCGGGGGAGCCTGGCGTTGTACTGCCAGTCACCCTGACCACCGGCAAACCACACGTGACGGCCGTCCGGACTCATGGCCGCGCCGAGCATCTTCAACGTGGGCGGCGCGTCGCCGAGTGTGATCGGCCGACCGCGCTCCGCATGGTACATGTACAGCTTGGCCGCACCACCCAGGGGGCCGGCGGCCCGGCTCACGACGAGGTAGTCCCCGTCGGGCGTCCACTCCGGCGACGTGAAGATGTTGCCGTTGCCCTGGGACACCCGTGTGGTGTCCGTCCGGTCGAGTCGCATCGTCCACAGGTTGTCGCCCCCACTGCGGTCGGAGACGAAGGCGATCGACTCCCCGTCCGGGCTGAAGCGCGGTTGAGCGTCGAACGCCATCCCGGTGAGCAGCGGTGACGCCGTGCCCCCCGTGATCGGCATCGTGTACAGGTCGCCCAGGAGGTCGAATACGATGGTCTGACCGTCCGGGCTCACGTCCAGCGAGATCCAGGTACCCTCGGTCGCGGTGAACTCGGCCGTCCGGGCCGCCCGCAGCGGAAGCGGGTTCCGGGGCGGACCATTCCGCGCCTGGCCTGCGATCTCCATCGCCCCCGCGCCCAGGGTCACCGACGCGGCGACCGTGAGCAGGCCGATCCTGCCGACCATGCCCAAGCGGCACCCCTCACGCCCGGTCACCGTGCACCTCCCGGGATCCCCGCACGCACGTTCGGCGCGTTGTTCCGCCAGGGTTCGTCGGGTGCAGCACGTTGCCTCGGCCATTGCTCGTCGAGCGTGTCGCCGTCGTAGAGTCGTCCGTTCATCATCACGCGATCGATCGTGTTCGTGTTTCGGATGTCGTCGAGCGGATTCGCGTCGAGGATCACGAGGTCGGCCAGCTTGCCCGGCTCGATCGATCCCAGGTCACGGCCGAGGCCGATCGCTTCCGCGCCCATGATCGTGGCCGCCCTGAGAGCCACGTGCTCGTCCATCCCACCGCTCTGGAGGCTCCACAGCTCCCAGTGGTAGCCGAGGCCCTGCAGCTGCCCGTGGCTGCCGACCCCGGTGCGGCCACCCCCCTCCACGAGTTCGGCGAGCCATGCGGAGTGCCTGCGGAAGGAATACTCCTCGTCCATGAACCAGCCACCGCGTCCCGGGCCGCTGGTCTGGAGCCGTCGGGCCTTGAGATCCAGCTCCCGCTTCGGCGTGAAGTGCGTCAGCTTCGCGTCCCCGAAGACGTCCTCGTTGGCGTAGTAGTAGTTCTCGGCCCAGGGCCCGCCATACGAAACGAGCAACGTGGGCGTGTTGACCGTGCCCGAGGTCGCGAAGAGCCGCACCACGTCGTCGTACGCCGGCACGATCGGCATCGTGTGCTCCACGCCGGGGTAGCCGTCGATGGCGTGGGTCATGTTGAGGCGGTAGTCGAGGCCGCCCTCGGTCGTCGGCATGAGCTGGAGCTCGCGGGCCGCCATGATCAGCCACTGACGCTGACGACGGTTCCCGGACATGTACATCTTGAACGTCTTCGTGTCGTAGTAGTCGCTGTACTTCCGCAACACCTCGAGGGCGTGCTCATAGCTACGCACCTGGTCTCCGCCGAAGACGCCCGGACCGGTGGAGTAGACGCGTGGGCCGGGCATCCGTCCGGCGCGGACCATGTCTTCGTAGGAGAGGACGTCGGTCGTGGCGGTCTGGGGGTCGCGCGTCGTCGTGACTCCGTAGGCGAGGTTCGCCTGGTAGATCCACGGCCGCGCCCAGTGGAATCCCCAGAGATTCCACATGTGGGCATGCGCATCGACGAAGCCCGGCACGATGGTCCGGCCGCTCACGTCGATCACCTGAGCGCCGTCCGGGACCGCTCCCGGACCGGCCGAGACGGATGTGATGCGGTTGTTGGTCACCACGATGTCTGCGTTCTCGATGACCTCGTCCCCATTCATCGTGATCGCACGTCCGCCACGGAGAACCACGGTGCCCTCGGGGATGTCCCGGGTCGCGGTGATCCCGACCCGGACCTCGGAGGGTCCGTACCCGTCCTGGTCGGCGGCGTCCAGGTCGTAGGAGAAGAAGGCGTTCCCGAGCGACCAATGCGCCGTCCGGCCGTCTGCGCCCCACGTGGGGAACTCGGCCCCGAGATCGTTCAGCTTCCACACCGGCACCGCGGCCGAGTCGGGCTTGAACACGTCGATGGTCGGAAGCGTGGCGCCCAGGCTCGGCACCGTCACCGCGTAGACGTCGTTACCGATCTGCGCGAGAGCCAGATCACCCTGAGGCGCCATCTGCACCACCCCGGCCACGCGGCGGGGAATGAGCTCTCGCGCTTGCTCCACCTCGTCGAACTCCTGGGGTAGCACGAGGTCGGAGAACAGAGACGTCGAGTAGCCGTCGGCCACACCCCCCGCGGACAGATCGATCCGCGCCGTCACCTGCAGATGCAGCTTCACGTCCGTATCGTCCCACCGAGCCGACGAGAGCGCGAAGGTCCTCTGGCCCGACGCGGGAGAGCCCGGAACCGGGTCCGGCTCCGCGATGCCGTAGTAGAAGATCCGGTCGGGATCGGACGTGAAGTGCGGAGCACGGCGGCCACCCGTCGGTCCGATGACGGTGGCGTCGCCGCCCCCGGTGGGAACCCAGATGAACTCGGAGTCGAGACCCAGCCCGATGAAGGGGTCGATCGCTTCCTGCAGGTTCCGCCGGGAAGAGCGCACCGCGACGATGCGCTGGCCGTCCGGAGACCAAGCGAGTTGCTGATAGTACGCGGGCACCCGGGTGAGGGTCTGCGGCGTCCCCCCGGACGCGGACACGCGCTGGATATGTCCCTCGCCGGCGTCGTCGTCCCACATGACGTACGCCACCTCGGTCCCGTCGGGCGACCACACCGGATGGAACTCGCCCACCTCGGCCTCGGTGAGACGACGCGGCGCCCCGTCCGGGAGGTCCGCGACGTACAGACGGTCGAGCGCCGTGAAGGCGATCCGCGCCCCATCGGGTGACGGACGGGCGTCACGGATCTGCTTCACGACGAAGGTCGGGGTGTCCTCGATCGGGTATTCGAACTCGACCTCCGGTCCGATCCCGACTTCGACGTCGGCGGTGAACGGGATCTCGGCGGGATCGGATCCGTCGAGCGGGACGCGCCAGATGCCTCCCCCGTACGACATGACGAGGGCCGCGCCGTCGGGGGTGAAGGCGTAGCCCGGCAGCACGTCCATATTGGCGATCGACTCCTGATCGTCCCTTTGAACGGGGAAGACCAGCCACTCCTCCTCGCCGGACTCCAGGTCACGGATTCGCAGGCCCGTCTCCGCATCGTGCCGGCTACCGTAGACCAGTCGGCTCCCGTCCGGAGAAACGGCGGGACGGAAGGCGGAACCGTACCGGCCCGTGAGTCGCGTGCGCGTGCCCGTCTCGCGATCGTAGACCCAGAGCTGGTACTGGGGAAGGATCGAGTTGTACTCCCACGGGCCGTTCCGCTGCGCATACCAGACGTACCGACCATCGGGCCCGACAGCCGGAGCCATCAGTCGCTGAACGGGCGGCCCGCCCACCATCTCGAGCCCGGTACCGCCTCCTGCGTGATACAGCCACAGCTTCTCGAGCCCGCTTCTGGGAGCGGCCCGCGAGACGACGACGTAGCGACCGTCGGGCATCCACTCGGGCGATAGGAAGCGACTGCCCACGCCTTTGCTCAGCTGCGTCGGCTCCCCTCCCGCCGCGGACACGAGCCACACGTTGTTGTCACCACTTCGGTCCGACACGAAGACGATCGTCTCCCCGTCCGGGCTGAAGCGCGGCTGCATGTCGTGCCCCATCCCCTCGGTCAGACGCTGGGCCTGTCCGCCCGCGATGGGCATCGAGTAGAGATCCCCGAGGAGATCGAAGACGATCGTCTCGCCGTCCGGGCTCACATCGAGAGACATCCACGTGCCTTCGCTCGCGGTGAAGCGCGCGAATCGGGAGGGCTCGAGAGGAAGCCCGCGATCCGGGTCCAGATCGCCTTCCTGCCCCGCGAGGGGAGGAGCGACGGACAGCAGGAGCATGAGGCTCAGGAGGGTGCGAAGGTCGAGGCGCATACGCCGACTCCGAGGGAGCTGTAGTGGACGTTCGACGAGGTCCGACAGCGCGAAGGCTGCCACGGTTTCGATCCGACGCACCTACGTACGACGAATCCGCGCCGATAGTGTCGCGGGCCACCGCGTCGGGAGAAAGGGGGCGAGGGGCGAACGCGGTGGAAGTACGCGAGACCCGACGTTACCCTGTCCGCCGCCGCCCACCACACCCCGGAGAGCGATCATGAAACCCGCTCGCAACGCTTTCCCCCACGCCCCGTCGGCGCTCGTGGCGATCCTCGTGGCGACCGGGTGGGCGGGCGGTCCCCAAGCGGCGGGCCCCGCGGCCGCCCAGGAGGTGAAGCAGACCCCGATTCGCCAATCGACCCTCACGAGCGAGACCGCGGGCAGGAGCCCGCTCACCCTCCGCGAGGCGGCGCGCGACGACAGGTGGCTCGGGCTGGGTGTGCGGGATGTGCGCTGGGCCGCCGACGGGACGGCCGTCTACTTCCGGTGGAACGAGCGCCCCACGACCGAAGACGTGCCCGAGGCCGACCCCTGGTATGCCGCTGCCCCGGACGGGCGCTCGGTACGCCTCCTCGACCCGGGCCAGGCCCGAGACGTACCCGGCCCCGACTTCGTACAGAGCCCGGACGGCACGCAGTCAGTCTGGATCCGTGACGGCGCCCTCCATCTCTACGAGGAGGGCAGCGGCACGCGCCGGGCGGTCGCCCTGGACGCCGCCGCTCGGGATCCGAGGTTCACGATCGACGGCGAGGCGGTCCACTTCCAGGCGGGAGCCACGCTGTACCAGTACACCATCGGTTCGGGCACGCTCGACGCGATCGCGAAGCGGGTGGAGCGGCCCTCGCCGACACCCACCGACGCTGCCACGTGGCTGCGGAATCAGCAGAGTGAGCTCTTCGAGCACGTCCGACAGCAGCGGGGCCGAGCGAATCGTGCCGCCGCCTCGACCCGGGCCGCGCAGCCGGACGGCACGCAGGCCATCCCGCTCCCCGGGGGCGTGAGCGTGGACCAAATGGCCCGATCACCCGACGGACGGTGGATCACCTTCCGAGCGAGGACCCCGAGCCGCGAACGCCCCTCGACCCGGTACGTCGACTTCGTCGACCCCTCGGGGTACGCGACCGTCCGGGAAGCGCGCGCCAAGGTCGGTGAGCCCAGAGACGTCTACCGACTCGGGGTGGTGGCGGTCGACCCCTCGGTTCCCGCCGACTCCGTGAAGATCCGGTGGATCGACGTCGAGGATGCCCGAGGCCAGGCCACCGTCTCTCACGGACCGTTCTGGAGCCTCGACGGCGTGCGCTCGGTCGTCCAGTTCATCGGCGAAGATCACGAGGACGTTTGGATCGCGGAGGTCGACCTCGAGTCGGCGAGCGCCCGTGTCCTCGCTCACGACCACGACGAGGCCTGGATCGGGGGCCCTCCGATCCAGGCGAACTACCTCGAGCCCGCCCTCATGAGGTGGCTCCCCGACGGGAGCCTCGTGTTCGCATCGGAACGCAGTGGGTGGAGCCACCTCTACCTCCTCGAGCCCGACGGCAACATTCGAGCGTTGACGGAAGGTGCGTGGGAGGTCCGCGGGGCGACCCTCTCGCCCGACGGCACCACTTGGCTGCTGCAGGCTGGCCGCGAGCATCCGTCCGACGACCAGCTCTACCTCATGCCAGCGGCGGGGGGCACCCTCGAGCCGCTCACCGACGCGACGGGCAGACATGAGGGATGGTGGTCACCGGACGGCCGCTCGCTCGCGGTTGTGAGCAGCGAATCCACCTCACTTCCGGACCTCTTCGTCAGGGAGGCTCGTCCGGACGCCGACCCGACACGTGTGACGCAGAGCGGTGCCGACGCGTTCTACGAGCACCCG
The DNA here is from genome assembly GCA_039591515.1 of Gemmatimonadota bacterium. Lineage (GTDB taxonomy): Bacteria > Gemmatimonadota > Gemmatimonadetes > Longimicrobiales > Gaopeijiaceae > UBA2589. The sequence continues at coordinate 2,144 of JBDHDM010000010.1, read as the reverse complement.
CTCGTGCGCCCAGAAATCGTCAGCTTCCCGCATGCAGACGGGGATCCGGTTTGGGCCGCCCTCTACCGGCCGGCGACCCAGAACGCCGAGCGGGCCGCGATCGTGCACGTGCACGGCGGCGGCTACCGGCAATTCGCCCACCGCGGCTACAGCGTGTACGGCTACGCGCTGCATCTCGGCTTCATCCACTACATGCTGGAGCAGGGCTACACGGTTCTCGATTTCGACTACCGGGGCAGCGCGGGCTTCGGACGCGACTACCGCACGGACATCTGGGAGTCGATGGGCATCTCGGACACCGATGGCGCCGTCGCCGCCGCCCGCTGGCTCACCGAGAACGCGAATGTCGACGCACGACGCATCGGCATCTACGGTGTCTCGTACGGAGGCTTCCTGACGCTCACCTCCCTCTTCCGGTACCCGGGCGTCTTCGCGGCCGGAGTCGCCCGCGCGGCCGTGACGGACTGGGCTCACTACAGCGACGGCTGGACGAGCCGGATCCTCGGAGTCCCGCACGAAAACCCCGCGGCCTACCGGATCTCGAGTCCGATCAACTACGCCGAAGGGCTCGAGGACGCCCTGCTCATCACACACGGGCTCGTCGACGACAACGTCCACTTCCAAGACGCGGCGCGACTGATCCAGAGGCTCATCGAGCTCGAGAAGGAGTTCGACGTGATGGTCTATCCGATCGAGCCACACACGGTCGAGACCGAAGCGAGCCGCTTCGACCTCCTCCGCAGGCAGGCGGCGTTCTTCGATCGGCACCTGCGCGGCATCGAGCCTGGCCCCTGAGCTCGGTCAGGAAACGGTGCACTCCGCGTCCGGGCCGAACGGACCCAGGCCGATCTCCTCGCAGAACTCGTAGCTGACCGTAGCCTTCACGCTCAGCGTCACGTCGAGCACCAATCGAGAGCCCGGCGCGACGATGTCGAAGATCTCCCCCGCCATCGTCACCTCGGCCGGTGCGGAGGGATCGCCTGCAAGAATCGCCCGCACGTCTCGTTCCACTTCACGCAGCGTACTCGCCACGAGTGCGTCGACAGGCTCGTCCTCGAGGTCTCCCACGGTGATGTCGAGGTCTTCGGTGAATGCCTCGCCCTGATACGAGAAGCGCAGCCTCGTCGTGCTCGCTTCGTTCCTCGGATTCTCCGCCACACCGAGCCGTACCCTCTGGATATCGACGAACGCGACCATCGCTCCGTCCGGGATGTCGAGCGAGCCGAGGATGTCGGATTGGGTCAGCGTGACCTGAACGGATGTGCCGAAGCTCGAGTCGAACGTGAAGCCGAAGCCGCGGTCGAACTCGGCGGTCACCGGTACGAGCCGGCCGTCACACCCCGCCAGCGTCACCGCCAGGGCCAGGGCACAGACCGTGGCCCCGCAGCGCCTGTGCACTCTCATCGCCCCACCTCCAAGCCCAGCGTGAACGCGCTCTGGGAGGCCACCGTGTAGTCCGCGAAGATCCCCAACAACCAGACCTGCAGTCCCAGACCCGCGGTCGCCCGCACGGTATTGGCACCCTCCAGCGCCACGTCGATTCCCGTGGTCTGCCCCTCAGGCGTGTAGGAAACGTCCACGGAAGCCGTCTCGTATCCCAGGCCGCCGAAGAGCGTCAGCACACCGGTCGACCAGCTCGTGTGGACCATGCCCGTGAACGTCGACGCGTCTACGACGTCGCCGATCTCGAACTTCTGCCAGTAGACCCCGGCCGCGAGCTCCACCGGCAGCTCGCTCCCGAAGTACTGGTCGACGTCGTGCCGAGCACCTAGGCCGAGCTGGGAGACACTTCCGAAGTCCTCGCCGATGTCGACCGAGAACCAGCGCACCATGGCTTCGGTGCCGGCCACGGTCCCGATCGTCACCTGAGGAATGATCGTGCCGGCCAGGTCGGCGTCGATCCCTCCGGCAAACCGGTACGTCGTACCCCCCGCTCCGGAGACCGCCACGGTCTGCGTCGAGCCGAGGATCGTGGGCGCTTCCACCGAGGTGACGGGGTCGAAGTCCTCCGTCGTGCCCATGAACGTGCGAGCGTCGCTCGAGACGGGAGCGCCCGCGGCGATGGCAGACACACGGAGGTGGAATCCGGGCTGGATGTCTGCGGAGCGGGCCCAACCGCTACCCAGGGCAGCCCCCAACACGTC
>JBDHDM010000009.1:0-25713 GCA_039591515.1 Gemmatimonadota bacterium | reverse complement strand
CAGAGATTGCCGCGTCGGGCAACGCTTGTGAAAAACGGAACAAGCCCTGGAAACCGCTGAAGCTACCTGAACCCGACGCCGTGGGTCAAGGTGAACGGGCCCTTGCTCCAGGCACCTTTTCGGGCACGTCGGGTTATACTTTCGGCTTGTGACCCATCGGGACCAGGCGGGCCATTTGTCCGACACCACAGCTCCCGCTCCGGCGAGGGGATCTCGCCCGTCGCTCGAGCTCCTCGACCACCTGATTCAGGAGGTCGAGACGGTCTTCCACGGCAAGAAGGAAGTGGTGCGTCTATCCGTCGCATCGCTCCTCGCCAGGGGGCACCTCCTCTTCGAAGACGTCCCGGGAGTAGGCAAGACTACGCTGTCCCACGCGCTCGCGAAGGCGCTGGGCCTGGGGTTCCGGAGGGTCCAGTTCACGTCGGACCTCCTGCCCTCCGACGTGCTCGGCGTCTCGGTGTACAACCCACAGACCGCCGACTTCGAGATTCGAAAGGGTCCGATCTTCACGAACGTCGTCGTCGCCGACGAGATCAACCGAGCACCGCCGCGTACGCAGAGCGGGCTCCTGGAGGCGATGCAGGACGGGAGCGTCACCATCGACGATCGGACCTTCGTGTTGCCGAAGCCCTTTCTCGTCCTGGCGACTCAGAATCCCCTCGAGCACCACGGCACGTACCCTCTTCCCGAGAGTCAACTCGACCGTTTCCTGATGCGGGTCACGATCGGCTATCCGGACCAGACGGCGGAACGGAGAATCCTCACTGATTCCAAGTCGCTCGAACCGGTCATCGATCGAATGCGCGCCGTCCTGTCGCCGACACAGGTCATCCAGCTTCAGGATCGGGTCGAGGAGGTCGAGGTCGACCCGGCCATCCTCGACTACCTCATGGCGATCGTGCAAAAGACACGCGCGACACCGAGGATCCGCATGGGTGTGAGCCCTCGCGGCAACATCGCGCTCTTCCGCGCAGCGCGAGCGTACGCGCTCACGCACGGACGCACGTACCTGACTCCCGACGACGTACGGGAGTTGGTCGTGCCCTGCCTCGCCCATCGGATCCTGCCCGCGGGGGCGTCGGGCACCACGTTCGACATGCACGACGAGGCCGCGTCCATCCTCGAGGGGATCCTCGAGGAGGTGGAAGCACCGGTCTGATGGAGCCAGTGGAGCCGGGGGGTCCGGCCGACCTCCTCCGTCGGGTCGGGCTCGCGGTTCGCCGCACCTGGCGACGCCTCAGGGCTTGGCGTCGGATCCGACCGACTGCGGGAGGCCTGGCGTTCATCCTCGGCTCGATCGCGGTGGGGTTCGCCGCGATGAACACCGGCAACAACCTCCTCTATCTGCTGCTCGGCGCGATGCTGGGCTTCATTGCCGTGAGCGGCTGGCTCTCCGAGCAGGCCATCGGCGGTCTGGACATCGAGCGGAGCGCGCCTCGGGCGGTCACCGTGGGCAACGACCTCCGCCTCACGTACGTGGTGACCAATCGGAAGGCCCGCCTGCCGTCGTTGGCCGTCGAGATCTCGGAGGCAGGTCTGCCGGATCGGGCCTTCCTCGCTCACGTCGGCCCGGGTGACCGTGCCGTGACCCGATCGGTCAACTCGTTCGTGCGTCGAGGGATCTATCCGCTGCGCACGCTCACCCTCTCGACGGGATTCCCCTTCGGCCTCTTCCAGAAGGAGCGAGACTTGGAGCTCCTGGGAGAAATCGTCGTGTGGCCCCGCACCGACCGCCCCGTGCGGGACCCCGCCTCCGGCACCGGGCGGGTGCCCCACTTCGGCACCTCGTCGCGCGGAGCCGTGGGCACCAGGGGTGAGTATCGCAGTCTCCGTGCCTACCGGATCGGAGACGATTCGAGAGACATCCATTGGAAGTCCTCGGCCCGCATGCGACAGCCCGTCCTCCGGGAGTACGAGCGCGACGGGGCCGAAACGAGATGGATCTGCCTCGACCTCCGGGGTGAGCAGGGGGAGGCGGCCGAGGTCGCTGTGGAAATCGCGGCCGCGCTCGCCGCCCGAGCCGTGGCCGAGCATCGACCCTTCGCACTCGTGGCGGGCACGGAGCTCTTGGAGCCCGGAGACGGCGGCGGCCAGCTCGAACGTGCGTTGGACCTCCTGGCACGGGTCGACTTCGAGCCCGACGCCCCCGCACCACGTCCCCCCGTCGACCCGCAACTCTGCGTCTTGGTTTCGCTCGATGGTCGGACAGGCTTCGGCGACGTCCTCACCGCGCCGCCCACGTCCGCCCCTCGCGGGCGAAGGGGCTCGAAGTGAGCCTGTCCCTCCTGCATCGGCGGCTGACCGTCCTCATGGGGCTCTGCGGCTTGATCGCGTTCGCGGGTGGCGCGGGCTTCGAGCCGATCTCCACGCTCTTGGCCACGGCCGCGCTGCTCACCGCGTTCTTCTGGCAGCCCGACGAGGCGCTCTCGGCACGCCTCGAGCGCATCTGGCTGCCTCTCGCCTCACTCCTGGTCCTGAGGGCGACCCTTCACGTGGCCTTCATCCGGGGAGACATCGTCATCCCGGTGGTCGACCTCCTCCTTCTCTTGCTGGCGGCCGAGGCCCTCCGATCACTCGAGGCGCCGAACGACCTCCGGCTGTACGCACTCTCCTTCGCCCTCGTGCTCGCGTCGACCGCATACCGGCCGGGGATCGTGTTCCTCGTGGCGTTCGTGGCATACGTCGTGCTCACCACCGTGGCACTCCTGGTCGGTCACCTGCGCCGACAGGCCCGGCGCCACGGGGCCGAAGATCTGCCACTCGGGCGAGGAATCCTCACCACGACGGCGGGGCTTTCGGGGATCATCCTCATGGTGGCACTCCTGGTGTTCGTCACCTTCCCGAGGGTCTCGAGAGGCTGGGCGGGGCGGGGCGAGACGATGGCGACGTCGATCGCCGGCTTCAGCGACCAGGTGTCCATCGGCGAGCATGGCTCGACGATTCTCGGCAACCCGGAGATCGTGCTCCGGGTGGAGTTCCCGTCGGGTGCTCCGGCGGATATCGGCAGCCTGCATTGGCGCGGACGCTCGTACGACCGCTTCGACGGCGTACGCTGGACTCGCTCGGACGACCTTCCGCCGTCCTCCGCCCCCATGCCGTGGTACCGCAGCCGATGGTCCGGAGAGTTGATCGAGCAGAGGATCTACGGGTCCGCACTCGAAACCCGTGTCCTCTTCGCCCTGCATCCCGCAATCGATATCGACTCCGAGAACGGGATCCAGCCGCTCTTCGACAACGCAGGGGACTTCGTGTACTGGGGTTCCGGTGCGCCAGCCTACACGGCGCGCTCGCCGGCGCGCGCGCCCCCGCCCGAGGATCTGCGTGCCCCGGCGCGCGGATACCGGCCTTCGGGGGACCACTTCCTCCAGCTTCCACGTCGCCTCGACCCGCGGATCCAAGAGCTTGCGGATTCCCTCACGGCGGGCCAGGGCAACCGGTACGATCGCGCGATGGCCATCCAACGATGGCTGAAGACGTTCACCTACACGCGCCGCCTTCCGGCCACCGCCGGTGAGGCGACGCTCGACCACTTCCTGTTCGAGCGGCGGGCCGGACACTGCGAGTACTTCAGCACCGCCATGGTGGTCCTCCTTCGCAGCATCGGCGTCGAGGCCAGAAACGTGAACGGGTTTCTGGGCGGACAGTGGAGTACGTTCGGTGATTACCTCGTGGTGACCCAGAACGAGGCGCACTCCTGGGTCGAGGCGTGGTTTCCCGAGTACGGCTGGGTGACGTTCGACCCCACGCCGGCGGGGGTGGGTGAGGCCGGCGGCGTGTCGACCTGGTTCTGGCCGGGGCGCATCCTCTTCGACGGAATCCAGCACCGGTGGAACAAGTGGGTGCTCGACTACGACGTCGACGACCAGGTCGGCATCTTCTCCGGACTTCTGGGCACGGAGACCATCGAGGACGCGTCGTCCGGTGCCGGCGATCTCGCCGACCGCGAGAGGCTGCCGCTCGGAGCGATCGCGCTGCTGGTCGCCGCCGCGATCGGTTGGTACTGGGCGCGGAAGGGCACCGTCGCGCTCGACCCTGCCACCCATATGTACCTGCAGCTCCGGAGCTCCTCGGCGCGTGCCGGCATGTCCGTCTCCCCCGGACTGACGCCCCTGGCCTTGGTCGACCGGATTCGAGGATGGCGCTCGGCGGCAGCCCGACCGGCCGAACGCGTGGTCGAGCTTTACCTTCGCGCTCGATACGGAAACGAGCCTCTCGGTGACTCGGACATGAGGGAGATGCGCGAAGCGCTGATCGCCGCGCGCCGTCAACTTCGGGCCCGCAGCTGACGACCAGGGCCCTGGCAGTGGTGACGGCGTGCGGCCGAACCCCTATCGTCCTGGAATGAGACGCCGGCCCACACCTCCTGGCGGCACATCCAGGCCCACGGTCCATGTCGCCACGATCACCCACGAGGGGCGCATCTGGGACGTGTACCTGGACTTCGAGCCCGTCGCCCGGCCGCATGATCCCTTCCGTGCCCGGCTCCGTTTCGAGCCCCCGGCCGGCGGCAACGGCACCTCCGCCCGGACAGCGCTGATCGTCGTGGAGGACAGCTACGAAGAAGCGGTGTCGAAGGCGCGGAGCTTCAACGATCACCAGCTCCAGGGCATGCTGCGCTCCTCCCTTCCGGACGAGCCCGACGACTGATCGCTACGTCGTCACGCCTGTCTCAGCCACCTCCAGAGCTCGGGCAGCGTCGGCCGTTTGCCCGACATCAGGATCCCGACCCGGTAGATCCGACCCGCCACCCAAGCGATGGCGAGCACGGCGACGGCCATCAGCACGAACGACAGGGCGATCTCGAAGGCGGGCACCTGTCCACCCGCCACGCGAGCCCACATCAGGATGGGGCTGAAGAGCGGGAAGAGGGAGAACCCCGTCGAGAGCGCCGAGTGTGGGTCCTGGATCACGGTGGTGATCATCAGAATCGGGACCACGAGAAACACCATGACCGGAATCTGAGCCTGCTGCGCCTCTTCGTCCGTGCTACACATCGCGCCGACGGCGGCGTACAGGCCGGAAAACATGAAGTAGCCGAAGAGGAAGTAGCCCAAGAAGAGGACGGTCAGGCCGATATCGGGAAGAGCCCCGCCGACGCCCGAGAGGCTGCCTAGCTCCGGCGCCACGGCCACCAGCATCGGCAACCCCATCGTCATGATCAGCGCACCGACGACGATCCAGATCGCCATTTGGGTCAGGCCGACCGCTCCCACACCGAGGATCTTCCCGAGCATGAGGTGCCACGGCTTCATCGACGAGATGATCACCTCGACGATGCGGTTGGTCTTCTCCTCCAGCGTGGCCCTCATGACCGCCACGGCGTACATGAGGATGACGACGTACAGGAGCGTGGCCCCGAGGAAGGCCGCTTCGTATTCCGGCTCGCCGCCCTCCGCCCCCTCGTCGGTGAGGAGCTCGACCTCGAGTTCACCCCCCTGCAGCATGGACTCCGCGTCGACGCCCCGTTGTTCGAGCTGGAACTCGAGCGCAGCCCTCGCGATGGCGCTTCGGAGGGTGAAATGTCCCATGGGGCTGGGGCGGCTCCTCGCGTAGTAGATCGCTTCACCGGTCTCCAGCGTGAGCTCGTCGAGGAGCACGAAGCCGCTGTAGCCGCCGGCCTCGGTCGTCCGCCTGAGGTCCGTGACCACGTCCGCGTGCCATCGCTCCTCGAACACGGTCCACCCCGCTTCCTCCAGCGCAGGCGCAACGCGCTCGAACAGCACGTTGGTGCCGTCGACCACGGCCAGGTCCCGCTCGGCGGCGTCGCGATCCGACGCGAAGTACGCGGGCACGATGAACAACAGCGCCATGAACACCGGGCCACCCGCCGTGACCGCGATGAACGCTTTCGATCGGACTCGCTGGAGATACTCGCGGCGGATGACCGCCCAGACATTTCGCCCCATCGTCACCACCCCTCCGTCTCAGGAGGGGTGTGCCGAACGCCGGGGGCGCCGCGCCCGGCGGACGCAGCCGCCGGTACACCCGAATCGGCGGCGGCCGCGGTCCCCGCGTGGCGAACGAAGATCTCGTGCAGACGCGGCTGCACCAAGTCGAAGCGCAGAATACGCGCACCCGCCGCAACGGCTCGCTCCAGAAGACGTTGGTGGTCCCCGCCCTCTCGGAGCGTCAGATGGAGCGTACCGTTCACCGGCTCGACGTGGTCCACCTCAGGGCCCCGCACCCACTCATCCGGCCCTTCGAACTCCACGGCGACCACCCCCCGGCGCTCGCTCGCCTTGATCTCGCGAAGATCCCCGTCGAGCACCTTACGCGCATTGGAGATCAGGCACACTCGCTCGCAGAGACGCTCGGCTTGGTCCATGAGGTGCGTGCTGAAGAGAATCGTGGTGCCGCGCGCGCGGAAATCACGGACGATTTCCTCGAGCACGTCCTGGTTGATCGGATCGAGGCCCGAGAACGGCTCGTCCAGTATCAGGAGGTCTGGATCGTGAACGACGGTCCCGACGAACTGGACCTTCTGCTGCATTCCCTTCGACAGGTCCTGGACCTTCCGGTCCGCCCACTCACCCAAGCCGAGCCGATCGAACCAGTCGCTTCCGCGACGTCGGGCTTCGGCTCGCGGCACGCCACGAATCTCTCCCAGGAAGGTGACGAACTCGAGGCTCTTCATCTTCCTGTACACGCCACGCTCCTCGGGCAGATACCCCACACGACCGCGTCGAGACAGCTCGGGATCGGCGCCGAAGAGAGAGACCGAACCCTCATCGGGCAACAGGATCCCCATGATCATGCGAATGGTCGTCGTTTTCCCGGAGCCGTTGGGCCCCAAGAGCCCGCAGATCGTCCCGCGCGGCACGTCCAGGTCGAACCCGTCCACGGCGGTGTGACGACCGAAGCTCTTGGTGACGCCCCGCAGCCTGATGGCAAAGGTCTCGTCGTTCATCTTCCTCACAGCGTCGAACGCTCGGGCGAAGTCGGCAACCAGGCGCTCCTCTCGGCCCCCCAGACTACGCGTGCGAGCTCGTGCCCGTTCAATGTGTCTTTTCGGGTGGCTCGCGTACCGAATCTCGGTCGAACCGTGTAGATTGGCTGCACTGCATTATTCGAGGGAGTTTTGATGGCCATCTATCGTACGCTCTATTACACGGACGTCAGCGTCGGCGTCGGCGGACGCGTAACGATCCCACAGGACATGCGAGAGGACCTGGGCATCGACGAGGGCGATTCGCTCACGGTCCGCGTCGAGGAGAATCCGCGCGGTGGACGCCAGATGGTGATCTGGCGGGCCGAGCAGCAGGCCGAAGAAGACTAGCGGGAACTCCCTAGGGCCTACTCCGGCTCCACCTCCGCCCATCGGACCAGGTCCCATAGCGGTCCACGTCCGTCATGTAGCCACCACGGCGGGGGAAAGGACATGTTCGCCAGCGGGACGACGCGCGAGGCGCCGAGACGGGCGAGGCTCTCGGCCACGGTCTGGAGCCGCCGTCCCAATCCGGCATGGCCCACAGTCTGAAGATGGGGGCCCAGGACCTCGATCTCCCTCGACACCTCCGTCCCATCCGTGATCGGCCGAACACGGACCCCACGGGCCAACGTCGGTAGCGGTTCCCGAGGACGCGGCTCGTAGAAGACAGTCCACGAGGCCGAGCCCCGGCCGTGGCGCACCCATCCACCGTCGGCGGCCGCGACGATCTCCGCGGTACCCCGCAGCTGCTGCAACGCCGCGCCCTCGGCAGCGTCGAGCGGCACGGATGGAAGCGACACCTCGAGGTCGCCCAGAGCGACGGCGAGATCCCGCGCGAACCGTTCCGGGTACGAGCCGTCGCCCTCCTCGACGAACACCAGATGAGGGCACACGCAGCCACGCTGCTCGAAGAGCGCCACCGCCCTCGCGAGGTCGCCGGCAGCCTGTAGCACCTGATCCGTCTCGAACACCGCTCGTCCGACGATCGCGACGCCAATGCGATGGTGATACCCCACGACGCGGGTCGTCGCACGCGTCATGCCCCGCACCGCCTCGATCGTCGCGTCCGACCCGTAGACGGTTGCCACGTCACAAGCGTCCAGCGCGGCCTGGAGGGCGGCCTCGTCGTCTCGCGCCCAATACGAAACCTCGAGTGCTTCGGCGAGCTGTCGATCCTCCTCGAGAAGGCCCCGCGCGTACAGCTCCGGAAGGACCACGTCGCCGCGACCCGGCTTGAGAAGCGTCGGCGCCTTCACGAGCAGGCTTCGGATCAGCGCGTTCACACCCACGCCTGGCACGCTGCCCGACACGATCTGCAGGCAAAGCGCCGGCCCGATCGCCATGTACGATTGCTCGTCTCCCGGCACGAGGCCGTCGAGGCATCCCGGTTCCGCGAACTGCGCTTCGACTGTCCGGCGCAGACGATCCGCCCTCCAGTCGCGGGCCATTCCCTCCAGAACCGCCTCAGCCATGGCAGGCGTCAGGCCGGCATCCTGAGGAAGCCTCTCGAGTGCTTCGAGACGGAGAGGATCCGTCGAGTCCGAGAAGCGCGCTCCGACCTGTCCCAGTTGGTCCGCGATCTCGGACCAAGGGCGTGACCGGAGCGTTTCGGTTGCATCGGCGAGCCGCCGACATGCAGCCCGCACCTCCTCGACGCCGTGGCGGCCCGGTGCCTCCCCGAGGCTGAGGTCCGGAGCCATCAGACCCCCCGATCGATCATCGGGCGGCCGAGGTCATCAGCTCGTCCATCGCACGGGAGCACCCGCGTGGCTCCGCACCCGGCGCCCTGCCCTTCAGGCGCACCCGGCCGTCACGCACGGACCCGAGGTCGTCCGTGAGCACGTGGCTCACCGAGCCGAGGTTGGCGAGATCGTAGAACGCGAGCACCCCGTCTCGTCCCTCGGGAAGGGGCTCGAGGGTGGTCGGGTCCAGTGCACGAACGCGTAGCCAGGGCGGAGGCAGGTGAGTGCGCTCCATCACCTCACCCTCCGCGAGCACCGGCTCCCAGAGTTGCGAAAGGAGCTCGGTCATCCCGTACTCGTTGACGACTCTCTCCGGGGGCACACCGGTACGCTCGAGCAGCATCCGATAGAGCTCGGTTCGAGGAATCTGCCTGCGAGCTCCCTTGAACCCTCCGGTCTCCATGATTCGGCTCCCGTCGGGAAGGGGAGGCAACCCCGAAGCCCCCTTCTCTCCGCGCTCGAGAGCGTTCAGCAGCGACAGCGCGGTACCCAGCAACAACACGGGCTCCCCCTCCTCTACGACCGACGCCCACACGGCGGCGACTCCGTCCGCCCAAGAGCCGGAGGCGCTCACGAGCCAGTCGACTCGCGTGGCGAAGCGGTCCGCCGCAGCCCCCACCATGAAGGAGAGCGACGACTCGCGCGCTGCGGCGGGGGGCGGCACGAGTGATACGAAGCGGATCGTGTCTCGGTCGGGGAGGAGCGCCCGCTCGAGCGGAGGCAGCAGAGATGTCCGGTACAACGACGATCGGGGCACGTGGTGTCGACCTCTCGTCCCCTGCCCCCGCGTGGTTCCGCTGGTGCGGAATACGAGCTCCGCGGGCGCGGGGGCCGACAGGAAGTCGAAGTGCTTGAACGCCGTCGCCGGTACGAGCGGGACATCGCGCCAGTCCCCGAGCGCCTCGGGTGTCACCCCGCGCGCCTCGCACAGGGCCCGAAATGGATCACAGTGGGAGTATTGATGCCCGAACACCTCGAGCGCCCGCTCCGTGAACTCCTGCTCGCTCCACACGCCGGTGCCCGCGGCCATGCGGGACTCGAGATCGACGGCGATCCGATCGAAGTCGTGAGTCATGGGCTGGAATCTAAGACCCCGGGTCCGATTGGGAGTCGTTGGCCGCCAACATCACCGGAAGCACCGGTGTCTCTCTTTCGTCCACGCCTGCCCGGCTCTTGGAGGTCCGGTCTTTTGTATCGCTCTGTAGCCCACGCCCTCGGGCTGTGCCTCGTCCTTATGTTCGTACCGGGACGAAAGGTCGCGCACGGTCAGCAGGCGGGAGAGGTACCCGGGGGCTTGGCCGGCCCCGCAGCGCCGATCACGCTCGAAGCCCATCGACCGAGCACGGACCTCGAGATCCAACTCGACGGCCGACTCGACGAGACCGTGTGGCTTTCGGCGACCCCGATCCGCGACTTCACGCAGCAGGAACCGGTCGAGGGCTCGGCACCGTCCGAAGACACGGAGATCCGCGTCGTCTACGACGCGGACGCGCTCTACATCGGCGTGATGATCTACGACGATCCGGACGGGGTGCTCGCATATCAGCGGGAGCGGGACGCCTCTCTCGGAACCGACGATCGGTTCATGTGGATCCTGGACACCTTCCTGGACGGTCGAACCGGGTACTTCTTCGAGATCAATGCCGCCGGCCTCATGGGTGATGGCGTCATCACGGGCGGCGGCGGCGGCCGCGGCGGGGGCGGGGGTGGCTTCGGCGGCGGAGGCACCAACAAGGCTTGGGACGGGATCTGGGAAGCTCGCACCCAGATGCTGCCCAACGGGTGGTCGGCCGAGATCCAGATCCCCTTCCGCACGTTGAACTTCAACCCCGATCAGAGCGAGTGGGGGATCAACTTCCAGCGCACGATCCGTCGCCGGAACGAGGAGATCCTCTGGCGTGGATGGCGGCGCACGGAAAGCCTACGCAACCCCGTCTTCGCGGGTCGCCTCACCGGCCTGCAGGGCTTGTCCCAGGGCATGGGGCTCGAGGCCGTGCCGTCCGCGGTACAGAAATGGAACAACGTGCCGTCCGATCCGGTCGATGCGACGACGTTCCCCACCAACCTCAGCCTCGACGTCAACTACAGCCTGACGTCCAGCCTCAGGGCCTCGGCGAGCGTCAACACGGACTTCGCCGAGGTGGAGAGCGACCAACGCCAGGTCAACCTGACACGTTTCTCGCTGCGCTTTCCCGAGCGCCGTGACTTCTTCTTGGAGGGCTCCGGCGTCTTCAGCTTCGCACCACGCAGCGGCCCTTCCCCGTTCTACTCCCGGAACATCGGGATCTTCGAGGGGCGGCAGGTCCCGATCACCTACGGAACCAGGCTGACCGGGCAAGCCGGCGCGTTCGAGATGGGCTTCTATCAGATCGGAACGGGGAAGGAGGAGTTCATCGACCCTGACGATCTCGGCACCACGGTCACGATCGCGCGCGAGAGCTTCACGGTCGCCCGGGTGAAGCGGCGCCTCTTCGAGCAGTCGGCCATCGGGGCCATCTACACACGGCGCGGTACCTCCGCCGACCCGACCGGGTTCGCTCCGATCACCCAACACACGGCCGGTGTCGACCTCGACTTCAAGACGCGGAACTTCCTCGGCAACAAGAACGTCGAGATCGAGGCGTACTACGCCTGGAACTCGAACCCGCTCGATGCGTCGGACCCCGAATACGAGCCCCTCACGAACACCGACCTCTCGTCGCACGGGCTCCGTCTCAACTACCCGAACGACATCTGGACCGGCCACGTCTCCTATCGGCAGTTCGGAGACGACTACCGGCCGGCCGTTGGATTCGTGCCCCGCAACAACTTCAGACGTATCGAGCCCCGCTTCGGATGGTCACCCCGCACACCCGGCATCTCGTGGCTCCGACGACTCGACTTTTCCGTCCAGTTCCGTGAGCTGGTAAGCCTCGACGAGACGTTTCCCGGTGCCGACCCGTACCTGCTGAGAGGGGTCGGAGGGGTCGAGGAGCGTCAGTGGCAGTTCAACCTCTTCGGGGCCGAGTTCGAGAGCGGGGACGGCTTCGATGTCCAGGCCACGCAAACGTACGAGTACCTGAGCTCCGAGTTCGAGCCGAGCGACGGCATCATCGTCGATCCCGGCGGCTATACGATCTGGCAGTATCGTGTCTTTGGCCGCACGGCTGGGCGCAGGCGTGTGTCGCTCTTCGGCGGAGTCACTGTCGGGGGCTTCTGGAACGGAGACAGACAGTCGTACGGGGGGCGGGTCTCGTTCCGTCCGAATCCGGGCGTCACCCTGTCGACGAACTTCCAGTACAACGACGTGCAGATGCCCGACGGGGACTTCAGCGTGTCGCTGTACGAGCTGTCCACCGACTGGAACCCATCACCTTGGGTCGCGATGACCGGGCAGCTCCAGTACGACAACCAGTCCGAGGTCGTGGGACTCTTCGCTCGGCTCCGCTGGATCGTTCGGCCGGGCAACGACGTCTACCTCGTCTACACGCACAATTGGCGCTACGACGCGCTGGACCCGCTCGATCCCCAGAACCGCTCGCTCGATACACTCTCGCGCGGCGCCTCGATCAAGGCGCAGTACACCTACCGATTCTGACGGCCGCGAGTCGGTTCGCTCAGCCCGTGCCGGGCTGCCTTCCGGAGCCGACGACCCCACGGCCACCCAGCTCGCCGGTCTGCTCGGCGTGCCGGATGGTCAGCACGCCATTTACGATGACGTGCTCGATCCCGACCGGGTACTGATGCGGATCGTCGAAGGTCGCGCGGTCCGCCACCGTCGCGGGATCGAAGACCACGACGTCAGCGAAGGCGCCCTCACGGAGCACCCCGCGGTCCGCGATCCGTAGCTTCTGCGCCGGCATCTGGGTGACCTTGTGGATGGCCGACTCGAGCGAAAGCGCGCCCACGTCGCGCACGTAGTGACCCAACAGGCGCGGGAAGGAGCCGTACCCCCGCGGATGCGGGGCACCACCCGACAGCGGCCCGTACGGAGCGTACGCTCCCCCGTCCGAACAGAGCATTCCGAGCGGGTGGGCGAGGATGCGAGCCGTGTTCTCCTCACTCATCCCGTGCCCGATCATACCGACCGAGCCGCCGTTCTCTTCGAGGAGCTGGAGCGTGAGGGCGTACGGCTCCACCCCGCGTTGGCTGGCCAAGTCGCCCAGACGCTTGCCGCGGGCCCACGCCGTCGCCTCGTTCGTGCCCGAGATCTGGACCGAGTTCCAGTCCCCCAGAAGCGCGACCTTTTCGCGACACGCCTGCTCGAGCCTGGGAGCCGTGTCGGGCGCCCGCAACCTGGCGAGGAACGCCTGGCTGCCTCCGGCCCGGTATGCGCTGGGGAAGAGGTTGGAGAGTCCCGTGGCGTACGCCGTGTAGGGGTACCGGTCGAAGTGGACGTCGACACCCTGCCCCCGAGACCGGTCGATGAGCTCCAAGGCCGCCTCGGCCTTCCAGTAGTTCCGCTGCCCCTGAGCCTTCAGATGCGAAATCTGCACCGGGACTCCCGCGACCCGCCCCACGTGGAGGGCCTCTTCGACCGCGCCCAGCAAGCGGTCGTCCTCGTTGCGCATGTGCGACGCGTACGGGTACCCCGTGCCTCGCAGCACACGCGCCAGCTCAACCAGCTCCCCCGCGTCGGCGAAGCCGCTCGGAGTGTACTCCAGGCCCGACGAAAGCCCGACGCAGCCTCGACGGAGCTGTTCGGCCAGGACCTCTTTCATCGTCTCCAGCTCCGCACCGGTCGCGGGCCGGTCATCACCGCCCACGACGAGCCCGCGCAGCGCCCCGTTACCGACCATCGACGCGACCCCGACCGCCGGACGCTCGCGCCCGATCCGTTCCACGAAGCCCGCCGGGTCGCGGAAGTCGATCTCGATGCCGCGGCCCCGATACCGATCGCGCGTGCTCTCGAACTGCGCGTCGGACCAGGGTCCGATCGAGCCACCGTCCTGGCCGACCACCTCGAGCGTGACACCCTGTCGGATCCGGCTCTCCGCCCGTGGCTCCACCAAGAGGTTCATGTCTGCGTGCGAGTGGATGTCGATGAAGCCCGGTGCCACGGCGAACCCTCGAGCATCGAGCTCGAGCGTTCCGGCCGCCAAACCCTCCCCGAGGCCGGTGATCCGGTCCCCGGCGATGGCCACGTCCATGACACGTCCCGGGCCCCCGGTCCCATCGAATACGGTGCCACCCCTCAGGACGAGGTCGACCCGGCGCCCGGCACTGCGGGCCGGGTGCCAACCACCGCTCACGAGTCCGACCGCGGTGACCGTGGACGTGCGTACGAAGCTCCGTCTGTTCATCTCGGCACTCCCTGATTCAGCCGCGACGCACCCGGCCCGGCTCCAGGCCGCCGGCGTGCAGGATCTTCTCCTGCAGCCGCGAACCCTCCTCCTCCGTAAACTCGAGCACGCTGCGAATGGCCGCAGTCACGTCTTCATACGTCTGGAACGGGAAATCGTCCCCTTCGGCATGGGACAACGCGCCCTCCAGGGCAGCGAGCTCTCGCTCCGCCTTCTCCATGGAGCTTCGTAGGCGGGCCAAGGCCTTGCGGGCTTCCGACTCTGCGGTCGTCATGTCGCCATCATGCGACGCCCGGGCCTCGGTGGGAAGGAGACGAGGGCCGGGAACAGATCGAACGAGAGGGGTACCGACGCTCCATGAGTGATCGATACGAGCTGATCGTGGTCGGCGCCGGACCGTGCGGCATCGCCGTCGGAGCCGCCGCCCAGAAGGGCGGCCTCTCCTCTCTCCTCTTCGACAAGGGGTGTATCACCAGCTCGCTGGTGGGATATCCGTACTACATGACCTTCTTCAGCACGGCCGTCATGCTCGAGGTGGGTGGTGTTCCGTTCACGATTCCGGAGCCCAAGCCGACGCGGCGCGAGGCGCTCGCCTACTATCGGAGAGTGGTCGAGCATTGGGATCTCGACGTGAGGCAGTACGAGGAAGTCGTCGACATCGAGGGAGACGAGGGCGACTTCACCGTGAAGACGCGCCGAGCCTCCGGCGAGGAGGAGCTGTACGCGGCCGCGGCCGTGGTCATCGCGACCGGCGGCTTCCAAGCGCCCAACTACCTCGGGGTGCCCGGAGAAGATCTCCCCAAAGTTCACCACTACTACCGGGAGCCCTACCCGTACTACGACCAGGACGTGCTCGTGGTCGGCGCAGGGAACTCAGCCGTCGAGTCGGCGCTGGAGATGTTCCGCAACGGTGCGCGGGTGAGCATGGCGCACTTCGGAGAATCGATCGACCGCGGCGTGAAGCCCTGGGTCGTGCCCGACATCACCAATCGTCTCGAGCGCGGCGAGATCCCCGTCTATTGGGGACATCGGGTCGCGGAAATCAGACCCCGGTCGGTGCTGCTGCGCTCCGAGGGCGACGGCTCCATCGAGGAGCTCGCGAACGACTTCGTACTCGCGATGACGGGATGGAGGTCGGATCACTCTCAGCTGGCGCGGCTCGGCGTGACGATCGACGAGATCACCGGCATCCCCAGGCACGATCCCGAGACGATGGAAACCGATGTTCCCGGACTCCACATCGCGGGCGTCATTGCGGCCGGACACAACGCCAACAAGATCTTCATCGAGAACGGCCGGGAGCATGGAGAGCTCATCGTGGAAGCGCGGCGGGGCAGAGCGGGGACCTCCACTCGACTGTAGCCCTCGTGCTCTCGATACGCCGAGCGCGACCGTCATGCCCGCAGCTTCGTACTCGACGTCGAGGTGACTGTCTGTCGAGTTGGAGACGAGGACGGGACACAGCCATCGATCTGCGTTGGCTTCTTCCGTGGCGCGGCGCTGCATGTCGGCCTCGTGTCGCGCAAAGGCGCGAAGCCCGGAAACCTATCCGACGCTGGCGGGTTGTGTTCTGGCTGCGCTGCAGGACGTCCACGAAAGACGACGGGGAGACGGATGCGAGGACTCGGAGCGATCTTGCTGGCAGGCGTGTTGGTGCTGTCCGCGTGCCGGGATCGCACCTCGGCGCCTGGCGGTGCCGACTCGTCGGATGCCCAGACCCCCGCCCCCGTCATGCTCGGACCGGTGGACGGACACGATCTCCCCGGCACGGAGATCGATCGCGTGCAGGTGGGGCAGGAGGCCCCGGACTTCACATTGGCCTCCCTCGCCGGCCCTCTCGTGACCCTCTCCGACTATCGGGGCGCCAAGAACGTCGTCCTGGTCTTCTATCGAGGACACTGGTGACCGTACTGCGCCAAGCAGCTCGGTGAGCTGCACGATCTTCTGAGCGAGGAGCAGCAGGCGACGACGGAGCTGATCGCGCTCTCGTCCGACGACCCGTTCGACCTGGAGGGGATGGTGGATCGCGTCGCGGAGGAAAACGACGGCCTGGTGATCGACTACACCTTCCTGTCCGATCCAGGGGCCGAGGTCATCAACCGATACGGCCTCTTCAACCAGGACGACCCACGTGGCCGGGCCATTCCACACCCGACCACCTATGTCATCGACCTGAACGGTGTGGTCCGTTGGAAGATGACCGAGGTGAACTACCGGATCCGGCCAGAAAACGAAGACATACTCGCTGCTCTCGACGAGCTCGGCGGCGCCTGACGACGATCTCGGCCCCGCGCGGCCGACGCGCCGTCAATCGTCTGCGTCGAGACCCGGCGTAGGCGGCTCCGGAAAGTGTCGGGGCACATCCGTTTCGATGTCTCCGACGCGGACCCGGTCCACTCCTCTGCGAACGTAGGCGAACACTGCCACTCCGCCGAGGAGAGGAGACTCGACGGCCGAAGTCACCGTGCCGACGACCTTGTCGGTGCCGTCCGCCGCGAGCAGCGGCGTCCCCGGAGACGGCGCCGGCCCCTCCCCGAGCACGAGTCGTCGAAAATGCCGGTTCACGTGGCCTCGGTCGCGGATGCGCACGATCACTTCCTGGCCGGTGTAGCAGCCCTTCGTGTGATCGATCGCGCGCTCGACAATCCCGGCCTCCGGCGGCAGTGTGGTCTCGTCCATGTCCGTGCCGAAGACGGGCCGTCCGGCCTCGACAACGAGCGTCTTCCACACACCGAGCCCTGCCGCACTGGCGCCGGCCCGCACCAGCGCCCCCCAGAGCTCCCCCACTTCTCCTGCCGGACCGTAAACCGTCCAGGCAGGTGGCCACACGTCGGCGGTCCGAGACACGACGAGAGCCTCCGTGCCCGAGCCCCTCGCCCGCCAGCGCCCTTCAGCCGACGACGCGAGCCAGGCCGCGTCCACGGGTAGCTCGATCTCCGAGCGGGCGAGAAGGTCGGGGGCGCCGGGCCCCACGACCGAGATCGAGGCGGTCTCTCCCGAGACGTCCCGGACGGTGGCGAACCGCGGCGGGAGGTACCGGGCCAGGTGCTCCACGAGGGCGGCCCGGCCAGCCACCGGTACGTCGAGCAGGAAGCCATCGACACTCGCATCTCCCGGCAGCAGAGCCGAGAGGTCGGTGATCATCTTCCCCTTCGGCGTCAACACCGCGTGGTACGTACCAGACCCCTCCCAAATCCCTTCCGCGACTTCGACCGGCGCGGCCGGCAGAGTCCCCGTGAGGATTCCGTTGAGCATCTGATCGGGGGCGCGGCCGGACACCCTCAGGCGCGAACGATGGCTGCGGTCGAACACGGCGACGCCCCTGGTGGCCGCCTCGTACTCCGCCTGCGGAGCCCCGAAGTGCCGAACCAAACGGAGGTCGTGGTAGGGACTGACCACTCCTCCAGCCTCCTCCAGCAAGTGCAAGAGCGGACTCGACACACCCTCCACAGCACCCGCGATCGGCTCACGCATCAGTCGAGGCCGCCTTCTTCGGGCTCATATCGGCCGGTTCTGAGATCCCGAACCAACTCCCGCACGTCGTCGTGGTCGCGCGCGCTCGGCGAAACCCTCAGGTACGCCTCCAACTGCCGCGCGGCTTCCTCCAGCCGACCCAAACGCGCCAGGAGCATACCCCTCGACCGACTCTCCACGGGCGCTGTGGGGCGGATCATGAGAAGTCGCTCGACCACCGCGAGGGCGCGCCGGTCGTCCCCGATCTTGACGTAGATGCTCTTCAGGTTCGTGAGCAGCCGTGTGAGCATGTCACGCTTCGCTGCGGCACGGAGGAAGGTGCTTCTCATCGGGACCATACCGCCGTAGCCCTGATCGAGGAGCTGCTGAGCCTCGTCCTCGAAGCGGATCTTGCCCTCGTCGAAGGGATCGACGAGCAGGCGTACCTCGCTCCCGGCGTACCGGACCAGGAAGTGGCCGGGGAAGTTCACACCCTCCAGGGGCAGCGCGAGCCTCCACCCGACCTCCAACAAGATGATCCCCAGGGTGAGGGGAATCCCGACACCGCGGTCGAGCACGTCGTTCAAGAAGGAATTGCGCGGATCGTAGTACGCGTCACGGTTTCCCCTCAGCTTCCTGCGCCCATACAGGGTCTGGATCACCTCGTCCAAGACGATGAGCGGGGCCGTCTCGTTGGCGAGCCGATCCTTCACCTCCTCCGCGACCTGGTCGAGTCGGGCCAGGTAGAGATCGACCGACAGCTGCGGGTACTCCTCCTGGGCGACCAATAGCGCGGCCCGAGCGAGGTTCATCTCGGATTCGGAGCACACGAGCTCGTCAGCGAGGAGTTGGCGTGGGGATCGTTGCAGCGGACTCACGAGTTTGCGAGCGGGTTGGGACGGCTCGGGCATTGGAGCGTTAGCTTCCGTTGTCGTCGGGGGTCTACCCGCCTCCGCTCAATGGTTTCCGCACGACTCGAGGAGATCCATGGCGAGGGAGCCACGGGACAAGCGGCCGGAGATCCGGCTGTCCCAGCTCAGCCACGGCGCCGGTTGAGCGTGTAAACTCGGGATGTCCGAGCTGACGCAGGTCCTGCGTCACGTGCTGCCGGTGGACGATCCGAATGCCCTCGTGGGACTCTCCACGGGGGACGACGCCGCCGTGTACCGTTTGGCCGACGATCGAGCGCTGGTGGTCACGGCGGATTTCTTCACGCCCATCGTCGACGACCCCTTCGATTTCGGTCGGATCGCGGCGACGAACGCGCTGTCGGACCTCTACGCCATGGGGGCGCGGCCCCTCTTCGTGTTGAACTTGGTCGCGTTCCCCAGACGACTCCTCGGCGACGGTATCCTCGACGAGATCCTCCGAGGCGGCAGCGAGGTCACCGGGTCGATCGGGATTCCCACGCTCGGCGGTCACTCGATCGACGACCCGGAGCCGAAGTACGGACTGGTCGCGATCGGCGAAGTGGATCCCGCCCACCTCATCACGAACGCCGGCGCGCGTCCGGGCGACCGACTCGTTCTCACGAAGCCGATCGGCTCCGGAATCGTAGCCACTGCCATCAAGCGTGGAGAGGCCACGCCGGACACGATCACGGCCGCCGTCGACGCGATGGCCTCTCTCAACGACGTTGCGGCAGAAGCGATGATCTCCGTGGGCGTGCGCTCCGCAACCGACGTCACGGGCTTCGGTCTGCTCGGTCACCTGCGGAGCATGCTCCGCGCCTCCGGGCACGCGGCGATCGTCCGCTCGAGCGCGGTCCCGGTCCTCCCCGGGGCCGAGTCACTCGCGCAAGCGGGTCACGTACCCGGGGGAAGCACGAGAAACCTCGAGGATCTGTCCGACGACGTGACCTTTCCCGAGGACGCGTCGCCCGTGACGCGGATCCTCCTCGCCGATGCCCAGACGTCGGGCGGGATCCTCATGTGCCTATCCCCGGAGCGCCTCGATGCACTGCTCCAGGCCCTCAGCGGAAGGACCCCGGCGCTCGCGGTGATCGGGGAGGTCGTCGAAGGGCCGGCCGGCCGGATCCGCGTGGAATAGGCCGAGGCCGCCTTCGCTCTCCCAATGGAGGCGCAGCCTCGGCTTCGCCCCCGAAGACTACTTCTTGCCAGCCGGTTCTTTCTTGCTCACCGGCCGCCGCTTCGCCGCCTTCTTCTTGGCTCCGGGCTTGCTCGCCGCCTTCTTCGCCGCCGCAGGCTTCCGAGCAGTCTTCTTCTTGTTCTTGGCCACGGGCTTCCTCGCTGCCGGCTTCTTCCGTGCCGCCGGCTTCTTCCTCACGGCGGCCCGCCCGGGAACCCTCGTCTTCCGCACACTCTTCTTCTGTCCGCTTGCCAGTGCGACGTCGATGACGTCGTCCAGCGTCTCGGCCAGATGGAAGGTGACCTCTCGCTGCACGTCCTTGGGGATGTCGTCGATGTCCGCCTCGTTGTCGATCGGCAGGATGATCTCACGGATTCCTGCCCGAACCGCGCCGAGCACCTTCTCTTTCACCCCACCGATCGGCAGAACCCGGCCCGTGAGAGTCAGCTCGCCGGTCATGGAAACGTCCCGGCGGACCTTTCTGCCGGACACGGCCGATACGAGAGCCGTGGCCATCGTGATGCCGGCCGATGGACCGTCCTTCGGAATCGCTCCCGCCGGGACGTGGATGTGGACCTCCCGGCTGTTGAGCGCCTCCGAGGGAATTCCCAGCCGCTCGGCATTCGCCTTCGCATACGACAGCGCGGCTCGCGCCGACTCCTTCATGACGTCCCCCAGCTGCCCGGTGAGCACGAAGCCCCCCTCGCCGGGCATGACGCTGGCCTCGACGAACATGATGTCTCCGCCCATGGGGGTGTAGAACATCCCGGTCGCGACTCCGCGCGTATCCTCGTCCGCCATGCGCTCCGGGTGCACCCGCGGTCGGCCGAGCAGCTCACGGACATCCTCGGGCGTCGCCTCGATCGCTTCGAGCTTCCCACCCGCGATCCTCCGCGCCACCTTCCGCGCGAGCTTCCCGACCTCCCGTTCGAGCTGGCGGACACCCGCCTCCCGGGTATAGCTCTGCACGATGATCAGGATCGCCGCGTCGGTCATCGAGAACTCCGACTCCTCGAGGCTGTTCTCCTTCCTTTGGCGCTTGAGCAGATAGCGCTTCGCGATCTCCAGCTTCTCCGCCTCCGTGTACCCGGCGAAGTCGACGCGCTCCATGCGATCGAGCAGCGGACCGGGAATCCGATCGAGGTAGTTGGCCGTCGCAACGAAGAGCACCTCGGAGAGGTCGAACGGGATCCCGAGATAGTGATCGACGAAGGTCGAGTTCTGCGCCGGATCGAGGACTTCGAGCAGTGCCGAGCTCGGGTCACCCTGATATGACACTCCCAGCTTGTCGACCTCGTCGAGCAGGAACACGGGGTTCTTGCTCTTCGCCTGCCGCATCCCCTGGATGATGCGCCCCGGCATCGCCCCCACGTAGGTACGGCGGTGGCCGCGGATGTCGGCCTCGTCGCGCGCACCCCCGAGCGAGATCCGTACGTACTCCCGTCCGAGCGACCGCGCGATGGACTGGGCGATCGATGTCTTGCCGACGCCCGGGGGGCCGACGAAGAGCAGGATCGGGCCCCGGCCCGCGGTCACGCCCTCTTCCCCGCCGCCGGTCTCCGCCTCACCGTCGTCGTCCGCATCCGGGTCGTGCTCGGCAGCGGCGGCGGCCGCCTTCTTCGGAGGCTTCTCCGACCCGCTCTCGGCCTCGGCCGCCCGATCGAGTGCCAACTTCCGCACGGCAAGGAATTCCAGGACGCGGTCCTTGACGTCCTCCAACCCGTAGTGGTCGTCGTTCAAGATGTCTTCCGCACGCTGGAGGTCGATCTTCTCCTCGCTGCGCTCGTTCCACGGAAGCTCGGTCACCCACTCCAGGAAGGTGCGGATGACCTGATACTCGGCCGACTGAGGGCTGGTGCGCTCCAAGCGCCTGAGCTCCCGATCGACCTCCGAGCGCTGCTCCTCATCCAGCTCCAACGCCTCGAGGCGCTCACGCATCTCCTCGACGTCGTCGCGCTCCTCCTCCTCGCCCAGTTCCTTCTGGATCGCCTTCAGCTGCTCGCGCAGGAGCATCTCACGCTGCCGCTCGCCGAGCTCCGACTGCACCTTGGCCTGGATGTCCTCTTGGGCGTCGATGCGGGCCAACTCCCGTTCGACGGCCAGGAGGCACTCCCGCATGCGTCGCTCGTCGTCGAGCATCTCCAGGAGCTTCTGCTTGTCGGCGGTGTCGAGCTCCAGGTAGAAGGCGACCAGATCCGCGAACGCCCCGGGCTCGTCGACCCCTTCAATGAGCTGATTCAGGGCCTCCGCCGGGACCCCGCGCCGTGTGCCCAACGCTGCCGCCCTGTCACGGAGCTCGCCGTCGAGAGCCTGGAACGCCGGGTCTGACCGATCTCGAGGCTCCAGCGTCTCCATTTCCAGCAGCACGGCGTTGAGCATCGCCTGGCCCTCCTGGTCATAGGAGAGTGCCTGAGCTCTGCTCTCACCCTGCACCAGAAGCTGAACGCCCCCGCGAACGCGGTGGGTCTGAATGATGCGCACGACGGTACCGACCGAGTACAGGTACTCGGGAGCGGGGTCGTCCACGTTTTCGCGCTGGGCAACCGCGAACAATCTCCGGTCGCCCTCGAGGGCTTCCTGCACCGCCTCCACCGTGCCGGGCCGCCCCGCCGAGATCGGAACCGCTACGCCGGGGTACACGACGGTATCACGAAGGGGTAGCACCGGTAGCGTGAGACGCTCGGCCATCGGTTCTTCGTTCTCCTGACCCTCGTCCGCGTCGCGGCCAGGGTCTCGCTTATGCTCTGACAGTTCGATAACTCCGGCGTTCTTCGATTCGTCAGTCATGGGTCAAGCCGATCCAGGGACATCCGTGACGCGCTCACAAAACGCCGGTCGGGTCCGAAGGTGCACGTTCCTTGCCAGCTTTCGGGCCTCGATTCATGCCGGATTCGCAGGACGTTCTGCCAATCTGGCGGCTGGATGCGCTTCCCCCGACGCCACTTTTACGCTCCGTCAGGGGCGGTTAGCTTGGCACCTCGACACTCCTCGCGCCACCGGTCGCGGATTCCCATGAGCGATTCACTCGAGGGCATCACGTGGTTCCGAGGCTCCTCCGTTCGAATCCGGCGCGAGGGGTTGGAGATCCACGTGGATCCGCTGGGCGTAGACGAGGCCTCGGAGGCGGACTTCGTCCTTCTGACACATCCGCACTACGACAACTTCTCCGAAGACGACATCGCCAGAGTGAGGGGCCCGCGCACGATCCTCATCGCGCCGACCTCGATGAAGAAGCAGCTGGACGACGCCGACCACTTCATGAGGCCGGGCGACATGCTCCAGCTCGACGGTTTCGACGTCCTGGCGGTTCCTGCACACAACGTCGCGAAGAAGTTCCACACGCCGGACCAGGGATGGCTCGGCTACGTCTTCACGATCGGAGACACGACCTTCTACCACGCCGGCGACACGGACTTCCTTCCCTCCATGTACGGCATCCGCTGCGACGTCGCCTTTCTACCCGTCGGCGGACACTACACCATGGGCATCGAGGACGCCGCGAAGGCGGGCCAAGCCTGTGGGGCGGAGACCCTCGTTCCCATCCACTGGGGAGAGCCCCACGGGACGCGGGAAGAAGTAGAGAGACTCCGCGACATCTTCCCTCGTACCGTGCGCGTCCTGGAGCGCCTGGGCTGAGCACGGGGCGACATCCATGACAGCGAACCGATGCGTACCCTCCTCCCCATGGCTCTCGTGACCACCGTCTTCTTCGGTGTCGACGGGGCCCGGCCGATCGCGGCCCAAGAAGCCTCCCTCATGACGGGTCCCGTCGGCAGCCCCGCGACGTATTCCGGCCGCTCCACCGTCTACGCACCCAACGGGGTGGCCGCCACGAGTCAGCCGCTCGCGACTACGACCGCCCTGACGATCCTGCAGAACGGAGGCAACGCGATCGACGCTGCCGTCGCGGCCGCAGCGGTCCTGAACGTCACCGAGCCGCACATGACCGGCATGGGTGGAGACATGTTCGCGATCCTCTGGTTCGCGGACGAGGGGAGGCTGATCGGCCTCGACGCGAGCGGGAAGTCCGGTTCGAAGACCGACCTGGAAGCCCTGCTCGCCGAGGGCGAGGACAACGTCCCCGGCTCCGGCGCGAGATCCGTGACGGTTCCGGGAGCCCTCTCCGGCTGGAGCGCACTCGCTGAAACGTACGGCACCATGTCGCTCGCCGACCTCCTGGCGCCGGCTATCCGGATCGCGAGTGAGGGGTTCCCCGTCACGCCGATCATCGCGCAGGACTGGGCGGGCACGGTCGAAGGGCTGCGCCGGGACGAGGGAGCAGCGCAGACCTTTCTGATCGACGGCGAGGCGCCGGCCGCGGGTGACTGGTTCAGCAACCCCGACCTAGCCCGAACCTTCCAGCGCGTAGCGGATCACGGTCCTGGGACCTTCTACGGCGGGGAGCTCGGCGCCGAGATCGTGGCCGGTCTCGACCGGCTCGGCGGCTATCTCACGCTCGAGGACCTCCAGAGCCACGAGATCCGGTGGGTCGAGCCCCTCGGCGTCGACTACGGGGAATACACGCTGTACGAGCTCCCCCCCGCCGGACAGGGCATCGCCGCGCTGCAGATGCTCAAGATGCTCGAGGGATTCGACTTCTCGACGATGAAGCACAACTCCGCCGAGTACCTGCACACCTTGATCGAGGCGAAGAAGCTCGCCCATGCCGACCTCGCTCGGTACGTGGCCGATCCCGACCACATGGAGGTGCGACCGGAGGCGCTTCTCGACCCTGGCTACCTCGCCGGCAGGGCCGCGCTGATCGATGCGGCGAAAGCAGCTGATCGTCCGGACCCCGGCCGGCTCGCGACCGATTCGGAGACGATCTACCTGACGGTGGCGGACCGGCACGGCAACATGATCTCGTTCATCAATTCGATCTACGGCTACTTCGGCTCTCGGATCGTCGTGCCCGGCACCGGCCTCGTCCTCCAGAATCGCGGGGCGGGCTTCACGATGGAAGCAGGCCACCCCAATCAGATCGCGCCGGGCAAGCGCCCTCTCCACACCATCATTCCGGCGTTTGTCACGAAGGACGGCGAGCCGTGGCTCTCTTATGGAGTCATGGGTGGCTCCATGCAGCCGCAAGGACACGTTCAGGTCCTGCTGAACATGGTCGAGTTCGGAATGGACCCCCAGGAGGCAATCGACGCCGCTCGCTTCCGACACTTCGCCGGCACGCGCGTGGCGATCGAGAACCTCGACCCCGAGGTCGCGGCACGGCTCGAGGCGCTCGGTCACGAGCTCCGAGATCCGCTCGGGGTGGCTTTCGGAGGAGGCCAGGCGATCCTGCGCCTCGATCGTGGATGGGCGGCAGGGTCGGATCCTCGGAAGGACGGTATGGCGGCCGGCCACTGATGGGGGACCCCGACTTCGTCATTCCCTTCGAGAATCTCCCCGACAAGTTCGCCGAGAGCGTCCGTACACCGCCGGACACACCGGTGGAGCCGAGGCCCGCAGCGACCATCGTCCTGCTCCGCGACGAGGGCTCCGGACTGCAGTTGCTGCTCATGCGGCGAAACAGGCAGGCGGGCTTCGTTCCCGGCGCGTACGTCTTTCCCGGGGGACGCGTCGACGCGTCGGATTCGACGGCTGGCATCCTCGAGCGCGTCGACACGCTCACCCCGGTTGCGGCGGCACAGCGCCTCGAGTTGGAAGGCATCGACCCCCCGGCGATCGCCTACTACCTGGCAGCGCTCCGCGAAGCGTTCGAGGAGACGGGGATCCTCGTCGGCGTCCGTGCCGACGGCACCGCACCCTCGACGGCCGCGGAGGACGAGGGGGTCGACAGAATCAGGAATGACCTCATGCGAGACGACATCTCGTTCGCGGAGGCCGTCTCGCGCATGGAGTGCCGTATCGCCGGCGACTCGGTCGAGTACATCGCACACTGGATCACACCGAAACCGGAGCCGCGACGGTACGACACGAGATTCTTCGCAGCCAAGGTGGACGCAAGAGCCCTCCCCATCGTCGACCCCCGAGAGATGACCGAGGCTCTTTGGATCTCCCCTGTGGAAGCGCTGCGCCGGCTCGATCGGGGCGAGCTGCCCATGGTGTTCCCCACGATCAAGACCATCGAGCAGCTGGTTGGCTTCGAGACCGCGGACGATGCGCTGGCAGGCTTCGCGAAGGCCCCGGTGCGGACCGTTTTGCCGACTCTGGTCGTGACACCCACCGGAATCGGGCTGCAAATCGACGATTGACGCCGCTCGTTGCC